>DXZE01000040.1 GCA_019415435.1 Erysipelotrichaceae bacterium
GTAAGCAATCAGACTTCTCAAGAATCCCACGTGCTTTAGCTGTGGGAGTGTCAAGGAACTGGGTTTTGAAAACTGCTGTCTTTCCACGGATCGCGGTCAGCCTGGAAAAGAGTATCCGATTGAAGGACTCATGATGTTTATGGATGCTTTACTGGATTGTGGAATCAAAGAAAAAGACATTCTGACAATGAGTCATCAGGTGCCGGCATATTTAATGAAACGATGAAAGAGGTTTTATGGATATAACATATCTTTTATGGCTGCAGAATATCAGAGAACAGGCAGGAATACTATGGGAGTATGTCTTCTATGGCATCACCATGCTTGGAGCTGCTGGAATTGGACTTGCCTTAGTGATTTATCTTTGTAAAGACAAGAAGAAAGGATTCTTTATCACTGCCTGTTTCTGTCTTGGAACAGTCATGAATGGAACATTAAAGAATATATGCTGTGTATACAGACCATGGATCAGGGACAGGAGAATTATTCCAAGTGCATTAGCTAAACCAGGTGCTACGGGTTATTCCTTTCCATCCGGTCACAGTCAGACAGCTGCCACAACCTATGGCTCTGCCGCATGGGTTTATCGCAAACATAGAAAGACGGCAGTCATTCTGATTCTCCTGGTGTTATTGACAGGATTTTCACGTAATTATCTGGGTGTACATACACCACAGGATGTAATCGTAGGCTTATTAGAAGGATGCATCTGTATCTTTCTTGTGCAGAAGTTTTTTGAATGGTATCGCAGAAAGAAGAGAAGTGATCTGAAGATCGTCATAATCGGATTAGTAGTGACAGGTATTCTGATACTGTTTACCTTGTTAAAGCCATATCCAATGACCTATGAAAATGGGAAACTGCTTGTAGATCCGATAAGCATGCAGGCAGATTCCATGAAATCCTATGGTTTCTTTACTGGTCTTTTATGTGCATGGGCTCTGGAAAGAAAGTATATAGGTTTTACTACGGATCATATGACCATGAAAAAGGCATTGTTAAGATTAGTTATCTGCGGCATTCTTGGTATGTTTGGGTATATGGTATTCGGTCACTTTGCTGAAGTGTTGTTTGATGAAAGACTGACATCTTTTGTTGGAGCATTTATGGCATTGTTCCTGTCTCTTTTTATCGGACCGATTATTTTTACAAAAATAGAGAAGAGAATGAATTCTGAATTCTGATTCTTGCATGTGATAATGGAGCGTCCTATAATTTCTCTCGGACGTAAGAAAGCCCACTGGGCTTTTTTTAGATAAGGGGGATATATGCAATTATTAGTACATATTACAAATCATGAAGAAACGATTACACCGATTATGAATAAAATGATGGCTGTCGGCATCCATGGAGCTTCAATTGTGGATTGTGAAGGTATGCTTGCGGCAGTGAATGCAGATTCAGATAATGCACCTTCTATTTTCGGAGGTCTGCGTCAGTTCGTGAATCCGGATCGTCCGCATAACAAGATGATTCTGGTTGTATTAAAGGATGCACAGATACAGCAGGCAATTGATATTATTCATGAAGTATCCGGTGATCTGAGATTACCGAATACCGGCGTTATGTTCAGTTTACCAGTAACACGCTGGGAAGGCGTAGCGGAGAACCAATAATGGAAGTACTGTTATATCTTGGCATAGCCATGTTAGCAGGACTGTTGATGACCAGAGTTACAAAACTTGTTCATCTTCCGAATGTCACTGCCTATCTGATTGCTGGTGTTCTGATTGGTCCATGTGTATTAGGACTGATCAGTCATAAGACATTAAGCAGTTTATCATTAATTACAAATGTTGCTTTAGGATTTATTGCATTCTCTATTGGTGACCAGTTTAAAAAGTCTACTTTAAAGCAGATTGGAAAACCGGCATTGATTATTACTGTACTGGAATCTGTAGGTGCAGTTGTATTAGTTGATACAGTTACATTGTTATTAGGATTCGAACCTGCTTTATGCATTACTTTAGGTGCTCTGGCTGCTTCTACTGCACCAGCTGCAACCTTGATGGTCGTCAGACAATACAAAGCTGATGGTCCATTAACAAGAATGCTGTTACCAGTCGTTGCCGCAGATGATGCAACAGGTCTGATTGCCTATTCTATTTCCATTAACTTTGCCCAGGGATTTGTTAACCATACACCATTTAATGCGGTAAATACATTGCTGATTCCGTTAGGACAGATTATTCTTGCATTAGTAATAGGTGCATTGTTTGGCTTAGGCATTGCCTTAGCATGCAGGTTCTTCAAGTCTCATACAAACCGTATGTCTTTCTGTATTGCGGCAGTATTTGCGGCTGCAGCAATCTCCGATAAGTATGGCTTATCTTCTCTTCTGATGTGCATGGCTATTGGTGCTGTATATGTCAATATGAGAGATGATGCAGAGAGAGTATTAAACAGTGTTGATGACTGGACATATCCATTATTCATGCTGTTCTTTGTTGTCTCTGGAGCTACACTGGATCTGACTTCCTTACCAAAGGTAGGATTGATCGGTATTGTTTATATCATTACAAGATTTGCCGGCAAGTGGATCGGTTCTTACATTGGCGCAAGTATTACCCATCAGCCATCTGTTGTTAAAAACAACATTGGCTTTGCCTTAATGCCGCAGGCAGGTGTTGCAATTGGTATGGCAACATTAGCTTCCACGCAGTTAGGCGGAGGCTTTGGGCCACAGGCTTTGACAATCATACTTTCTGCAACATTGGTTTATGAACTGATTGGACCGATTGCGACAAAGTCCGCATTGAAACGGGCTGGTGAAATCCACGCTGAATAATAACTAATAGGGCATATAAAATGCCCTTTTATAATGCATCAGTGGCATAGATTAAGCCATAAAGCTGTATAATAATCCCATGGCTTCTAATAATGATCTTGTTTCCCTGTTGCATGAAAATCAGGAGATTCCGTTATCCAAACGGCTGAAAATTGTATATGAACTCTCTTTACCGGGTATTCTTGCCCAGATATCAGAGATCATCATGCAGTATATTGATGCAGCTATGGTAGGCGTTCTTGGCGCAGAGGCGAGTGCTTCCATTGGTCTTGTCTCTTCTTCGACATGGTTATTCGGTGGTGTGATAGGTGGTGCCGCAAGCGGCTTTGCCGTACAGGTGGCACATGCAGTAGGTGCTGGTGATCAGAATCGTTCCAAGCGCATATTCCGTGAATCTTTATTAACAAGTATTTTGATTGGAATCGTGATTGGCGTATTAGGTATGGCACTTTCCTTCTATCTGCCTTCTTTATTAGGCGCAGATCATTCATTATGGAAAGATGCGACAGCTTATTTCTTTTGGTTTGCGGCATTCTTACCTGTCCGTATGTTACAAAGATTAGCTATGAATATGCTGCAATGTGCCGGTAACATGAAGACACCATCCATACTTTCAACATTAATGTGTGCTTTAGATGTTGTATTCAATTACTTCCTGATCTTTCCAACCAGAACAGTAGTTATCCTTTCCCAGAAGATTACGATGCCGGGAGCTGGCTTGGGTGTACTTGGCGCACAGTTAGGAACATCCTTTGCGATAGCTGTATGTATGGTTTTGTTACTGTATTATTGTTTCTTTAAGGAACAGTCTCTTTCTTATCATGGCATCAAGGGACATTGGCTGCCTGAAAAAGAAACATTAACGCAGGCAGTTCATATTGGCTTACCTATGGCTCTTGAACAGACTGCAACAACCGGTGCACAGGTATTCTCTACCAGGATCGTGGCACCTTTAGGAACTACGGCCATAGCCGCAAATTCCTTCGCAGTAACAGCAGAATCCATATGCTATATGCCAGGTTATGGCATAGGCATGGCTTCTACGACAATGGTAGGACAGGCTATAGGTGCCAAAAGAAAGGATCTTGCCAGATCCTTTGCATGGTTAACAACCTTTGCCGGTATGATCATCATGAGTATTACCGGCATTCTGATGTATTTCTTATGCCCGTATGTCTTTGCATTCTTAACACCAGTTAAAGATGTACAGACATTAGGTGAAGAAGTGTTGCGTATAGAACTTTTAGCAGAACCAATGTTTGCGGCATCTATTGTTGCGGCAGGCGCTTTGCGTGGGGCAGGGGATACACTAGTTCCTGGTATCATGAACCTTGTCAGTATATGGGGTGTACGCATTACATTGGCGTATGTTCTTTCCAAAACTTTAGGTTTACGCGGTGTCTGGGTTGCTATGGCATCCGAATTAACCTTCCGCGGTATTATCTTCTTAATTCGTCTGAAAAGAGAAAGATGGCTTAAAAATCTGCCGGATTAAGTTCTTTTTGAGCTTCCTTAACATAGAGAAGGGCATTCTGATGAATCCCTTCTATTTCTTTATCTGTTAACTTACGGACAGCTTTTGCGGGAGATCCGATGATCAGAGAGCCATCTTCAAACTTCTTGTTTTCTGTGACTAATGCACCAGCACCGACAATACAATGAAATCCGATTTCTGCACCATTCATGATGATTGCTCCCATACCGATCAGGGATTCATCTTTGATAGTACAGCCATGAATAATGGCAGAATGACCGATTGTTACATTGTTTCCAATAGTTACGTTATAACCATTAAAACCGGTATGTATCATAACCAGATCCTGTATATTAACGCTATTACCTATATGGATATAGCCACTGTCTGCACGGATGACAGCGTTATGCCAGAAACTGCAGTCTGAGCCAACAGTAATATCACCTTTAAGGACTGTATTTTCACCAATATATATTTTTGTCATATAACCAGTTTAAAACAAAAACAGGGATTGTATATAATGAATCTTGTGAAGAATGTTTTAGTGGAAGATACAATCGAATTCATTATTGGTGAAAGTCATCTTTATGGTGTTGTAGAAAAGAAGTATACAGATGAAGATGGCATGATTCTGATTTCTGTAAGAGTACGAAGCAGACTGTATGAAGATGTACCTCTGCAGGCAGTGATAATAAATTTCGGAAGTGACCAATGAAGAAAAGAAATCTAATTCTCATGGCATCTGCGGCAGGTGTGATTCTGGCAGGTCTTCCATATGGAAGAATTGATACATCCTGTTATGAAATCAGATCTGCTAAAATTCATCATGATATAAAGATGTGTGTACTGGCGGATGTACATTGCCGCAGATTTGGTGAGAATCAAAGCAGAATAGTAAAAAGAATAAAGGAAATGAATCCGGATCTGATTATCATTGCCGGGGATCTCTTTGATTATGACCGTAACTATGAAATCAGCTTTGAACTGATTGATGCCTTAAAAGACTATCCGGTTTACTTTACATCTGGCAATCATGATGTGTATCTTGAAAAAGATATTGATGCATTACGGAAACGATTAAAAGAAAAAGGTGTACATGTACTGGAAGATCAGGGTGAAGTTGTACAGGTACATGATGAGATGATTGAAATATATGGTATGAGTGATCATGGCAGAAAACCGGTTATACAGGCTTCTGATCTCAGATACATGTATTATACGGATAATTTCAGGATCTTAATATCGCATCGTCCCAATTATATTGAATTCTATCGTCAGGCACCGGTTGATCTGATTATTTCAGGGCATGCTCATGGTGGACAATGGCGCATTCCTTTTATGCATAAGGGCATCTACGCACCACAGTTAGGTTTGTTTCCAAAATATACAGAAGGCATGCATGAAACAGGCGGACACTGGTTTCTGATTACAAGAGGTCTGGCATCAGGGAAACTATGGTTGCCAAGGCTCTATAACAACCCAGAGATTTGTTTAGTAACATTGAAAGGAGAAGATGATGAAGTTACCACCAAAGGAAAAGTTTCTTGAAGCGTATTCTGCTATCGCAGATAAGAGATTACATATGATTGATGATCATCATGCCACATGTACTTCTTCTGATGGCTCCAAAACCTATCATATTGCATGGGATCAGGATACATATGCCTCAGATGATAATGCGACTTATTGGCAGGGATATCCAGGCTATCCGGTTCTGGCAGTTCTGTTAGAACAGGGAAGATTAACCATGCATAAAGATCTGATTGAAGATATGAAGGATATTCCATGGAAGAAGTTAAATGATCAGTTTAAAAGAGATTACAGTGCAGCAGCAGCTTATGCCATGAAAGACTTAAGCAGAAAAGAAGAGATTCAGAAGATGGCTGATCAGAATAACAGGGAATTATCTGATTTAAACCTGATTATCAAAAGAAAACTAAAAATACAGCAGGGATAATTCCTGCTGTATTTTACTGTTCACTTTTCACAAGTCTTGGATTTTCTTCAGCATCAGTCTGGCCATGCCAGATATATTTTCTTGTAACTCTGCCGGTAATCAGACAGATGATCTCATATGAAATTGTATGCAGTTCATCTGCCATCTGTTCCAGATCAATATGAGGTCCGAATATTTCTACCTTAGTGCCTGGTTTTACATCATGTTCAAGACGGATCATACACTGATCCATGCAGATTCTGCCCACGATCTCACAATACTGACCATCTACATACACTTTTCTGCCCTGATTCTGACGGATTAATCCATCCGCATAACCAATCGGACATGTCGCAATGATTTCATCCTGCCTAGCTGTATAGGTTGCGCCATAACCGATAGTTTCACCAGCTTTAACATGCTTGGTCATAAATACTTCTGTATAGAGGGAAACTGCTTTATGCAGATCTTTCTTATAAGGTGAAATACCATACAGACTGATGCCTACACGGCATGCATTAGAACGTGGATCCCTGAAGAATATAGTCGCATCACTGTTATCACAATGAATCCACTCAAACGGATAGTTTAAGGTATCCAGGGCAGACACAAACAATTCATACTGCTTGTTTGTACGGACGTGATCCATTTCATCAGAACAGCAGAAATGGGTGAAGATACCTTCCATAACACAGCCATGATCATGTAATAAATCAAAGGCTTCTTTTAAAGAGGCATTATCCTTAAAACCTAATCTGTTCATGCCTGTATCTACCGCAAGATGTACCTGCAGACCTTTACAATCATGTTGAATAACTTCCTTTACCCATGCCATGGAATATCCGGCAGTAGAAATATGATTCTTTACTAATACGGAAACATCCTGTGCATCCGTAGCTCCAAGAATCAGTATTTTTCCTTCATAGCCGCCATTTCTTAACATTAAGGCTTCATCTAAGGAAGATACCGCAAGCATATCTGCGCCAGCTTCTAAGACAGCTCTTGCGACCTGCATATCACCGCATCCATAGGCATCTGCCTTTAATACAGCAATATACTTCTTTCCACAGATTTCTTTTGTATCCTTTACATTCTGTGCTATTGCATCAAGATTAATTTCCATCCATGTTTTTCTATACATACTTCAATCCTCATAAAATAACAGAATAATGATAACCAAACCATACCCCTGCAATTCGAAACATAATGCCAGGCAATGCATTTATACCGCCTGATAAATATGTTATGACACACATCTGCATGGCCAGATACCAGGCAGAAGGGGTAATCAGGATCATAAAAGATCCTTCCGTACCATATATGGCAAATGTATCACCAATCCATATAGCTAAAAATGTAAGCAGGGCTCCGGTTATCTGATACTTCATTGTTAAACCATGCCCGGTTTTCTGAATGACTGTACCAATCACATAGCCTATGGGTATATACAGAAGTGATATCTGCATATGCAGTAACTGTATTAACAAGCCATATGCTATACCGCAGATAACTGAGATAACAATACTGGCAATAACAGCTTTTATAAATCCTGATTTATTCTTACCTGCATCTGCGTTATATATCTGCATATAAGTCCCGTATGTCTTAAATTGTAGCACATGAAATATAAGAAGAAAAAGAAATAACTTGTTGACGGGTACAAAGTGGTGTGGTATATTTATTTAGCACTCTGAAAGAGAGATGCGATGGAGGTTTAGCTCAGTTGGGAGAGCATCTGCCTTACAAGCAGAGGGTCACAGGTTCGAGTCCTGTAACCTCCACCATTTATGCCGACTTAGCTCAATTGGCAGAGCAACTGATTTGTAATCAGTAGGTTGTAGGTTCGATTCCTATAGTCGGCACTGTGGAGACGTAGCGAAGTGGCTAAACGCGGCAGACTGTAAATCTGCTCCCTCTGGGTTCGGTGGTTCGAAACCACCCGTCTCCACCATTTTTGGTTAAAGGGTATCTTCGGATATTAAATAACAAAACCATCCGGCTGCCTGATTGGGGCATAGCCAAGTGGTAAGGCAAGGGACTTTGACTCCCTCATCGTGAGTTCGAACCTCGCTGCCCCAGCCAATTATTTACCACCAGATGTTTCGGTAGCTCAGGTGGTAGAGCAACTGACTTTTAATCAGTGGGTCACGGGTTCGATTCCCGCCCGAAACACCTCCTTTATGCGAGTGTAGTTCAATGGTAGAACGGCAGCCTTCCAAGCTGCATACGTGAGTTCGATTCTCATCACTCGCTCTTATATGATCTTTACAAGCTTGTATTCAAGTGTGAATACAGGCTTTTTTCTGTATTTTACGAACCGAGGAGGAAAAGTTTGTAAAGATCATGGACGAGAAAGAAATAATCTCAAGATACGTTAATACATGGTTCTGGGTGGATTATAGCAGACGAAATTTCCAAACGAAAGATTTAGATGGCTATGTAATGAGAATATTCCTTATGAAACCAGGAACAATGTCACCAAAATAAAACTTGTGTGATAAGGTGGAATAGTAAAACTTTAGTTTGCGTTTTAAGGAGTATTTATGATCGCAGATTATCATATACATAGTGAATTCAGTGATGATTCCCGTGAACCAATGGAGAATCAGATAGAAAGAGGCATAGAGATTCATCTGGATGAAATGTGCTTCACAGATCATGTAGACTATGGCATTAAAAGAGACCAGGATGATCCAAGAGGGATTGTGTATCGTCAGGTAGATGATGCAGGTAATGCAGAGCCAATGTCCAATGTCAATTATCCTCTGTACTTTGATAAGATTCATCATATGCAGAAGAAATACGCTGATCGTATAACCATTAAGGCAGGATTAGAGTTTGGCATTCAGTCTATTACAATACAGGATTTTGAAAAGCTCTATGATCGTTATAATAAAGATCTTGATTTTATTCTCTTATCCATGCATCAGGTTAATAATCAGGAATTCTGGAATGGTGAATACTTCAAAGGACGTACTCAGAAAGAATACAATGATTCCTATTATGAAGAAATCTATAAGGTACAGAAATCATTTAAGCATTATTCTGTGTTGGCACATCTGGATCTTTTAACAAGATACGATCCGGCTGGCCCTTATCCTTTTGAAAAGGAAGAAGATAAGATAGCAGAAATACTGAAACAGGCAATACGGGACGATAAAGGCATAGAGATCAATACATCCAGCTGGCATTATGGTTTAAGGGATACCCAGCCATCCCGTAAGATTCTGAAACTGTATAAGGATCTTGGCGGTAAGATCTTTACGTTTGGATCTGATGCCCATAAGACAGAATATCTGGGTGATCATTTTAAAGATGCACAGAGAATTGTCAGAGGTGAAATAGGCTTGAAACAGTTCTGTACATTTGATCATATGAAACCGGTATTTCATGATATCATAGTTACCCTATGAGATTATTTGATAATAAGGTTTTTAATGATAAATTAATCCGGCTGGCTTTTCCATTAGCTTTACAGAGTCTGATGCTTGCGGCAGTAGCTGCCGCTGATGCGATTATGTTAGGCAGACTGAATCAGAATTCCATGTCTGCTGTATCTCTTGCTCAACAGGTACAGTTTGTCATGAATATGTTTTTATCTGCGGCTGTAACTGGTGGATCTATATTAGCTGCCCAATACTGGGGCAGACATGATCTGAAATCCATGCAGGATATATTTCATATCATGTTAAGACTGGCAGTAATTACAGATGCTGTATTTGGTGTTTTATGTATATGCTTTCCAGAAAGATTAATGCTTATATTTACCAATGATGCGGAACTGTTAAAGACCGGAAGCGGCTATCTGCACATAGCAGGCTGGTCTTACCTTCTGGTAGGTATTTCACAATGTTATCAGACCATGATGAAGGTTACCGAGCATGCCTCTACAAGTGCTCTGATATCTTCTTCAGCAGTCATCATAAATATTATCTTAAATACGATACTGATATTCGGACTAGCAGGTTTTCCTTTATTAGGTGCCAATGGTGCAGCAATAGCAACATTACTGTCACGCGTGATCGAACTGGTATGGTCGGTTGGTATTTCTTTTAAAAAGGATTATATGCAGGCTGATATAAAGCATATTCTGAAGAGAAATGCATTACTGGATAAAGACTTCCTGCATATTGCTTCACCTATATTGGGTGCTTCACTATTGTGGGGTATTGGCTTTACAGCTTACAGTGCCATCATGGGACACCTGGGACAGGATGCAGCAGCCGCAAATTCTGTTGCGGCAGTGGTAAGAGATTTACTTTGCTGCATGTGCAATGGTATTGCTGGTGCAGGGGCAGTTATGCTTGGCAATGAGTTAGGAAGAGGAAGATTAGACATAGCAGAAGAGTATGGCACAAAGCTTATGAAGATATCTTTTCTGATTGGCCTTATGACCATGGGACTTGTACTGATGTTTATACCGGTTGTATTAAGATTCTACAAGTTAACACCTGAGGCAGAAAGACTTCTGACCGGTATGTTTGTGATCACTTCTGTATACATGATTGGCAGATGCGTAAATACCATTATGATCAATGGTATCTTTGATGGCGGTGGTGATACAAAGTTTGATATTTATTCATTGATTGTCGCAATGTGGTGCATTGCCATACCTACTGCTTTATCAGGTGCCTTTATCTTCCATTGGCCGGTATTGTTAGTCTATTCCTGTACGTGTCTTGATGAAGTAGGAAAGATTCCATGGACTCTGTATCATTTCACCAGACGCAAGTGGCTTAACAATCTAACGAGAAATGAAAAAGACTCTGTACAGGCAGAGTCTTAACAACAGACAGAAACAGATTCTGTATCATCAGATGATTCACTGAAGTAAAGTCTTGTATCTGTCTTTTTTAATAACTGAATCTGATTCAGTAAGTCTTCAGATATTACTTCACCAGGTGTAATTAACGGTATGCCGGGAGGATAACAGTATATGCATTCATGAGATATATGATTGACACTTTCCTTTAAAGGAAGGATTCTGGAAGAACCCTCAATCGCATCTGCGATTGTTTTTTCCTGTTCTGGAAGTATGTATGAGAAGGAATGTTCTTTCTTATCTGTTTCTTTAAGAGAAGAGTCAATTTCATGTAATGCTTTGGCAAATAACAGAAACTTATCTTCTTCATCTGCCGGGCTGGTCATAGCCAGTACATTATTACCTATGCTCATTTCTAATTCGAAATGATAATCTTTACGAAGAATCTCCTGCAGTTTTGAACCATGAATACAGTTAGAATGAACCAGTATCTTACCAGGATCATAATCAAAGAAGTGATGCTGTTCAGGAGTATCATTTTCATGACATAAAACATGCATGTGCTTTAGTGATAAAGTATCATCAAACTTCCTGAGCTTATTCTTCCAGTTTCTGAAATCTTCTTTTCCTTCTTTTAAAAGATACTCTGTACAGGCATCTAAAGATACCATCAAAGGATAGGAAGGGGAGGAAGTTTCAAATATATCCAGCACCTGTTCTACACGCTTGGGAGATACAAGCTTTCCTTTTTTATGCAATACAGCCGTCTGGGTGAGACTTGGTAAAGTCTTATGATAACTCTGTACTGCTAAATCTGCGCCAGAGTGGATAGCACCGTCTGGAAACTCAGGGAATAAGCCTAAATGAGCTCCATGTGCTTCATCAACAAATAAAGGAACGTCCTTTTTATGACATATATCCGCAATAGCGTGGATATCGGATATGACTCCTTCATAAGTAGGACTGGTTAATACAACTGCTTTGGAATTCGGATATTGTTCTAATGCCTGTTTTACGGTAGCTGGATCTGCACTGCCTGCTATTTCAAAGGATCGTTCTGTTTCAGGCATGATCCAGTGAACCTTCAGATTACGCAATTGTACTGCATGAAATAAAGATTTATGACAATTACGTGCCATGATGATTTCATCATTCTGATGAGTTAAGGCAAAGATGCCGGCAAGATTACCGGCTGTACTTCCATTTACAAGATACCATGTCTGATCACTGCCGCATAAAGATGCAGTACGGTCCATGGCTTCTTTTAAAATTCCTTCAGCATGATGAAGATTATCCATTCCTTCTATTTCAGTCATATCCCATGCATAAGGCAGATCCTCTTCAGGAAAGAGTCTGCGTTTATGACCAGGCATATGCAGAGGGTAGATATCTTCATCAAGATACTGTTGTATCTGCTTACGCAGCATTGTCTTCATGATTGTTCTGTCTCATTTCTGCTTCCGCAACTTTCATCATTAATGCGCATTCCATACGCTTGCGGAAAAGCTTGCAGCCATATTCATAGGTACCATGAATGTCACCTGTTGCATGTAATGCATTAGCAGCACATCCGCCTGCACAATACAGTCTTGCCCAGCAGTTCTGACAATCAGGTCTTGAATATACGTTGCATTGTCTGAATTCATCCTGCAGCTTTGGATTATCAATACCATGCCAGATATCACCAAGCTTATAATCCTTGTCCCCGACAAACTGATGGCATGGATACAGATCACCCCAGGCAGTTACAGCCATATATTCCGTACCGGAACCACATCCGGATATTCTCTTGAAGATACATGGACCATGAGCCAGGTCAAGCATGTAGTGATAGAAAACAATCGGCTTGCCATCTCTTTCTCTTCTTAACATATCTTTGGCAAGAATCTCATACTGTTCATACAAAGTAGGAAGATCTTCTTCTGTTAAGGCAGAAGGATTGGATGGATCTGTCACAACAGGTTCCATTGATAATTGTGTAAAGCCCAGATCATCAGCCATATGGAAGATATCCTTTGTGAAATCTGTATTGTAATGAGAATACGTGCCGCGCATATAATAACCTTTATCACCGCGTGCTTTTACAAATTTCTGGAAGTTAGGAACGATGCGGTCATAACTGCCATTGCCATTATGATCTACACGGAAGCGGTCATTGACTTCCTTTCTTCCATCAAGACTCAGGACAACGTTGTAGCATTCCTTATTAGCCCATTCGATGACTTCATCTGTCACATTGACACCATTGGTTGTTAAGGTGAAACGGAAGTTTTTGTTATGTTCCTTTTCAATACTGCGGGCATAGGCAACTAACTGCTTGCACACATCAAAGTTAACTAATGGTTCACCACCAAAGAAATCCACTTCCAGATTCTTTCTTGTACCAGAGTTTTCAATCAGGAAATCCAGTGCTCTTTTGCCTGTTTCAAAGCTCATTAAACCAGATTTTCCATGGAACTTGCCTTGTGAAGCGAAGCAATAGGAACAGTTCAGATTGCAAGTATGTGCAACAAGTAAGCATAAAGCCTTGATAACCTTGGAATGATTCTTGAAATATCCTGAAGCAGGCTGATAGATATCTTCCGCAAATAGTTTTCCTGCTTTGATTAATTCATTTATGTCTTCAAATGTATCCCGAATATCCTGATTGGAAGCTTCCGGATGCATCTTTCTTAATTCATATTCTGCCTTATCCTGGTCTAATCCTGTATCCAGAAGATGAATGGCATCATAAGCCAGATCATCTGTAACATGTACACTTGCGCTGAATACATCGATAACGATGTTATATCCGTTCATTTTATACTGATGAATCATATGTGTCCTCCTTAAGAAACATTAGAAAGGTGCCGGGACGTAAACCGTTCCGGCACCTGCATCATTTCTGCTGTTTGAATTACTTGTTATCCTTGTTCTCGCAGGCCTGATTGGCAATGCCGCAGCTTGTCTTGCAGGCACTTTGGCAGGATGTCTGGCACTCTCCACAGCCTCCGTTAACAGCGCTTTCCTTCATGTCGCGTGTATCCAGTGTCATGATATGCTTCATAATTAATCCCTCTCTTTTCAGGCAGAAATGCCTTTGTTCTACTGAATATACAACGTTATATAGGTTTATGTCAAGATTGGAAAAGTTTGTGCTTCTATGTTCAGCAGAAGTATTTTTCTGTATAATATAGCCGTTTTTGAGAGGAAAGTTACATGAAAAAACATGTTGTTGTACTGATTGCATTATGTATGCTTGTTCTAAGCGGATGTTCCAGAGTGGAAATACGCTTTGGAACAGCGGCAGAAGGCGGCATTTACAATACCTTTGGCAAAGCCTTTGCCGATATACTGAATGAAGAATATCATTCCAAATATCAGTTAAATGTAAAGAATACAGCTGGTTCAGCCGCTAATATCCGTCTGTTATCAGAAGGTTATATCCGTATGGGTATAGCCCAGTCCGATGTAGTGAATGAAATGTACTATGGGGAAACTATCAATGATGGTAAAAGCTATCAGGGATACAGTGCTATAGCAGCTTTATATGAAGAAGATGTACAGATTGCGGTCAGAAAAGATTCAGATGTTGAAACATTAGATGATCTCGATGGAAAGACTGTTTCTGTCGGGCAGGAAGAATCTGGTACAGAAAGAAATGCAGCCCAGATACTATCTGCATATGGTCTCAGTGAGGAAAATGTCCATATGGTCAATTATGACTATCAGGATGCGATAGAACATCTTCTGGATGGAGATGTAGATGTCATGTTTGTAACAGCAGGTGCACCAGCAGATATCTTTAGTGAAAATGCAGATAAGATCCGTTTCCTTTCGATTGAAGAAAACAAGATAGAAAGAATTCTTTCTATGTTTGATGGCTATGTCAGTGCAACAATCAATAAAGGTACATATAAAGGACAGGATGAAGATGTACGTACAATTGCCGTCAGATCCGTTTTACTTGCAAGTAATGAAGTACCGGAGGATACGGCACGTATCGTCACGGAAAAGCTGTTTGAACATCAGAAGGAATTATCTGATAAGACTGGAGTAAAGCTTCTGGATATCGGGGATGCGTCCGCATCACTCAGTATTCCAATTCATCCTGGTGCTGTGGATTATTACAAGCACGCTGGTATAGATGTGGAGGATGGCAGAGATGCTGACGATTGAATTAGATAAATACCAGACCCTTGCTGTAGCAGCTGCAGTACTGCTGTTAGGTGATTTTCTGAAAAAGAAATTTACCTTTCTTGAAAAATTCTGTATCCCTTCACCAGTAGCCGGCGGCCTTGTCTTTGCAGTCTTAACATGTGTGTTATATGAACTGCATATTGCAGAACTTGAATTTGATGATGTTTTAAGAGAAGTGTGCATGGTACTGTTCTTTACATCAGTTGGCTTTCAGGCAAATCTCAAGGTATTGAAGAGTGGTGGAAAGAGTCTGATTATCTTTCTGATACTGGTTATCATACTGATCATTACCCAGAATGTTGTGGCAGTAGGAACAGCAGGATTATTACATGCAGATAGTCTTCTGGGTTTATGTACTGGTTCTATCCCGATGGTTGGAGGACATGGTACAGCAGGTGCGTTTGGACCAATCTTAGAAGATTTTGGTATTACTGGTGCTACAACTATCTGTACGGCTGCCGCGACATTCGGCTTAATTGCCGGATCTTTGATCGGTGGTCCTATCGGTAATGGCTTAATCAGAAAATATGATCTTTTAACAACAATGCATAAAGATGAGAATACGGATTCTAAAGAGGATGATAAGCCATTAAAGGAATATCCTTCTGCGGCTATGGAATTAGCATTAACTGCTGGTATTGGCACGGTTGTATCTTCTGTTCTTTCCAAGACAGGCATGACTTTTCCGATCTATATCGGGGCCATGATAACTGCAGCTGTATGGCGCAATATAGCGGAATATACCGGTAAACTTCCTGTACACATTGAAGAAATCAACAGTATTGGAGATATCTGCCTTTCCTTATTTCTTGGCATTGCCATGATTACATTGAAGATATGGCAGCTTGCAGATCTTGCGCTTCCATTAGTTATATTACTGTTAGCACAGCTGGTATTTATGTATATCTATGCCCGTTTTGTTATCTTCAATGTCATGGGAAGAGACTATGATGCGGCTGTTATAGCTGCCGGCACATGCGGTTTTGGCATGGGTGCTACACCAAATGCCATGGCTAATATGCAGGCTTTAACTGAAAAGTATGGACCTTCCTTAAAAGCATTTATCCTGATACCGATAGTAGGATCCTTATTTGCGGATTTCATCAACAGTCTTGTCATAACAACATTTATTAATATTCTTTAATCAAAAAGCTGCTTCTTTTTTGAAAAACTTAACGACAAATTAACAGAAAAGGTTTTTAATTATCTTAGAAATGTTTTTGTTCAGTTAAATAATCTAAAAGGAGGCAGTTTTTTATGTTCAAGGATTTGAACAAACTGGAGAAATCATGGGTGTTATATGACATCGGTAACTCTGCATTCACCATGATGGTATCCACTTTAATCCCGGTGTGGTTTAACACTCTTGCGACCAATGGAGGACTCAGTAAGTCGCAATATCTTGCCCATTGGAGCTACGCAACATCCATTGCGACAATCGTTGTTGCTTTTGCCGGACCAGTCTTAGGATCATTTTCGGATAATCAGGGCAGACGCAAGCCATTGTTTTTAGGTGTGTTATTAATCGGTGCCATCGGCTGTGCACTACTGGGCTGTGTTCAGAATATGATGGTTTATCTGGTTACATACGTCATCGCCAAGATATGTTATCAGTGTTCTCTTGTCTTATATGATTCCATGTTAACGGATGTTACAACCGATGAAAGAATGGACCTGGTATCTTCCAAGGGATATGCATGGGGGTATATCGGTTCCTGCATTCCATTCCTTGCAGCATTAATTCTCTATTATCTTGGCACAATCAATAAGCTTCCGATTAAGCTTGGTATAGCATTAGGATTCATCATTGTAGCTGTATGGTGGGTATGCGTCAGTATTCCTTTATTAAAGTCTTATAAACAGGAACACTATGTAGATGATGCCGGCAGAGCTTTCCGTGAAAGCTTAAAGAGAATCGGCTATACATTAACGCATATGTATAAACAGGAAAAGAAAGTATTCTATTTCCTGCTTGCATTCTTCTTCTATATTGATGGTGTATATACAATCATTGATGAAGCAGTAGCTTTTGGTACATCCCTGGGAATCAATCAGATGGGCCTGTTAGTTGTATTATTACTGACACAGGTTGTGGCCTTTGCCTTTGCCTCATTATTCGGAAAACTTTCCAAAAAATACAGCAGTATCAAATTAATATCTGTATGTATCTGCGGATACTTTGCAGTAGCTGTATTTGCCTTATTCCTGCATCAGTTATGGCAGTTTGGCATCATGGCATTCATGGTAGGCATGTTCCAGGGTGCTATTCAGGCTTTATCCCGTTCCTATTATGCATCTATTATTCCGGCAGACAGTTCTGGTGAATACTTTGGACTATATGATATCTGTGGCAAGGGTGCTTCCTTTATGGGAACGATGCTTATAGGTATCACGGTCAGTATTACCGGCAGTGTCAATATTTCTGTAGCTACATTAGCTATCTTATTTGTTATCGGATTGCTGTTATTAAGGAAGTCTGCCTTAATAAAATAGTTAACAATATTAGCCATCTGTTTAAGAAATAGCCCGAGAATTCTCCCTTACTTGTATGGGAGATAAATCGGGTATTTTTAACACTATATGTAATGCAAAATATAAGCTGAATAAATTGATATTTACGAGCATTTGCACTATACTATATGTATGAAAGACGACAAGTATATACATGCGCGTACCTGCGTATACAACATCCATTATCACATTGTCTGGTGTGTCAAATACCGGCGTAAGGTGCTGACACCGGACATTG
>DXZE01000041.1 GCA_019415435.1 Erysipelotrichaceae bacterium
AGCCCTTTGAGAATAAGGATTGCGTAAGCAATCAGACTTCTCAAGAATCCCACGTACTTTAGCTGTGGGAGTGTCAAGTCTGCTCTCTTTATGAAAAAAATTATAACAGGATAAGAAAATTTAGGGGGATTTGCCTTTTTCATTTGTATATATAAACAGGAGGGCATAATTATGGCAGTAAATCATACCCAAATGAAAGAGTGGATGAAGAGACATGCGGACTTTATGGAAATGATGGAGAAATGCCAGAAAGAAGGAAAGTACTGTAAGGTATCTTTAAATGATGAATTCTTCAAGGGCATGTTAGAAACATACGGCTATATAGATTTCCCGTTTCAGGAAGGAGCTTTTCTGAATCTATGGAAGAAAAGAGAAAATGTCCACGATGCCTGAATGAAGATCCTGCATGGTTTTATCATGGCCGTAAAGGCTGGTATTGTCGGAAATGTATTTCTTTTGGCAGGATCATGTTAGAAGAAGAGAATGAACCGGAAACCTCTGTCAGCATATCTGATCACGCAGATGAATATACCCTGAAATATCCTTTTACGAATGCCCAGAAAGCAGTAGCGGCACAATGCTTAAAGGAAATAGAGAATAAAGATGTATTGATTCATGCGGTAACCGGGGCAGGTAAAACAGAGTTAGTATTGCCTGCTATATCAGAATATCTGAGACAGGGTAAAAGAGTATGCTTTGCGATTGCCAGGCGTCAGGTAGTTTTAGAAGTCGCAGAAAGATTACAGGGATACTTTACAAATGCTTCGGTGATTGCTGTATGTGGTGGTCATACATCTGTAACAGAAGGGGATCTGATAGTATGTACAACGCATCAGTTATACAGATATCACGATATTGATCTTTTGATATTAGACGAACCTGATGCATTCCCGTTTAAAGGAAATGATGTATTAAAGTCCATTGCCCATACAGCTTGTTCTGGCCATACCATAAACCTTACAGCTACGCCAGATGAAGAAATGATGGAAAGAGTCAGTCAAGGCAGCTTTGTGGAATTGAAACTGGATAAGCGTCCGCACGGTAAGCCCATTCCTGTACCAGAAATAAAGATACTTCCAGGTATCTTTATGTTTATTGCCTTATGCATATGGATCAGAAAACATGAGAATCATCCAAGGATGATATTTGTGCCTTCTATTGCCATGGCTTATCAGCTTGGCGGTATTCTGAGATTATTTTTCAAAGTATCTGTATGTACTTCTCATGAAGAAAACAGAGATCAGATTATTGAACAATTCAGAAAACAGGGAAATGGCATTATCATTGCGACAACAGTACTAGAAAGAGGTGTCACAATACCGCATGCGGATATATGTATTTATCATGCGGAAAACAGAGTCTTTGATAAAGCGGGTCTGATTCAGATGGCTGGCAGGGCCGGGCGTGACTTCCATGATCCTTATGGTGATGTGTTGTTTTTATGTAATGAAAAAAGTCTGATGTGTGAAGAGTGTGTAAGAGAATTAGAAGAGGCGAATGAATCATGAAGTGTCTGTTATGCGGTCAGGAAAAAGGCGAAGGTAACTGGAAGGATATATTGATTGGTGAAGATCCTATATGCAGTCAATGTCGTAAAGAGTGGCAGAAAAAGAAGATTCATTTTAACTTTGAAGGAATACCGCTTGATTCAGATTATGTCTATAACAAAGTTTTTTCATCATGTCTCTTACAGTATAAGGAATGTGGAGATGAAGCATTGAAAGATGTATTTCTTTATGAAGTAAAAAACAAACTGAAAAGACGCTATAATGGCTGGACATTAGTCATGATGCCTTCTTCAAAGGAAAAGTTGGAGAAAAGAGGATTTTCACATCTGAAATATATGTTCCGCTGTTTGGAATTGCCAATCATAGAACCTTTCATAAAAATAAGTGATATAGATCAGAAAGGGAAGTCTGCCTATCAGAGACAGGCAATGATGCATGATATTGTCTTAAAGCAGGATGCTATTCTCCCGAATAAGCTTGTTCTATGTGATGATACGATTACAACCGGTTCTACATTGCGTGGTGCCTTACAGTGTCTGGATCATACAAAACATCAGTTGCGTATCTATTGTGTCTCAGTGAATGCTTCATGGCTGTAGCCGTTCATTGCTTTTCACAGGTGTGGACGGTATAATTATTCTGCTTATTTATGGGACGAAGGAGGTTTTTCTATGCCTAATTTTATATCACGGTTATTTAATGAAGATGGCCGCAGATTGAAGCAGATTGAAAAGAAGATCAAACCGGTTCTTGATTTGGAAGATACATATAGAAAGATGTCTGATGAAGAGTTACAGGCAAAGACACCGGAATTACAGAAGAAGATAGCAGATGGTGCCAGTCTGGATGATATCTTTACCGAAGCTTTTGCGACTGCCAGAGAAGCCTGCCGCAGAGTGCCGCATACAGAACAGGCTGATGCTTATTTTACAAAGACAGTAGGAACCCAATGGGAGAATTATCAGAGAGAATTAAGTAAGGGTGAGCCTAAAGAAAAGGCTGCTTATGAAGCTTATGAAAAGGATAATTCACCTGAGGCAGGAAAGGAATTCCCTTTCCCTGTACAGTTAATGGGTGCCTGTGTCCTGCATGATGGCGATATAGCAGAAATGAAGACAGGTGAAGGTAAAACCCTGACATCTGTTATGGCTGTCTATCTGAATGCCCTGGAAGGCAAAGGCGTACATGTCGTTACCGTCAATGAATATCTGTCTGGTCGTGATGCGGCCTGGATGGGACGCATTTACAGATGGCTTGGATTAACAGTCGGATTAAACCTGAGACAGCTTTCCAAACCACAGAAGAGAGCTGCCTATGCATGCGATATTACCTATACAACAAACTCTGAACTTGGTTTTGATTATCTGAGAGATAATATGGTTACAGATATTCATGACCGTGTTTTAAGAGGTCTGAACTATGCATTGATCGATGAGGTTGACTCTATTCTGATTGATGAATCCAGAACACCTCTGATTATTTCCGGCGGTCAGAAACAGACTGCTAATCTCTATCTGCAGGCAGACCGCTTTGCGAAGAGACTGAAGGAAAATGAAGATTATGAAATTGATGTACGTTCCAAGACAATTCAGTTAACAGAACAGGGTGTTGCCAAGGCTGAAAAGACTTTCCGTATTGATAATCTGTATAATCTGAATCATACCCAGCTTCTGCATCATATCAATCAGGCCTTAAGAGCGAACTACATCATGCTTAAGGATATTGATTATGTCGTTGATGAGAAGGATGATGAAATTGTCATTGTCGATCCGAATACCGGTCGTTTGATGAAGGGAAGACAATGGAGTGATGGTCTGCATCAGGCAATTGAAGCCAAGGAAGGCATTTCCATCAAGCAGGAGACAACAACTCTTGCGACAATTACCTATCAGAACTTCTTCCGTCTTTATAACAAGCTTTCCGGTATGACCGGTACTGCTAAAACAGAGGAAGAAGAATTCCTTGAAATCTATAACATGTATGTTGTCGAGATTCCTACTAACAAACCGGTAATCAGAATTGATTATCCAGATGCGGTTTATGGAACTAAGAAGGCAAAGTATAAGGCATTAGTAGATGAAGTTGTAGAAAGACATGAGAAGGGACAGCCGATCCTTGTTGGTACCATTGCGGTTGAGACTTCTGAATTAATCAGTAAGTATCTGAAACAGAGAAAGATACCGCATAATGTATTGAATGCGAAGAATCATGAAAGAGAAGCGGAAATCATCGCAAGAGCCGGTCAGAAGGGTGCTGTTACAATTGCGACAAACATGGCTGGCCGTGGTACCGATATCAAGCTTGGTCCTGGGGTAAAAGAACTGGGTGGCTTATGTGTACTTGGATCCGAAAGACATGAGTCCAGACGTATTGATAACCAGCTGCGTGGACGTGCCGGTCGTCAGGGCGACCCAGGTATGTCCAGATTCTATGTGTCCGTTGAAGATGATCTGATGAAACGATTCGGTTCAGAAAGAATGGAGTCTCTGTTTGCTTCATTAGGTGATCAGGCGGTTGAATCAAAGGCTGTCACAAAGTCTATCTCTTCTGCCCAAAAGCGTGTTGAAGGTGTGAACTATGATGCCCGTAAGCAGCTGCTTCAGTATGATGATGTTATGCGCCAGCAGCGTGAAACCATGTATGAACAGCGTGATTTTATCCTTGAAAATGATGATGTTCATGTAGTGATCAAAGACATGTTCAAGAGAGTTATTTCTGATATGGTAGCTTCTCATACCAATGGTGAAGGACACAGTCAGGAAGTAGATGCTGAAGGATTGATCAAGGGATTGAATGATATCGGCTTCAAGGATCTGATAAAGGCAGATGATCTTGCCGGTAAGACTACTGAAGAAGTATCTGAATATGTCGATGAACTTGCCTGGAATTACTATGAAAACAAGATTCAGCCGGTAAAGGATAAGATCCGTCCGATTGAAAAGGAAGTATCATTACGCACGATTGACCGTGCATGGTCCAACCATATCGATACAATGGATAAGTTAAGAAACGGCATTGGCTTAAGAGGATATGCACAATCCAATCCTCTGCAGGCTTATGTGCAGGAAGGCTATGCATTGTTTGAAGATATGATGCGTACCATTGCCCAGGAAATCGTAGCTTTCTGCATGAATGTCAAGGTAGTGCCGGCTTCTCAGGCACCAAAGGAGGCTTAATGGAACTTTATGAGATGAAACAGGGAATTTCCAAGAACAGCCAGAAACTGGCTTCCATGGGAAAGTCTCTGAATATTGAAGATAAAAGAAAACAGATAGAAGCGAATAATGAAAAGATGTCTGAGGCTGATTTCTGGAATGATCAGAAGGCAGCCCAGCATCTGATCAAGAATAATAATCAGATGAAGAATCTGGTGGATCAGTATGATGAACTGAATTCTGCTTTACAGGATCTGAGTGAATCTGTGAATGAATTATCTTCTACATTTGATGAAGATATGAATGAACTGGTTCAGGAAGAGTATACAGATACAATGAAGCAGTTCAGTGACTTTGAAATACAGGTTCTTTTGAGCGGACCTTATGATAACCATAATGCGATTCTGGAAATACATCCTGGTGCTGGGGGAACCGAAGCCATGGATTGGGCCGGTATGCTTTACAGAATGTATATGCGCTATTGTGAGCGCAAGGGATACAAGATCACTCTGATGGATTATGAAGAGGGTGAAGAAGCCGGTATCAAGTCCAGTTCTGTATTAATTGAAGGACCGATGGCATATGGCTATCTGAAAGCAGAAAGTGGTGTACACAGACTAGTTCGTATTTCTCCATTTGACGCCAATGCCAGAAGACATACCTCTTTTGCGTCAGTTGAAGTTGTACCGCAGTTTGAAGATGATATGGATATTGAAATTGATGACAAGGATCTGGAAGTTATTACCATGCGTTCTTCTGGTGCCGGTGGTCAGCACATCAATAAGACAGACTCTGCCGTACGTATGACCCATAAGCCTACCGGTATTACGGTTTTCTGTCAGACCCAGCGTTCCCAATTGCAGAACAGGGAAACATGTCTGAATATGTTAAAGTCCAAGCTTCTGCAGTTAAAGATCAAGGAACAGGAAGAAAGATTAGCTGCTGTTAAGGGTGAAGTAAAGGCTAATGAATGGGGTTCCCAGATCCGCTCGTACGTATTTGCGCCATATACCATGGTTAAGGATCTTCGTACAGGTTATGAAGTAGGTAATATTCAGAGTGTCATGGATGGCGATCTGGATGGTTTTATTGACAGCTATCTGAGAAGTCAGATTGCGGAAAACGATAATGAGAAAAAAGCTTGAAGCTGAAATAGAAGAAAGAGAAAACGGTCTTGCATTAAAGACCGTTTTGTCGAAAAGCATAGGTCTTTCCAGAAGAGAGATATCCAGATTAAAGTTCTCGGATGGTCTGTTTCTGAATGATCATCGTGCAAGAGTCAGTGAAATTGTCCATACTGGTGATACCGTGACAATGATTTTTCCGGAAAGAGATACACCGCATGCAATTCTCTTATCAGGAGAACCGGATATCGTCTATGAAGATGAAGATCTTGTGATAGTCAATAAACCGGCAGGTATGGTCTGTCATCCTGCTTTTGAACATCAGCGTGATGATCTTGGAACAGTATTGCAGAATTATTATGGTGATAACTTTGTCATCAGAGCGGTAGGCAGATTGGATAAAGATGTATCTGGTTTAATGGTCTATGCCAAGAATCAGCCCACTGCCGCAAGACTCAGTAAGGAAAGAGAATCACAGCTTCTTCATAAGCAGTATCTTGCCTTTGTACAGGGAAAGTTTGAAAAGAAGAAGGGTACGTTAAAGTATGCTCTTAAGAAAGATCCTTTACAGCATGCCCGTCAGATTTCCTCAGATGGGAAGATGTGCATTACTGATTATGAAGTATTGCAGGAATATGAAGAAAAATCTTTGTTAAGAATTTCCATTCGTACGGGACGTACGCATCAGATCAGGGCAGGTATGGCTCATTTCGGTCACCCGTTATGCGGGGATGCCTTATATGGCGGTAGTACAGATTTCATTGAAAGACCGGCATTGCATTGTGCAGTAATTGACCTTGTTTCACCATTTACAAAGCATCAGATTCATGAAGAGCTTGCCATGCCGGAAGATATGCAGGCTTTGAAACAGTAGTTAATCACATTCAGGAGGTTTCATGAATATCAGAAAAACAGTCGGATTCATTCTGGGTCTATCTCTTTCTATAACGGCATCAGGGGTACCTGTACATGCGGATGAGAGTGAAGACTTTCAGAAGTTTATGAATGATCAGTTCGTAGAGGCAATGGAAGATGATTATACAACCATGCACTTTACGGTTAAGGATTATGCGTCCTATGGCATAGAAAATCCTGATGTTAACATTGGTGAAGCAGAATGGGATGATTATGCCTCAGACAAGGAAGATGCAGAAGATGCTTTAAAGAAGCTGCATCAGTTTGATTATGATTCTTTAAGTGATGAAGAGAAAACAGATTATGATACCTTGGAATTTGCCTTACAGAATACGATAGATATCAACAGTTATCCTTACTTTGATTTTCTCTTTTCCAGAGAAGAAGGTGTACTGGATAATATTGTCACTTCTTTGACTGAATTTGTCTTTTATCAGAAAGAAGATATTGATGATTATCTGAAGGTAGTAGACAGTGTAGATGATTATCTGGATGACTGTATTGATATTACAGAGAAACAGGCTGAAAAAGGTTATTTCCTGAATAATGATCAGTTAAAGAATACCGAAGAATACATAGATGATTTTGTGGATAAGAAAGATGATTCACAATTAATTACCATCTTCAACAAGAATGTAGAAGCTTTTGATGGTCTGAGTCAGGATGAAATTAATAATTATGAAGCAGAGAATAAAGATCTTGTATTAAATCAGGTTATTCCGGCTTATCAGAAAGTAGAAGATACTTTGGAAAAGCTGAAGGGATCCAGAGACAAGAATAGTGATTACAGTGTGCATTCTCTTAAAGATGGTCCTGCGTATTATGCGGCTCTTGCCAGATACAAGACAAGCATGAATACAGATGTACAGACCATGTTTAATGTCTGTGATGATTTCTTACAAAGAAATATTCCTGATTTCTATCAGGTGATGCAGACAGAGGATTATGAGGAAACACTGGACTTTGATAATGCGGATGATGTTCTGCAATACCTGCAGGATCATATTGGTGAAGTGATGCCGGAAGGACCGGAAGTTACATATACTGCATCCTATCTGGATCCAAGTGTAGCCAATGGCAGTATCGTGGCATATTACATGGAACCACCGATTGATGATATGAAAGATAATGTTATCAAGATCAATGGGGATAATATCAGTGATACAAATGAATTGTATGAGACATTGGCACACGAGGGATTCCCGGGACATCTGTTTCAGACAACCTATTTCCTGAATACAAATCCACCAGCAGTCAGATCTGCTCTTTCCATGATGGGCTATCAGGAAGGCTGGGGCATGTATGCCGAGATGCAGGCTTTCGATATAGCTGATATGAATGCGGATGCCAAGGCATATAACCAGCTGAATACTTCTATTAACTATGTGCTGGATGCGGCCGCTGATTTAGGTGTGAATGGTCTTGGCTGGAGTAAGAATGATCTGGAAGATTATCTGAATCAGATTGGTTTGAATTCCAGTGCGGCAGATGATCTCTATGACTTTGTTGTCTCTGAGCCAGGTACATTATTGCCTTATGGAGTAGGTTTAGCTGAATTTATGACTTTACAGTCAAAGGCAAAGAATATTCAGAAGACAAAGTTTGATATGAAATCCTTCAATAAGGTATTGCTGGACAATGGCGGCAGACCTTTTGAAAGTGTTGAGAAGGATGTAGATAACTATCTTGGTGTTACGGATGATACTGCTCAAAAGTTTACTGGCGGCAAAGTTACTGAAAAAGAGAATTCTTCTTCTGATCATAGACTTCTGTATGGGATTGTAGGAGGTTGTGCTGTGGTAGGAATCATTGCATTGATTCTTGCATACCGCTATAGAAAGGACGATCCGTTCCGCTCATGATTCATAATGAATGGTGGCCATGGTTACAGGAAGAATGGAATCAGCCTTACTTTGAAAAACTGGCTTCCTTTGTCCATGAAGCCTATGCCCAAAGAACTATCTATCCGCCCAAACAACTGGTCTTCAGTGCCTTTGAAAACTGTGATTTAAAAGATATTAAAGTCGTGATTCTTGGTCAGGATCCATACCATGAGCCCGGTCAGGCACATGGTATGTGTTTTTCTGTCAATCCGGGTGTACCAATACCTCCATCTTTACAGAATATCTATAAGGAACTGCATGATGATCTTGGCTGTTACGTCCCGGATAATGGGTATCTCATGCCATGGGCTAAGCAGGGGGTATTCCTTTTGAACACGGTTATGACTGTAGAAAGAGGCAGAGCTAACTCTCATGCCGGAAAGGGATGGGAGATATTTACCGATCATGCGATCAGTAAAATCAATGAACTCGACAGACCTGTTGTATTCCTTTTGTGGGGAAGAAATGCCAGAAACAAGGCAGTTATGATTGATCATCAGAAACATCTTGTATTAGAAGCTGCACATCCATCTCCATTAAGTGCGTATCATGGCTTCTTTGGATGCCGTCACTTTTCAAAGACCAATCATTTTTTAGAAGAACATGGAGAAAAAGCCATAAACTGGCAGATACCGAATCTGAATCATGATGGAAATCAATGAAGAATGGGTTATGAGCCGTCATAACAAGAATCATGGCTTAAAACCAATACAAACAATTCTGAATACAGCAGGCAATCCCCAGAACAAGATCAGAATTATCCATGTGGCTGGTACCAATGGGAAAGGTTCAACCTGCAATTATTTAAAAGATATTCTCATCTCACAGGGGTTTAAAGTCGGTATGTTTACTTCACCGCACCTGGTGAATCACAGAGACCGTATCCGGATCAATGATGCATGGATTCCTCATGATGTGTTCATGGAGTATCTGAAACAATATTATGAGGATATTGTCAGTCTTGATTTAGGTATGTTTGAAATTGATACCCTGATTGCCTGTACATGGTTTTATGAAGAACAGGTGGAATATGCCATTATTGAGTGCGGGCTTGGCGGCAGATTAGACAGTACCAATGTCATAGAGAAACCTGTACTATCTGTTATTACAACAATAGCAAAAGATCATATGCAGATACTGGGGAACAGAATCGAACAGATTGCCTTTGAAAAAGCGGGAATTATCATGCCATATGGTACATGTGCTGTTGGCATGATTGACGATAAGGCATTACCGGTTATTGAAAAGCATGCCTGGCGTATGCATGCTTCTGTAAAGAAAATGCCTGTTTACAGAAACCCTGGTAAAGGAACATTTTCTTTTATGCATGATACTTATGCATTGTCATCCTTAGCAGAATATCAGAAACAGAATGCCTCCTTGGCACTGTGGTGCGGCTGGTTATTAGGTATTGATATTCATAGTGATACTGTAAAGCATGCTGTCTGTCAGAGTATGTGGGCAGGAAGGTTTGAAAAGATCTCAGATCATCCGGATGTTTATGTGGATGGTGCTCATAATGAAGAAGGCATAGAAGCTTTAACCCTGTCAGCCAGATGTCTTAAGCATCCTCTGATTACAGTATTCAGTGCCTTAAAAGACAAGCCGGGTATGAAAATGGCAGAGAGATTACAGGAAATATCAGATGTATTAATCGTAACCAGTTTTCATAATGCCAGGGCAGATACATTAGAAGATCTGAGTCCTGAAGGTGCAATCAAAGAACCATCTTATGAAAAAGCAATAGAGAAAGCTTTATCCTTAGCAGAGGACAAAGGCACAGTACTGATCTGCGGTTCTTTGTATTTTGTTTCAATTGTCAGAGAAATGTTCAGAAAAAAGACAGGGATTCTATGAATTTCTTTTTTTAGGATATTAAAACTGTAATATAATGTTTCTAGCAACACATAATTTAACGATAATTCAGGAGGCAGAAATTACAATGAGAGCTAACAATATGGCAGCCATGATTTTAGCCGGTGGCAGAGGAAGCCGCCTGCATGAGCTGACCAAAAAGGTAGCAAAACCAGCAGTTCACTTCGGCGGCAAGTATCGTATTATTGACTTCCCGCTCAGTAATTGTGCAAACTCTGGTATTTCTACAGTAGGCGTATTGACCCAGTATGAGTCAGTACTTTTAAACGCATATGTTGCGAAGGATCAGTTCTGGGGATTAGACACCAATGATGGTGGTGTATATGTGTTGACCCCAAGAGAAAGAGATCAGAAAGGCCTTGATGTTTACAGAGGCACAGCAGACGCTATTACTCAGAATCTGGATTTCCTGGATTCTATTGATCCGGAATATGTACTGGTACTTTCCGGTGATCACATCTATAAGATGAATTATGAAAAGATGCTCGCTTATCACAATATGAAGAATGCGGATGCGACGATTGCGGTTCTTCAGGTAACCCTGAAGGAAGCTTCCCGCTTTGGCATCATGAATTGTGACAGTGATGACATGATCCAGGAGTTTGAGGAAAAGCCTGAACATCCTAAGAGCAATCTCGCATCCATGGGTATTTACATCTTCACATACAAGACATTGAGAAAGTATCTTGTCGCAGATGACAAGAATCCGAACTCTTCTCATGACTTTGGCAAGGATATCATTCCGACAATGTTAAATGATAAGAGAAGACTTGCGGCATACAGATTCAAGGGTTATTGGAAGGATGTTGGTACAGTTGATTCTCTCTGGGAATCCAATATGGACTTATTAAAGAAGAACAATGCTCTGGATTTAGGTGATCCAACATGGAAGATCTATACAGAAGATGTCAATGCTTTACCACAGTTTATTGGTGAAGAAGCAAAGATTTCCAATGCCTATATTACCCAGGGCTCGGTAGTGCTTGGTGAAGTAAAGAATTCTGTCATCGGTACAAATTGCGAGATCGGCAAGGGTGCCAAGGTCATTGATTCTGTTATCCAGCCGGGTGCCAAGATTGGTGAAGGTGCAAGAGTAACACGCTGCATCGTTGCGGATAATGTGGAGATAGCTCCAGGTACAGTATGCGGCAGTGCAGACAGTGAGCATATTGAGCTTGTGGCAAAGAAGTATGTTGAGTAAGGAGACCGTAGACATGAAAGCATTAGGTATAATTACATTTGAAAATAATACAGCTGATGTCGGCGGTCTGAATGAATACAGACCGGTACCGGCAATTGCCTTCATGGGAAGGTATCGTATTATTGACTTTATTCTTTCCGATATGACAAATTCCGGTATTGATAACGTACATGTTTACTGTAAGGAAAAGCCGCGTAATTTGTTTGAACATCTTGGCACAGGTGCACATTACAACATCAACTCCAAGCGTGGAAAGTTAAGAATCCTGTATGGTGAGAAGCCTTTCTCTTCACCTGTATACAATCATGACGTTGCCAACTACATGCTTAATATGCAGTATATTGAGGAAGATACAAATCCATATGTGATTGTGGCACCAAGTTACTTTGTCTACAGCCTGAATTTCTCTACTGTACTGCAGCAGCATATTGAATCCAAGGCTGATGTAACTGTTCTGTACACCAATACAAATGATGGCAGAACAAGATTCCTTGGCTGCGATACGTTGACAATGGACAAGGATAAGAGAATTACCGGATTTGACAAGAACCGCGGCAAGAAAAAGACAGGTTCCATATCCATGGAAGCGTATGTTCTTTCCAAGAAGCTGTTTATTGAATTAGTCAAGAAGGCAGCTGAAACTTCTTCTCTGTACTGGTTCCGTGATATTCTCAACGATTCCGTTGATGAATTGGATATGAGAGGTTACCAGGTAAAGGGTTATGTTGCATGCATTAACAGTCTTTCCGAGTATTTCCGTATTTCCATGGAATTACGTGATCGCAGTGTAGCTAAGGGCTTATTTAAACCAGGATGGCCGATTTATACACAGACCAATGACTCTTCACCAACGCTGTATTCTGATACAAGCTCGGTAAAGGGTAGTGTTGTCGCAAATGGCTGTGTGATTGAAGGAACTGTTACGGATTCTGTCATTGCCCGTAATGTAACGATCCGTTCGGATGCGGTGGTAAAGGATTCCATCATTCTGCCTGGTGCATATATTGGTGAACGAGTGAAGCTGGATCATGTAGTCGTTGATAAATATGCGATTATTCATCACGTCAAGGAATTAAAGGGAACGGATGAAGAACCAGTCTATGTCAAGAGAAGAGACAGGATATAAGGAGGCATAATGTCCAGATCTATCTTATTTGCGGCATCAGAAGGACTGCCATTTGTAAAAACAGGCGGATTAGCTGATGTTATCGGGTCTCTGCCGAAGGCTTTAGCCAAAAGAGGTCATGATGTCAGAGTTGTATTACCGCTGTATTCCAAAATCATTGAGAAACATTATGATGAATTAACAAGACTTGGTACGATTCAGGTACATTCCGGATGGATTGACCAGCCTGCCACATTTTACACAGCTACAGTAGATGGTGTTGTCTATTACTTCATTGAACATCAGGGATACTTTGAAAGAGAAGGTCTCTATGGATATGAAGATGATGGTGAACGCTTTGCATTCTTCCAGAGAGCTCTTCTGGATATGATCTACTTCATTGACTGGTGGCCGAATATCATTCATTCCAATGATTGGCAGACGGGTATGGTTCCATTACTGTGTCATGCCTGCTATGCGGATGATTATCGTTATCAGAATATCAAGCATGTATTTACCATTCATAACATGGCTTTCCAGGGAAACTTTGGTGTAGATATGTTACCGAGCTGCCTTGGTCTGGATTACAGCTACTTTGATGATGGTTCCATTAAGTTTGATTCCGGCATTTCCTTTATGAAAGCCGGTATCGTCTATGCGGACAAGATTACAACTGTTTCTCCTACTTACTCCAATGAGATCCTGACCGAAGCATATGGCGAAAGAATGGATGCTGTATTGCGCTACAGAAGAGGAGATCTCTGGGGCATTGTCAATGGCATTGATACAACCGTATGGAATCCTCAGACAGATAAGAGACTTGCGAAGAACTATGATGTAAAGTCATGGGCTTCTGGCAAGAAGGCAAATAAGAAAGCTCTGCAGAAAGAACTTGGACTGAATGTAGATGACAAGAAACCTTTAATCGGTATTGTCTCAAGATTAACAAACCAGAAAGGTATTTACATGGTTACAGACCGTATCCGTGACATCATGGGTATGAATGTACAGTTCTGTGTTCTTGGTACAGGTGAAGCAAATGCGGAGAATGCATTCAAGTGGATGGAATCCGAATACAAGGGAGATGCTGTCTACTATTGCGGATACAATGAAGATCTGGCACACCGTGTCTATGCGGCATGCGATATCTTCTTAATGCCATCTCTGTATGAGCCATGCGGCATTGGCCAGTTAATTGCCATGCATTATGGTGCTTTGCCATTAGTCAGAGAAACCGGCGGTCTGAAGGATACCGTACATCCATATAACCAGTACACAGGTGAAGGCAACGGCTTCAGTTTCTGGGCTGCTAATCCGGATGATATGGTTTATACACTGCATTGGGCTGTTGACCAGTATTATAACAATCGTCCAGGCTGGAAGGGACTTGTTAATTCTGCCATGACGACAGATGTATCCTGGGAACAGAGTGCAGGTGTCTATGAACAACTGTATTATCAGATCTGTAACTGGCCTGATGAATAAATGAATAAAAAGTCTGCATACGATGCAGGCTTTTTCTGACTATGTGAATGTCAGAAAAAAATCTGTGAATTTCTACACAAAAACACTTATGCGGTCTGTTTAAAGAATCTCACGGGTGTTATAATACTTACGGCTAATTTAAGGAGGCTATTTTCTAATGTCTAAGGTTACGGTTAAGGATCTGGACGTCAGAGGAAAGCACGTCATTGTACGTGTAGACTTCAACGTTCCACACAAAGATGGTGTCATTACGGACGATAATCGTGTCCGTGCTGCTCTGCCAACAATCAATTATCTGACTGAGAATGGAGCAAAGGTTCTGCTTTTATCCCATCTTGGCAAGATCAAGAAAGAAGAAGACAAGGCTAAGAATGATATGTCCATTGTGGCTGAATGCCTTGCAAAGCTGCAGAATGCACCAGTTAAGTTTGTTAATGCTACAAGAGGTGCTGAACTGGAAGAAGCAGTTAAGAATCAGGAAGATGGTTCTATCGTTCTGATGCAGAATACACGTTATGAACCAGGTGAGACAAAGAACGATCCTGAGCTTGGCAAGTACTGGGCTTCATTAGGTGATCTCTTTGTTGAAGATGCATTCGGTTCTGTCCACAGAGCACATGCTTCTACAGTAGGTATTCCTAGCAACATGCCGGAAGGATGCGCAGCTGTAGGTTTCCTTGTTGAAAAGGAATTAACAGTTTTAGGCGGTGCTTTAAACAATCCGCAGAGACCATTCGTTGCTATTCTTGGTGGTGCTAAGGTTTCTGATAAGATCGGTGTTATTGAAAACCTGCTGAAGATCGCAGATAAGGTTCTGATCGGCGGTGGTATGTCCTATACATTCTCCGCAGCTACAGGTGGAAAGATCGGTGACTCTCTGTTAGAAGCAGATAAGGAAGATCTGGCAAAGGAATTCCTTGAAAAGGGTAAAGGAAAGCTGTTCTTACCTGTTGATACAGTTGAAGCTAATGCATTTGACAATGCAACAGATATCAAGGTTGTTAAGACTGGTGAGATTGACGACGGCTATCAGGGACTGGATATTGGTCCTGAAACAGTTGAACTGTTCAAAAAGGAACTCGCAGGTGCCAAGACAGTATTCTGGAATGGACCTATGGGTGTATTCGAAAAGCCTGAATATGCAAAGGGAACTGAAGCAATCTGTGAAGCTTTAGCTAACCTGGATGGTGCCACAACAATCATCGGTGGTGGTGATTCTGCATCCGCAGCCAAGAACCTCGGCTTCGCAGAAAAGTTCACACACATCTCCACTGGTGGCGGTGCATCCCTTGAATTCATGGAAGGAAAGGAGCTTCCGGGTGTTGCAATTATACCGGAAAAGAAGTAATTACATATGTCTAGAAAACCAATTATCTTTGGAAACTGGAAGATGAACAAGACTCCATCAGAGGCTAAGGAATTCTTTGATGGCATCGCTGGTTATGTAACTGGTGATGAAAAGGCTGATTATGGTATCGGCGCACCATTTGTTGATCTGGACATTGCCGTTAAGAATGCAGGTGCTGTCAAGGTAGCTGCTGAAAACTGCAATGAAGTAGATGCTGGTGCCTATACTGGTGAAGTATCTGTACCGATGTTAAAGGAAATCGGTATTACATACTGCATCATCGGCCATTCTGAGAGAAGAACATATTACAATGAGACATCTGCTCATTGTGCTGCCAAGGCTAAGCGTCTGTTCGCAGCTGACATTACACCAATTCTCTGTGTTGGTGAAACAGAAGCTGAATACGATGCCGGTAAGACAGCTGATGTTCTGAAGACAGAATTAAAGGAATCTCTGGAAGGCTTAAGTGCTGATGAAGTATCCAGAATGGTTATTGCATATGAGCCAATCTGGGCTATCGGTACAGGCAAGAGTGCTGATGTTAATACAGCTGAATCCTGCTGCAAGCTTGTAAGAGATACTGTCAAGGGTCTTTATGACGAAGCTACTGGTGAAGCTGTCAGAATTCAGTATGGTGGTTCCGTCAAGCCAAATAACATCAAGGAATATATGGCTTGCGAAGATATTGATGGCGCATTAATCGGTGGTGCTTCTCTGAAGGTTGATTCCTTCAAGGCACTCGTTGATGCAACAAAGTAAGGTTTCAAAGAGATCTTGTCTCTGAAACATATAAAAAGGTAATCATAGGAGGAAAATTTCAGATGCCTAATTTTGTAGATCCAATTGCTGAAGTACATGCTCGTGAAGTACTGGATTCCCGTGGAAATCCAACTGTTGAATGTGAAATCACGACTGAATCAGGTGCATGGGGACGTGCAATTGTTCCATCAGGAGCTTCTACTGGTGAGTCAGAAGCACTTGAACTTCGTGATGGTGACAAGAACAGATATAATGGCAAGGGCGTATTAAAGGCTGTTGCTAACATTAACGATAAGATTGCACCAAAGGTATTAGGAATGAATGTCTTTGATCAGTCTCTGATTGATAAGACAATGATCGATCTTGATGGTGATCCATTCAAGAAGAACCTGGGTGCTAACGCTACTCTGGGTGTATCTCTTGCTGCAGCCAGAGCTGCTGCTGATTCCTGCGGGCTGCCATTATACAGATACATTGGCGGCACAAACGCTAAGGTTCTGCCTGTTCCAATGATGAACGTATTAAATGGCGGCAAGCATGCTGAATCTGCAGTTGACTGCCAGGAATACATGATCATGCCTGTAGGTGCCAAGAGTCTGCATGAAGCAGTACGTATGGGTGCTGAAACATTCCATGCTCTGAAGAAGGTTCTGCAGAAGTATGGTTATAATACAGGTGTTGGTGATGAAGGCGGATATGCTCCAAACTCCATCAAGGGCGGCAATGGCCCATTAGAGACACTGCACAATGAAGGACCATTAGAGCTGATGACAGAGGCTGTTGAAGCTGCTGGTTACAAGCCAGGTGTTGATATCTGCTTTGCTATGGACCTTGCTTCTTCTGAGTTCTACAACGCTGAAACAGGCAAGTATGAACTGAAGAGATCTGGTGATGGTGAAAAGACATCCGATGAGATGATCGACATGATCGCCGGCTGGGTTGACAAGTATCCTCTGATCTCTATCGAAGACGGTTTATCCGAGACTGACTGGGAAGGCTGGAAGAAATTAACAGAGAGACTTGGCAACAAGGTACAGCTCGTTGGTGATGACCTGTTCGTCACAAATACAACATTCCTGAAGAAGGGTATTGATCTTGGCGTAGCTAACTCTATCCTGATCAAGGTTAACCAGATCGGTACATTAACAGAAACTCTGGATGCTATCGAAATGGCTAAGGAAGCTAAGTACACAGCTGTTGTTTCTCACAGATCTGGTGAATCTGAGGATACAACAATTGCTGACCTGGTTGTCGGTGTCAATGCTGGTCAGATCAAGACTGGTTCTATGAGCCGTACAGACAGAATTGCCAAGTACAATCAGTTAATGAGAATTGAAGAAGAACTTGGTGATGTTGCTGAATTCCGTGGAAGAAACGGATTCTACAACGTTGACGCTTTAAGAAACGCTAAGTAATTCACAAAAATCTTTTAATCGGTAGAAGCCACGCCCCTTTATGGGGCGGTTTGGC
>DXZE01000042.1 GCA_019415435.1 Erysipelotrichaceae bacterium
TCCAAAAAAGTGGCGGACGGAAGTGAGAGAAAGTTTGCAGTCACGGAGAGCAAGATTCTACCGCAGTACCAAATTTCGCTGTTCGCTCATTTTGTCCTTGCGGGAATCTTGTTGGGGAGTGCCTTCCCCAAACCCTGCTTATGCGGCTTTTGCCGCTTATCCCTGCCGCTGTCATGCGGCAAACGAAAGGAGGTTATAACCATGCCGAAACGATACAACACGCCCCACCGCAGCCGGGTAATCAAAACCCGGCTGACCGAGGAAGAATACGCCGACTTTACCGCCCGGCTTTCCCCTTATGGTATGAGCCAGTCTGAATTTATCCGGCAAGCCATTACACGGGCAACCATACGCCCCATTGTTACCGTTTCCCCGGTCAATGATGAACTGCTTGCCGCAGTCGGGAAGCTGACCTTGCCGCCTTGAAGTTTGAAGTCTTGCAGAAAGTGGGTGAAGCTGTTGGCAACATTCAAACAAATGTCCGCAGACTACGAAGCCGAGCAGCGGGAACTGAAAGACAGAGCCGCCGCCCTGCAGGGCGAACTGGACAAGGCACAGGAAGCCACGGTAAACGCTGAAAAGTTTATGAGCGTTGTCCGCAAGTACCTTTCTATCGAAGAACTGACACACACTCTTTTGCGTGAAATGGTGGAGAAAATCGTTGTTTATGAATGTGAGTATGACGAGAACGAAGTACGCCGCCAGCGCATTGATATTTATTACAGCTTTGTCGGCAAGATAGACTTGCCGGAAGCCTAACGCCTGACCTATCCGACACAGCCCTAAGTGCCGGATAGGAACGGCAAAATTTTTTACACTTCTATTACTTCTTTATCGCACATTAGCAAATGGTCAGGGAATAAAGCAGGAGTGATTCTGCTTTCTATGTGTAAAACATGATCAATACATTGGATAAATAAAAGTTTTATGGTTATCTGTTTCGACATTGTTCCAGTCACTTTATTACTGGCTCTGCTTTCTTATAGACAAAGAATCACACTATTTTATGTCTAAACCAGGTCAAAAAGAGAGATTTTGACTCGTATCCCGTATAACTTGTCTGCAACACAGTCATTACGGGTGCTATCTTCACTATAAATGGGTTAGAATATTGCATATTATGGAGGCTTTTATGGAGAAGAATGTACATGGTTTCCGTTTAGTCAGAGAAAGAGAATTAACTGATACAAAGGGAACTTTATATGAGTTTATACATGAGAAGACTGGTGCTCAGTTAGCCTGGTTAAAAAGAGATGATGAAAATAAGACATTTGCAATTGTCTTTAAAACGATACCGGAAGATGATACAGGTGTATTCCATATGCTGGAACATTCTGTATTAAATGGTTCTGACAAGTATCCGGTAAGAGAACCATTTGTAGAACTGTTAAAGGGATCCATGCAGACATTCTTAAATGCTTTTACATATCCTGATAAGACTATGTATCCTGTATCTTCCAGAAATCCTAAGGATTTCATGAATCTGGTATCTGTATACATGGATGCTGTATTCCATCCTGCTATTTACCATAATCCGAATATCTTCTACCAGGAAGGATGGCACTATGAAATCAGAAATAAAGAAGATGAACCTGTATATAAAGGTGTTGTCTTAAATGAAATGAAGGGTGCTTTCTCTTCTGTAGATGAATTATTAATAGATGAATTAAACAGAATGCTGTTTCCTGATAACTGCTATCAGTATGTTTCTGGCGGTGATCCTGGACATATTACAGATTTAAGTTATGAGAAGTTCTTAGAGACACATGGCAGATTCTATCATCCATCCAACGCAAGAGTATTCCTGGATGGTGATATGAATATTGATCAGGTACTTACCTTTATCAATGATGAATATTTCTCTCACTATGAGAAAGAAGACTTTGACTTCAGAATTCCTGAACAGAAACCTGTTGAGAAAGCAGTACACAGAATTGAGTATGAAATAGGCGAAGATGAATCATCAGAAGATAAGACAGAAGTATCTTATGCAAAGATTGTTTCTTCCTTTGACAATCCGATGAAGAACCTTGCCTGGAGTGTATTATCCAGTGTGCTTGTATCAAATAATGAATCCCCATTAAAGCAGAGTGTATTGGAGAAGGGATTAGCTCAGGATGTGGAACTGGATCTCTATAATGGCATTCAGCAGCCCTGGGTAGTATTAACACTCAGAAATACAAATGAAGATCAGATTGATGATGCCTTTAAGATGATTCAGGATAAGGCAGAAGAGTTAATTCATAATGGTCTGGATCATGATCAGATATTAGCTTCTTTGAACCAGATGGAATTCCAGTACAGGGAGAAACATGAACCTGCTGGTTTAATGTATGCACAAAGATCCATGGATGCCTGGCTGTATGATGGCGATCCTGCATTGTATCTTTCCAGTGGTCATTTATTCAATGAATTAAGAGAACAGATCGATAAAGGATACTTTGAATCTTTATTAAAAGAGTTTATCTTTGCGGATGACTTACAGGAAGTTATAGCTGTACCTTCTGTGACCAAAGGTAAAGAAAGAGTACAGAAAGAAACAGAGAAGTTACATCAGATTAAAGAATCCTGGGGTAATGACATTGATCAGTATATAGAGATTAATAATAAACTGGATGAATGGCAGAAGACACCTGACAGTGAAGAACAGTTACATACATTACCGAAACTGTCTCTTTCTGATGTCAGTGAAAAGCCTGCCAATGAAGTGAAGTTTGAAGAAACAGAATGCAATGGTGTACCTGTTATTCTGCATCCATCAGAAGACAGTGGCATTGTATATATGAATCTCTATTTCTCTTTAGCTGGTATTACAAGAGATCATTTACCTTCTTTGGGTTTATGGAGTGGACTATTAGGTAATTTGCCGACTGAGAATCATACTGTAGATGAATTACAGGGTATTATCAGACGTGACCTGGGTGGTCTTGGATTCTCTGTAGAAGCGTATTCACCAGTGGACAGAAGAGATGCATGTATCCCGGTTATAGTAGTCAGCTGTTCTGTATTAAAGCAGAATGTAGATAAGACAGTACCGGTCATTGTAGATATATTGCAGAATACAATCTATGACAAGGCAAGAATATTACCTTTGTTAAAACAGGATTTTGAAGAATACAGACAATCCTTAATAGCTTCAGGCAACAGTGCTGCCGTCAGAAGAATCTCTGCCCACTACTCTGCAGAAGGTGTATTCAGAGAGTATGTAGGCGGCTATGAGAGTGGTCTATGGGAGAAGGATCTGCAGGATCACTATGAAGAAAAGGCAGATGCCTTTATCAATGATTGTGAGATGTATGCAGATGTATTGTTCTCTAAGGATCGTTTAACTGTATCTGTAACTGGAAAAGAGAATCTGGATACAGTTAACACATTAATCTCTGAAATGCATACAATTCCTGCCCAGAAGGCATTGATGCATTATCCATATCTTGAAGATAACAAGGAATTTATCCTGATACCTGGTGGTGTATCCTACAGTGGATGGGGTAATAATACGGAAGCTTCTGATATGAAGTATGATCCATCCATGCAGGTATTAGCACATATCATGACATATGAGTATCTCTGGACAGAAGTAAGAGTCAAGGGTGGCGCATATGGTACAGGTATGAGTGTCAATCCAAATGGCAACTATGCAGTATATTCCTATCGTGACCCGGATGTCATGCATTCTTTAGAGGCATATTCTCATGCGGGTGAATGGTTAGATCAGTTTACGGACAGTGGTATGAATATTGATCAGATGATCATCGGTACGATTGCCTCAGGAGAACCACTGTTATCTCCATCCACAAGAGTGAAGGTAGGAGATGTATGGTACTTCCGCGGTGTGGATTATGAAAGAAGACTCAGAACAAGAAAGACACTTCTGCATACAGATTTAAAGAAGTTAAAGAACTATATTCCTTTATTTAAAGATGATGTTGTCTGTGTAGTAGGAAATGAACAGGCAGAAGAGAAGTGTCATGATTTCAAGGTATTAAAGAAGATATAGAAACAATGCTGCGAAAGCAGCACAGTTTTGTGTACAGAGGGGAAGATGAAAGATAAGTTTGATACAAGGACAAAGATGATTCTGTATTTCTTACAAGGATCCAAAAGATACTTTGTTCTGTCTATTATATTTGCCTGTCTTGTTTCATTACTGGATTTAATTAATCCAAGGATTATCTCTTTTACCGTAGATGCCGTCATAGATGATAAGAAAGTACAGATACCTTCTTTTCTGAATACTGTTATAAACAATCATGGTGGTATTAACTGGTTAAGAAGCAATCTCTGGATCATTGCTTTATGTGTTGTGGGAATAGCATTGTCAGGTGCCTTATGCCGTTTTTTCTTTAATCTTTTTAACTCCATGGGTGCAGAAAGATTAGTCAGAACCATGAGAGAAAGATTATTCTCACATATCATGAGACTTCCTTTCTCATGGCATAGTGAGAATAAGACCGGTGACATTATCCAGAGATGTACATCGGATGTTGATCAGATCAAGATATTCCTTTCAGAACAGTTAACATCTTTATTCAGAGTCATAGTATTGATTGTCATAGCGATGTATTTCATGTTTCGGATACATTGGAAACTGGCATTAACAGCAGCACTGTTTATTCCGGTTATTATTTCCTACTCTTTATTCTTTCATAAGCGTATAGGCAATGCCTTTGAAAAGGCTGATATAGAAGAAGGAAAGCTGTCTTCCATAGCCCAGGAGAATCTTACCGGAGTCAGAGTTGTACGTGCCTTTGGCAGAGAGATCTATGAAAGAAAGAGATTTGAGAAACAGAATACATTCTATACAAAGATGTGGGTAGATCTGATGCGGTTAATGGCTGCTTTCTGGTCTTCTTCGGATCTGTTTTCTTATGCCCAGGTCATAACTGTATTAGCCTATGGTGCTGTCTTATGTGTTCATGGAGAATTAACACCAGGCAACTATATAGCGTTTAATTCGTATACTGCCATGTTAATGTGGCCGATACGTTCTTTAGGAAGAGTTATCTCTAATTTATCCAGGGCAGGTATATCCATTGACCGTTTAAGATACATCATGAATTCTGAAGAAGAGACAGATGATCCTGATGCAATAAAAGTGGATATGCATCAGGATATAACCTTTGATCATGTTTCTTATCAGTATGAAAATGGAAACAGTGAGATTCTGGAAGATGTATCCTTTACCATACCGGCTGGTTCTACCGTAGGTATTCTTGGATCAACAGGTTCAGGCAAGAGTACATTAATGTATCTTTTAGATCGTTTATATCCATTAAAGGAAGGTTCTATCAGGATAGGCAATACCGATATAAACAAGATAAAGATGTCATGGTTAAGAAAGAATATCGGTATGGTATTGCAGGAACCATATTTATTCTCAAGAACATTAGAAGAGAATATAGCAATAGCAGTAAACAATGCAGATCATAAGCAGGTAAGAGAAGCAGCCCGTACAGCCTCTTTAGACAGTGCTGTGACACACTTTAACAATGGCTATGAGACATATGTTGGTGAAAGAGGTGTAACGCTGTCTGGTGGTCAGAAACAGCGTACAGCGATAGCCCAGATGTTAATCAGGAAACCTCCGGTTATGATCTTTGATGATTCCCTGTCAGCTGTAGATGCCAAGACAGATTCTGACATACGGCATCATTTAAAAGAAGGTACAGGAGATTCTACGGTTATATTAATCGCACACAGAATTACAACACTGATGGATGCGGATCAGATTATTGTTATGGATCATGGTCATGTTGTTCAGCATGGTACCCATGAAGAGTTAATTCATACGCCTGGTATCTATCAGAAGGTATATGAGCTTCAGGCTGGAATAGAGGAGGCATCATGAGTGAAAAGAAGAATGATTATGATGTAAAACTGAAGTTCTTTGGTATACCTAAGTTATTACCGTTTACCAAACCATATCGTAAGACAATGATTGTGATGATTGTTTTAGGTATGGCAGCTTCCTTAATAGACGCGATCTATCCTTTGTTTAATCAGTATGCATTGAATCACTTTGTGGCAGAAAAGACATTAGATACATTAACTGTATTTGTATTGTTATATCTTCTGATACTGGTGATACAGGTATTTGTTAACTTCATATCTACATACTTAGCCGGGAAGATAGAGATGAGTGTAGACAGGGATTTAAGAAATGCTTCTTTTAATCATTTACAGGAATTATCCTTTGCCTACTTTAATCAGAATAATGTCGGTTATATTCATGCAAGAGTGATGTCTGATACAGGCAGAATCGGACAGATGGTTTCCTGGGATATGATGGATGTTGTATGGCAGGGATCGTATCTGTTGTTTGTATTAATCAATATGTTTCTGATTAATGCCAGATTAGCTGGAATGATTGTATTGATTGTACCTGTGGCAGTTGTATTGATACTGTTCTTTCAGAAGAAGTTAGTTATTTTAAACAGAAAGATCAGAGAGATTAACAGTAAGATATCCGGTGATTTCAATGAAGGTATCACTGGTGCCAAATCCATCAAGACATTAGTCATAGAAAACAAGATGGATCAGGACTTTGAAAAAGATACACAAGAGATGGAGAAGGTATCTGTTCATACTACAAAGTACTCAGCTGCCTTTACTTCACTTGTAACTATGATGAGTTCCATAGCCCTGGCTATTGTCTTATGGCAGGGAGGCATTATTTCCATACAGGGTGTCATGATGATAGGTACATTATCTGTATTCATGAACTATGCATTGAATATGCTGGAACCTATACAGACTATTATCTCTACCATATCGCAATTGATTGCGATCCAGGTAAACATAGAAAGATTAATGCATCTTTTAGAGACAAAGAGTGATGTATCAGACAGACCTGATGTAATAGCTAAGTATGGAGATACATTCCATCCCAGAAAAGAGAATTGGGAACCTTTATATGGTGATGTAGAGTTTCAGGATGTTTCCTTTCAATATCCGGATGGAGATGAACTTGTCTTAAGTCATTTTAATCTGAAGGTGCCGCATGGTACGAATGTAGCTATTGTAGGAGAGACAGGTGCCGGTAAGTCAACGTTAGTAAACCTTGTATGCCGTTTCTTTGAACCAACTGAAGGAAGAATCCTGATTGATGGAAGAGATGCCAGGGACAGAAGCCAGCTGTGGTTGCATTCCCATATTGGCTATGTCTTACAGACACCACATTTGTTCTCAGGTACAGTCAGAGAGAATCTGAGATATGGAAGACCTGATGCCAGTGATGAAGAGATATGGCATGTCTTGAAGCTTGTAGATGCAGAAGATGTAGTGCATAAGATGGATAAAGGATTAGATTCAGAAGTAGGTGAAGGAGGAGATCTTTTATCGACAGGTGAGAAACAGTTGTTATCTTTTGCAAGAGCCCTGCTGGCAGATCCATCCATATTAATACTTGATGAAGCAACAGCCTCTGTTGATACATTAACTGAAAAGGCTATCCAGAATGCAATAAAGACAGTGATTAAAGGAAGAACATCTTTTGTCATAGCCCATCGTTTATCAACGATTACAGATGCGGATGTGATCCTTGTAGTTAAGGATGGAAAGATCATTGAAAGAGGCAGGCATCAGGAGTTAATGAAACAGAAAGGCTATTACTATGATCTGTATACAAGACAATATGATGAAATGGTTACAGATATGGTGAATTAGACATGTTTTCTGAAATAAACAGGCTATAATGATCAAAAAGACATAGAGGCGGAAGGAGTGAATACTATGAAATACAGATGTACAATTTGCGGCTACATTTATGATGAGGAAAAAGAAGGCGTAAAGTGGGAAGATCTGCCAGCTGACTGGACTTGCCCGGTCTGCCATGCTGGAAAGGATAAGTTTGAACCAGTAAAGGAAGAAGAAGGAAAGTCTCACTGAGCTTCCGGGCATAAGGCAGGCATTGCCAAAGACTTACCGGAAGATATGAAGGAATTCTTAAGAAATGAATTCGCTGGTGAAGTAGTTACAGATTCTACAGAGAAGAATCTGGAAGTCAGAGTCGCAGCTGAGAATGGTGCTTCCAAGGGTAAGACAGAATTTGCGTGAAAAGGTGATGATAATTGTTCATCATATGTTCACATGAATGACATTGTTATTTCAGATAAAAACAGTATTCTTATAACTGTCAGATAAAGAACATCTGATGACAATCATTCGAAAAATTTTCCCCTAAAGAAAACAGCATTGTGCATGTATGCATGGTGCTGTTTTCTGTTATGCATGATGCGATATTTTAATAACATGACGCTGTTTTTTCTGTTATGATCAATTTTATGAAAACAACTTTCTATAAAGGTAATGATCATCTTCTTGTATTTGCAGGAGATGAAGATATTGATAAGATTCGTGAGAATCTGGAATGTTCAGTGTTATTTGTAAGTGACTTTGACTGGAATGATGCATTAACTCCCTGGCCTGCAGAGAAGGTATTCAGGAAGGGTCAGGACTTTGGGGGACATGCGGATAACTTATTAGAAGAAATAGAGTTATTGAATATATGGAATCAGAACTGGCAGAGATGTACGATCGCAGGTTATTCCCTGGCAGGTTTATTTGCCTTATATGCATGCAGTAAGAGTGATCTCTTTGATGGATGTATATCGTGTTCCGGATCCTTGTGGTATGACAGGTTTCTGGAGTATATAGAAGAGAATCCTGTTCATTGTAAGTATGTCTATTTATCATTAGGTGATAAGGAAAAGAACAGCTCTAATCCAAGAATGGCACAGGTAGAAACCTGTCATAGGAAAATGTTTGAGATACTATCCAGGTATACAGACTGTATCTTTGAATTGAATCAGGGGAATCATTTTCAGGATCCGGAAGGAAGAGTCAGAAAAGGTATCATGTGGATGGAGAAGGAATATGAAAAAGTATCTTGTGTTTGACTGGGGTGGAACAGAGATTAAGTATGCTGTCATGAATGAAGAAGGAGAAATATTGGATCATAATGCTGTACCTTCTCCATTAAAGGAAGACACAAGGGATATCTTTATATCCATGCTGGATGACGTTGTTTCTCTGTATAAAGAAGATATAGATGGTATAGCTATTTCTTCACCAGGAATTATTGATGCTGAGAAGGGGATGATTGCAGGTATCAGTACATTTCCATATATGAATGGATTTGATGTAAGGACATTAGAAGAAAGATATCATGTTCCTGTCACAATAGAGAATGATGCCAGATGTGCTGCTATGGCAGAGTTATGGAATGGTTCTCTAAAGGATGTACAGAATGGTGCGGTATTAATTGCAGGTACTCATTTAGGTGGTGCTTTTATATTGGATGGAAAGCTTTACAGAGGCATGCATAACAGTGCTGGAGAGTATTCTTCTGTATGCATTGGTAAGAATATGTATGCGGATAGCCTGGGTACACCTATGTTATGTAAGAAGGTATCTGAGAGTCTTCATTTGGATCATGTATGTGATGGTAAAGAAGCATTTACCTATATCAATGAAGGTAAAGGTTTAGAGGCATTGCATGCCTATACAGATTCTTTAGCAACATTCCTGTTTGATATCAATATACTTCTGGATCTGGAGAAAATCAGTATTGGTGGAGGGATATCTGTACAGGAGTCTTTTATAGAAAGTTTAAAAGAATCAGTAAATAAAATAACAGCTTCACATCCTGATGTGAAACAGGGTGTAAAGCTGCCTGTACCGGTAATAGATGTATGCCGGTATCATAATGAAGCAAATATGATAGGTGCCTTATACTGGCATTTACATTAGTTCTGATCTGGTGCTGCTAATGGGGCAGGATCTTCCCCTTCTGGCGCATGACTTTCTTCATGATGTTGAAATTTTCAGAAGGAATGGTCATTTCCATAAATCAATCAGTATTTCGTGATTATTGTGGAAAGACCATGCATATGCAGTAACAGGTTTATCAGGATAAAGAATTTGTAAAGCTTTCTTATATTCTGATAGCTGGGATGTATATCTTTCTTTAATGGTATTATCATCCGTATGATCTGTTTTAAAGTCAATTAAGGTAATATCATTATCTCCTATTGCCACAAAGTCCATGGATCCGGTTATACGTTCTGTATCTGTCTGGATATAGAAAGGATATTCTTTATGGATGTCTTTGGTTAAACAGGATTGATAGAGAGAAGAGGAAGAGAAGGCAAGCAGTTTCTTTTTATCACTGTCTCTTAAGGCATAACCATTCAGATCTTCCATGGTCCATGTTCTGTCTGGAAGACTTTCTATGGTTTCATGTATCAGGGTGCCGTAGTTTGTACCGGTTGGCTGATCCAGAGGTGGTAAAGCATGTACTTCCAGGGAACTAGGTGTATGTAAGGAAGGAATTAAAGAAGGTTTGACTGTTAAAGATGGAAGTGATTCAGAATAAACAGGTGGCTTATAAGAGAGTTTTTCTACCTGTGTATCCTCTATATGAAGGATATTCATATATGGATCATGATACATGCCATTGAGGATTAAGGAAGTCATGCCTTTACGCTCAGACAGTAAGCTTAAGTCTATCTGATTTGTATATGTCATCTCTTTTTTTGTTGTATCCACAATGAACAGTCTCTTTTCTGCGCGGGTAACCGCGACATAGAGAAGTCTTGTGAATTCTTCGAGATCTTCAATATTGCAGCGATGGGTAATTGCTGTACGCATGACAGTAGGACGCCTGGCTCTATAAGGCATAGTTAAATGATTCATGCCAAGTTTTAATGTGTCATCAATGATGACAGGATTGGGACTGTCAGAGAAGCGGTTCAGACTGGTACTCCATAGAAATACAATCTTGTACTGTAAGCCTTTGGACTGGTGGATGGTTGTGACAGTCACAACATCGTCATCTTTACCCTTTGACATAGCTTCTGAAGATTTCTCATCTTCACCAGCATTCATAATGTCAAGAAATGACTGCAGGGAGTCTGTACCTGCATTCATTTCTTTTTCAAACAAGAAGTCAAAGTTGGCTTTCTGATGGTCATCGAGATGAATGTAAAAATCATGCATGTCGGCTAAAGCACTTAACATAGCCGGTATGCCTTTTGTATCAGCGGTATCTTTCAATTGTTTTAAGTCATCGAATACAAAAGGATACTCTTTCTGTATGCCTTGTAAGTAAGAAGGATATTTTATCTTTAACTGTGCTAACTGTTCATCTGTACACTCATACAGAGGACTTGTTAAGACACTGGTTAATGCTATGACATCTTCATGGTTTAACATGGCTCTGACTAAGGCAGAGACACTCTGACATAAAGAAGACTGATAGAACCCTTCTCTTGCATCGATGTCATATGGGATGCCGCAGGCATCAAAGGCAGAACGGATGACAGGCTTATCCTGATGAGAACGTACCAGTATTGCAAAGTCATGGAAGGTAAGAGATGGATCTTCCTTCATCATGTTTAATATTTTGGAAGAGATCCATCTTGCCTTCTTCTCCTTAGGAGAATAGTCATCTTTATGATTCGGATCGATGTGGATTAAGGCAAATGTCGCAGGAACCATGTCTTCTTCCTGTTCTTTTCTTCCTACCGTGACTTCGTCTCTTTCACTGTAGGTATCCTGACAGCCTTCTACATTCATGATGTTATGGAATAAATGATTGGTAAACTGGACAATGGAATCCATGGAACGATAGTTATGCGTTAAGGTGATCTGACGTGTATGCGGATCTTCCATAATATTACGCATTAACTGAGGCTTAGCCTGACGGAAACGGTAGATAGACTGTTTGACATCTCCAACTCTGAATACATTGTTATCTCTGGCAATTAAGTCAATGATGGCATTCTGTAATTCAGAAGTATCCTGAAATTCATCAATCATGATTTCATCAAAGGAATCTCTGAGGATAGAAGCTGCGGTACCATTGTTTACGGTTAATATGTCATAGGCATATCTTTCCATGTCAGAGAAATCCATGCATGCATTGTCTCTTTTCAATGCTTCAAAACGATTCCATACATCTTCTGATAAATCAATCAATGATTTATTAATCTGATATAAATCATTGTGGTCTTTGACTAATGACGATTCATCATAGAGATCAGAAGCTAAAGCCTTGCAGTTATCGTTAAAAGCTTTGCGTACTTCTGTATATGGTTCATTCTTGCCATTGGCACTAGTCTTCATCAGTAACATAGAACATACACTGGTACAGTAAAGATTCCAGTTATGATCATTTAAGGCATTGATACAGTTGATGATGGCATTCTGCTTTGCCTGTAATGTTTCAGGCTTGATCTTTTCATCATCACTGCTGTATTGCATCATGAGGGATAACTGACTGTTTAACTGGTTCAGCTTGATTTTAAAACTGTCAAAGTAAGCATTTAAGACTTCTTCCGGGAAGTCATTTAAATGCTTTACAGGATCATAGGTATGACGTGCTTCTTCATACCATAAAGAAGGATTCATACCTGCCTGGGCATGTTTGTTAATATCATCAATGATATCTTTTAAAGTGTCATAGTCCTCTGAGCGGGCAGAGAAGTATTCTAAAAGCGATAAAGTTTCTTCATGATGGTTATCAATGAAGGATTGCAGGGCTTGTGTGTAAGCTGTATTCAGATACAGTTTGTCCTGTCCTTCATTGAGAATATTCTTTGATGTAGCTGGATCCAGACCTATAAGAGAGAAGTATTTCTGAATGATGGTAAGACAATAGGAGTCTATGGTTGTGATATGGGCAGCTTCTAATTCAATTAATTGAGATTCTAACCATTGTTTTGTCTCAGGATCTTCAGCTGTCTGATAGATTTCATGTAAAGATCCTGCGAGTCTTTTCTTCATTTCTGCGGCAGCTGCCTGGGTAAATGTTAATGCCAGTATACGGGAAACACGGATATGGTCTTTGACAACTCTTTTGGTTAAACGGGCTACTAAAACACCTGTCTTACCAGCTCCGGCAGAGGCTGATACAAGTATATTCGTTCCGGTAGTTTCGATGGCATCTGTCTGATTCTTATCGTATTGCATTATTTCTGTAACCTCAGTTTTTCATCATTCATGACAAGCGGTTTTTCCTTACGCTTCTGACCCTGATAACGGCATATGCAGTGATAATCACAGAACTTGCATGCATTCTCATCCGGATCAAGAGAGATGTTTCCTTCTGTTAACTGTTTATAGAAGTAGTCATAGAGTTCTATAATGCATTCTCTTGTCTTTTCATAGTCATAAGTAAGGTTAATGGCAGTGATGTGAGAACCGGTATGATCTAATTCGGTTGTATCTTTGACAAAAGTCCACCCTTTCAAGGTATTGTTATCGAGAGAGCGCTGTTTCTCTGATTCTTCATCGAATTCATAAGGATCTACAGATTTGGCAGATGCCTTACAGGCAGGTATATCATATGTTTCTGCTTTCAGGGAATCGTAGTAAGCACCTGCCGGTTCCTTGTGGAAGAGATCTGAGGCAATAATCAGATAGGATAATAACTGTAATTGTGTACCTGCTTTTACAGATGTTTCAGATAACTTATGTAAAGAAGATTTATAGTCAAGGATTCTTAATGACTGATCATTATATGTATCGATTCTGTCTATTGTTCCTCTTAAAAGAACATGATCGGTAATCTTTTCCTTAAACTTATATTCTTCTTTATAAGGTTCATAGGAAGTGGAAGCTTCCATGACTTTGAGAAATTCCATTGCGTGTAATAATCCATCCAGCATGCGTTCCTTTGTTAAAGAGACACATTCCCTTTCATCCGGATGTAAGGTTTCTAATACATGGAAAGAAGGTTCCAGCATTGTTTCAAGTTCTTCTTTTGTGACAGAAGGATAGCCTTTGCCTCTGTCTTTTACGGCATGTTCCATAACGGCATGCTGGATAGTACCGGTGCTGTTAGCTGCTAAGGAGGCAGTATCCTGCTTTCTGACTTTTAATCCGGATTGAATGAAGTAAGCATATGGACAGGAAAACCATTTCTCTATGGTAGAGATAGATCCTGTTACAGTACCATCTTTACTGAATAAGTTTATGGCTGTATCAGGAGTTAAATGATGCACAGGATCAGACACTGGTTTAACAGTCTTCAGAGACCACTTCTCCTGTGGTAAAGGATATGTATTTTCTATATCAAAGGCTAACTGGATTTCTCTTCCCTGATAGTCATTGGTATGGAAAGAGAAGGTCAGTTCTTTCTTTGCACTATGCGTTAACCATGATAATTGGGACATATGCATGGCATAACGGTCTGACTGGGAAGGATAGCCTGGTATCTTTTCGGTATATGCTTCATCAAAAAGACCGCTTTCTACAGGTACACCAGGATAGTTTGCACCAGATACATCCACAATATATGTATTCTTTGCTGGTATGACAGGATGCGTCATATCTGTCACCGTACAGAAGTCACTTTCCGTAACGTTTGTATATGCCTGATCCTGCAGAACAGAAGAAGTGATAAAGCGTACATCCTCTTCTGTTTTAACCAAAGTTAAAACACTCATGAGAGACTGACGTATCTTCATGCCTTCTTTTAATTCATCAGGATTATTTAAGTATGGAGATAATCTCATGATTTCATAAGCATTGGTAATGATATCAACAGGTGTATCAGAAGAAAGAATACGGTTATATTCTTCTTCAACTGATTCAAACCAGGATTGTGTTGTTTGTTCTGATTGTTTGTAGTGCTCTGTTTCAGATTCAAACAGGGAATCTTTTAATACATCTGAAATATGTTCCGGTATGGATGTATCCTGTAATGTCTGTTTCAGATAGTCATAGACTTCAGACGGACATTCCTTTGAAAATCCATGTACACGAAGTACATACAGTAAAGAATCCTTATCTTTGCGTAAGGCAAGGTTTACCAATGCATCATAGATAACCGGAATATGCAGGTTAGTCTCTGTATGAGAAGCAGTATAAGGAATCTGGTAGCGGGTAAATACAGATTCCAGTAAAGGATACTGACTTGAGTAAGAAGTTAATATGACATTGCATGGAACATTGTTTGTGACAATATCCTGGGCTATGGCTTCTAATTCCTGACGGGCATTCAAGGCATAGCGTATATGCATGGCAGGGTTGTTTTCAGGATAAGAGTGATAATGACAATGCTTTTTTAATGTATTCAGGATATTGTAGTGATACATATCAGAAGTACTCTGATCATAGATTTCAATATCTTTGTTTATCAATGACTGTATGCTTTCTTCTTTATGAAGAATGTTATCTTTAACAGCTAAGTCCATATGCATTGCTGAAGATACTATTTCTGCAAGTTCTTTCTCGGAATCATTATCCTTTGTCAGATCCGTATCCTTGATGCCATAAAGTATGCATTGTTTTGTGAAGGTCAGTATTTCATTAATAAAGGCAGGATAGGCAAACATATCCTGATAGATGGGAAACTGTTCTTTGTGTGTCTGTAATTGTTGTGATAAGGATAAAGCAGTGTATAAGGCATCGTCCTGTTTCTCTTTTAAGGCAGAGGATAAAGAGAGTATATTCACATCTTTTAAGATGCCATCAGTCTCTTTTGACAGTTCTCGCATCAGTCTGTCTTTGGATTGTTCATCAGCTAAAATGATTTTCATATGTATATTATACAAAAGTAAGAAATGGAATCTGTACCGTTTTGTACAAATGTGTTGCTGAATTATATGAATTTATTATGAAAAACAAATATAAATTATGTGAAAATATCGCATAATAAACAATTTTACATAAAATGAAATATAATG
>DXZE01000043.1 GCA_019415435.1 Erysipelotrichaceae bacterium
TATATATGCTGAAATTGTGATAAAAATAAGGGAGTGGAGAATTAAACTATTTTCAATTCCGGTGAAAATGAGTATTATCTAGGCGGGACTTATTCAGATGAATAAGCTGTAGTAACTATGAATTATTTAAGAATTATAAGTAATGAGAATTATAAACAATATAAAGATAAGATAAATCAGGAAAACAAACTTGGATTAGGACTTGTGATTGTCTCTACATTTATTTTCGTGACAATAAATTTAATGTTAAGAATGGCTGTAGGTGGGAACTATGTTCATACACTAACTTTGAATGTACAGCTGGTGTATTTTCTGGGTTTCATCATTCTTTATTTTGTCTTTCTGAGAAATAAAAATATGAATTTTACGTTATGGATGTATTCCTTTGAAGGACCGGTTTTAATGATAGCCATGATAGATGCGATTGTTTATGAACCGCATCAGATCACATTTCTGTTTATGATCTTCTTATTAATCTTTCCTTTATTTATTCTGGACAGGCCATGGCGGATCATGGTCTTCATTATCTGTACATCTGTTATCTATGCCATCGCATCCTCATGCATAGAACCATCAGATGTCTATGTATTTGATATGATTCACTTGGTGGATGTTGCTTTATTAAGCATGGGCGCAAGTTTCCTCTTCAATATTGTAAGAATGAACAGTATAGAAAACAGCTATCATCTGGAACAGATCGCTGAAGAAGATCCTCTGACAGGTCTTTATAACAGAGCTGGTGCGAGAAAGTATGCAGATCCACATGTACCATGTATCTTTATCTATATGGATCTTGACATGTTTAAAGAAATCAATGATGCCTATGGTCATGAGCAGGGTGATCATATTCTGATAGAAACAGCAGGTGCCTTACATATGAACTTCAGAAAGGGTGATGTCCTGATCAGACTTGGTGGAGATGAATTTGCAGTATATTCATCTGGTGAGTGGACAATGGAAGGTATAGAGAATAAACTGTCAGATCTTCTTCACAGTATCAGACACATCCAGACATCAGGTAATGTCACTGCCAGTATCGGCTGTGCCTATGCGCCTAATGGATGTGAATCATTACAGGAATTATCCAGAAGAGCAGATGAGGCAATGTATGAAGCCAAGAAAGAGGGCAAGGACAGCTATCGTATTGTAAAAATCTGATAGTGCATACTTGTTTAAAGTCTGAAAGCGATTAATATCAGGTAACAGGCTGAAGGGGGAAAATGTATGTGGGATTTAAGTTATACACTGCCTGCATTGGTTATTCTGGTTATTACCGGAGCGTATTTAAGCAGGAAAAGACTGCCTGTACATGTAAGCAGTGCATTCGGAAATCTTCTTGGCATTACTTTAGCTACTGTTATCATTAATTACATTTCCACAAGAATGGATGGTAATGCAGGTATGTTTCCGGCAGGTCTTTTATGGCTGGTAAACTATCTGTTTTTTGTGCTGTTTTTATTCAGAAGCTTTTATATGTTCTGGCTTACTATGGATCTGTTTGATTCAAGAAAGCTAAAAGTACAGGAGAAGATATTCAAAGCTATAGAAATAGGTGAACAGATATTTCTTTTAATCGGAAGTATAAACGGATGGATCTTCAGTATCCAGAATGGTATGTATCATAGCGGTCCATTCTATTGTTTTATCAGTCTGCAGTTTATTGTCTGGATTATCATTGGTTTTGAGATCATGGTTAAAATGGGTAAATCCATAGATATTCCAAAGACAGGTGTATATCTGTATCTGACAATCATGCTAATTGGCGTACTGGTGCGCATTTTTTTACCGCATGTTGTGATCATGGATATCTTCTGTATGTTTGCAATCATGGTGATTTATCTCATGTATCTGAATCCAGATCAGTATATAGATGTTATAACAAGATGCTTTAATCTCAAAGGATGGCAGAAAGTATTGAATGAAGTCACGATGTTCAATAATTTCTATATGACTGGCTTTGGCATCAGAAACTATGCGGCTTTAAAAGAAACACGTGGAAGTAAGGAAATCAATTATTTCTTAAGTGATATTGGCGGATGGATCCGTCATACCTGGCCGAGTCTTTCTGCTTTCTACATAGGCAATGGTATCTTTATTATTTCTCATAAGAAGTGTTTTGATCAGGAAGCAGTTATGAATGCGGTTCATGAACGTTTTCAGTTATCATGGGATTCAAACTATTGTGACTATTATCTGAGTGTCAACCAGATGAAAATGGAAAAACAGAATATCAATGAAAACAGTGATTTTCTTTCCGATGTCATGCAGGATGTATATCGTGACCTGATCCAGCCTGATGAAAGAGAAACTATCGTTATTGATAATGCATTGATACAGAAGTATGTGCGTAAGGCAGAGGCTGCCGCGCGTCTGACGGAAGCTTTGGAACAGGATGAGCTGGCTATGTTTTTACAACCGATCGTGAATGCAAAGACAGATCAGGTAGAAGGGGCAGAAGCCTTATGCCGGCTTCCTGATGGTAAAGGCGGTTATGTTTATCCGGATGTATTTATTCCTTTAGCCATGCGGGCAGGCAATACCGGCAGATTAGGCAGACAGATGTTCCGTAAGGCATGTGCCTTTATGAGTAAGGAAGAAGTACGTTTCAGCAACATTAAATGGATTAATGTCAATGTAGCTCCTGAACAGTTCCGTAATCCTAAGTTACTGGATCAGTTTCTGGATATATTAGAAGAAAATAAGTTAGATCCTTCTATGATTCATCTGGAGATAACCGAAGAGACAATGATTGACCGTACCTTACTGCATGACAATATGGAGAAGTTCAGTGAACATGGTTTTATATTCTCCATGGATGATTTCGGCAGTTCCTATTCCAATATGATCCGTTTACAGCAGAATCATTTCTCTGATGTAAAGATAGACAGAGATTTTACCTGGAGCTATTTCAAGCAGAAGACAACCTTACTGCCGGATATTATCAGAACATGTCATAACCTTGGCATTCAGGTGGTTACGGAAGGTGTAGAGACAAAGGAAATGGTGGATGGTGTAAAGGAAATCCATGTGGACTATATACAGGGGTATTATTATTCAAAGCCAATACCAGCAGATGAATTTCTTGAGAAGTATGTAAGCAGGTAAGAGTATGTATTTTAAGAAAGGAGAATCTTGATAAAAACAAGAAGAGAATCAGTTATAAAAATTGTATGCGTGCATATGTAAAATGGTCAATGGTTAAGAAAAGCGGTTAAGTACAGTAAATGAAGGAACAATGAAAAAAGATTAATGGTTCTTTTGATATTCCTGCAGTTTATGGACAAGATCATCATAATCGCGATGTTTCATATCCGGGAACGCTTGTAACAGACGTCCTGTACCGAAAGCAGTATGACTGGTAATGACTTTACGCAGCTCTTCATAACGCTTCTTTAATTCTTCTTTTGTCTTCTGATAGTCATCGTATTTCTGTTCACGCTGGTATTGTTTCTCAGTCTTCATAACGGAATACTCAGTACGGATATCTTTGGCAGAGGCTTCTACAGCATCTTTCAGATCATCTTTGGCAAGAGCGGCCTGTATCTTCTGTTGCTGTACTTCATCATTTAACCTGATGGAACTTTCACCGAGTACATTACTGAGCTCATCACTGCCATGACGTAACTTCCTGTCTAATTCATCCAGAGACTTCAGTTTCTTGTTTAAACCTGCCGCAGTCAATGTAGTCGCAATAAAGTCAATGAGATAGAGAATGTATAATACGAGCATAACAGGCCATCCTAAGGAAGGCGCTATGACATTGTTACAAAGATGCTCGGACAATGGATGTACAAGCTTCATGACTAATACACATCCCATTCCCCATAAGATAGAAAAGAGAGGACATATGTATCCGCCGATATTGCCTGGCATCTTACTGTAATCCCACCATCTTGCATGAAAACAATGATATAAAAGAAATCCGGCTATGAATTCAATAATAGTAGTCAGAATCATACCGCCAAGAAAGACATACCATACATTCGGTTCATTGGCAGAAGTGTTTTTCGGGAGTTCATTAACCATGGCAATGATCGCTAACATGCCAAAGCCATAGACTGGGCATACGGGCCCGTTTAAGAAACCTCTGTTAATAATCTTTCCCTGCTTTAAGGCATGATAGACAACTTCTACACACCAGCCAAGGAATGAGTAAATCAGAAAGTACATGCATATCTGATAGTAAGACATCTGAAAGATCATAGACGATTCCTCCCTTATAAAAGTATAAAGGCATCTGCGTTATTCAGATGCCTGTTTCTTCATTTCATCTACACTTCTTGTCTTAGAGTTAACAGCTGCCGGATTGTGTCCTTCTTCTGCCTTATACATATCTACCCATGTATGTACTTCTTTACCAGGAACTCTCTTATTCGGATCAAAGTCACTTAAATCACGGGCTATCTGACTGGCCGCAATTAATCCAGCCGCAGATGGTACAAAGGCAGTAGAACCAGGAATATCCCTGCGGTCTGTGCACTTGCGTTTGGTTCCAGGCGGACAGATGCAGTGATACCGGCATGAGTTGGCTGTATCTTCATCCATAGGTCTGATAGGAGGTTCTGTACTGTAGATAACCTTTAATTTACGTACACCTCTTTTACGTAATTCATAACGCATGACACGTGCTAATGGATCACCTTTTGTTTTATAGATGTCTGTGATTTCTAACTTTGTAGGATCCACCCGGTTGCCACATCCCATGATGGATATAATCGGCACATGATTCTTCTGGGCTTCCAGAATGATGTCTATCTTGGCTGTAACCGTATCTACAGCATCCACAATATAGTCATACTGGCTGAAGTCAAACTTTTCTCTTTCTTCAGGCAGATAGAAACATTTATATGTATTGACTTTGATATCCGGACAGATGTCATGGACTCTCTGGGCTGCCACATCTACCTTATACTGTCCGACTGTCTTTCTTGTCGCAAGGATCTGACGGTTGATATTGGTTAAGCATATACGGTCATCATCAATCAGATCCAGGGTTCCGATACCGGTTCTGGCTAATGCTTCAACGACATAGCCTCCTACCCCACCTACGCCAAAGACGGCAACTCTGCTGTTGGCAATCTTTTCTAATGAGTTGGATCCCATGACCAGTTCGGTTCTGGAAAACTGATTTAATGCCATATACTGTGTACTCCTTTATGCGGAGTATATCTTAGAATAAGGAATGAATTTAAGCAATGTTTCTGCTTTATTTAGAGATCTGTGAAATAATGTTTATAAGCTTATGCTTATCTTCTTTACGGTAAGTGACATAGAAGTCCGTATGCGCGTCATCATCTTTAGTGGATAAGTCTGTCACAAAGGTTGGTAAGGATGAATTCCTGGCTAACTATACTGTCACGATACCGGATATAGCAAAAGTTACGATGGGTAATGATGTATGAATTGGCGGTAACGCCACTATTCTTCCTGGTGTAACAATCGGTAATAATGTGGTTGTGGCCGCAGGTGCAGTTGTGACAAAGGATGCTTTGGATAATACGCTTGTTGGAGGAGTGCCAGCTAAGAAGATTAAAAATCTTGTGAATGATGTAGAATGAAATCTGTCTGTTTATACAGACAGATTTTTATTAACAGGTATAAGATTAAGCTATGTCAGAAGTAATTGTGATCGGTGGTGGAGCATCAGGTATGATGTGTGCTGCCTTATTAGGCCGTAATGGTATTAAAACAACATTAATAGAACATAACGAAAAATTAGGTAAGAAACTATTCATAACGGGTAAGGGAAGATGTAACTTTACGAATGCATGTGATGAGCAAACCTTTCTTTCACATGTTGTTTCTAATCCTAAGTTTTTATACAGGTCTATTTATCATATGAATGCAGATCAGGTCATGCATTTATTTGAATCATGGGGTATGCCTTATCAGGTAGAAAGAGGCAGAAGAGTATTCCCTGCCTCAAATCATTCCTATGATGTTATTGATACATTAAAAAGAGAACTAAAGAAGGGTAATGTCAAAGTTCTTTTAAATACAGAAGTAAAGGAAATCTGTTGTAAGGAAGATGGATCTGTAAAAGGAGTTAATGTTCTGCATAGTTCTGCTTTAGGCAACTGGAAGAAAGAAGAGAATGCAAAAGAGATAAACCATGAAAGAAGTCAGATTCATGGAAGCACTGAATTCATACCTGCAGATACAGTTGTTATAGCTACAGGAGGATTATCATATCCTTCTACTGGTTCATTAGGTGATGGATACAGATTTGCGAAAGATTTAGGTATGCAGGTAACAGATTGTCTGCCTTCATTAGTGCCGATTGATTGTAAAGAAAAGTATCTGTATGAATTACGTGGATTTACATTAAAGAATGTTACTTTACATGTAAAAGATGGTAAGAAAGATCTCTTCAATGAACAGGGTGAGCTGACGTTTACAAGTTCTGGTATTACTGGACCTTTAACATTAAAGTTAAGTGCCAGTTGTGGACCATTGATAAGTAAGAAACCATTACAGGCATGGATTGATTTAAAACCTGCTGTTACAGAAGAACAGTTAGATAAAAGATTATTAAGATTATTTGAAACAGATAAGAATCATGATCTTGAATCAGTTATGCATAAGTTATTCCCATCCCGTATGATACCGGTAATGGAGAAAGTGACAGGCATTTCTTTTCATACAGTCATTCATGATGCTACAAAAGAAGACAGAAAGAAGTTAATCAATGCGACAAAGCATTTCCCTTTAATAAGTTAAGAGGCTATTCGGAAGCAATCATAACCAAGGGAGGTATATCTGTTAAAGAATTAAATCCAGGTACTATGGAAGCAAAGAAAGTACCAGGTCTTTATTGTGTTGGTGAAGTTATTGATACAGATGCCTATACGGGTGGATATAACCTTCAGATAGCATGGTCTACAGCAGCATTAGCAGCAAAGGCAATCATAGATAAGACAGGACAATGAGTATGAGCAGGCTTGAATAAATTCATACAGGAATATTGTCCGGATGGGGCGGGCGGAATTATGACATATATAGATACCGCTGCGTAGGAAGGACCATCTGTATAGCTGCCAAGATCAGAGAGTGGTACTGTTACGTCCGGATAATCATGTAGTACGTTCTGTATCTTTGCTAACAAGCCTTTCCCTGCATATCTGTGATTGATTCTGTATTCCTGTTCTTCCAGGTGCCTTGGATACAGATCCAATACAGGCTGTATCTGCTTCATAAAACCTGGAATCCAGTATTCTTCCAAAATCAGAGGTAGCCATCAGGGCTCTGCATTTCCGGCAAAGAAGTAACGCTGTCTTGTAGTTCACATCCAAAGCACTGCTCATCTCTATTCCACTCATACCTTTTTTGGAAGAGAAGAAGAATTTAAGACATGCCTCTTCATCATTGGCGTATTTACGCGTAAATTCAATCATAGAAGGTTTCTTAGCTTTTCTAGTAGTAGCATACATATAATTAATTACCTCTTTTCAGGATAATCATATTCAGAATTCTGAATCGCACTGTGCGTCATCATGTACAGCATCCGTCAGATGGTCTATTAGAAAATAAATTTCAATTTTTCGCCATTTCTTTTATTTTCCTTTTTATGGCTCCTGGGCCCATAGCATGCAGCAAATAAGAATTGTCATTTTTCATCTCCATATTTGATTTTAAAATCTCTTTTCGAGTGAATCAGCAAATCCAATTCGCGAGATTCTGTGTTTAAATTCGGGATATTTGACAATGCCGATCTGAATCACCCTCTCTCCCGGAATACTGATATCCGCGTTTTTTACAAAGAAACCCATACATTGTGATACCTCAGACAATCATTGCTTTTTGTCCGGTATAAGAATAAAATAATGGTATTAAGAGTATTTTTATCTTTAAATATATACTCAAAGGAGGCATGTTATGTGTACCTGTGTCACCTATAAAACTTCCGATCATTATTTCGGCAGGAATCTTGATCTCGAATTTTCCTATCATGAGTCCGTCACAGTCACACCCAGGAATTTTCCACTGCCATTTCGAAAAAATAAAACCATGAAGACTCACAATGCAATCATCGGCATGGCTTTTGTATGTGATGGCTTTCCTTTATACTATGATGCGACAAATGAATATGGTCTTTCCATGGCGGGACTGAATTTCCCCGGAAACGGATATTTCAGCCAGCCCCGTGACGACGGCAAGGATGAGGTTGCACCGTTTGAATTTATCCCTTGGGTACTCGGTCAGTGCAAGACATTAGCTGATGCCAGAAAACTTCTTGAGCGCATAAGACTTGTCTCCATTCCCTTCAGCAAGGAGCTGCCGATTACACCCCTTCACTGGATGATCGCAGATCAGACCGGACAGATCGTTGTTGAGTCAGTAAAAAGCGGTCTGCATATATATGAAAATCCTGTAGGAGTCATGACAAACAATCCTACATTTGATATCCAGCTGTTCAGGCTCAATGATTACCGCAATGTGTCAGCAGCTGCCGGAGAGAGCACCTTTGCAAAGGGGCTTGCCCTCGATGAATACAGTCGCGGAATGGGAGGTATCGGTATTCCTGGAGACCTGTCCTCAGGTTCACGCTTTGTAAAGGTTGCTTTTACGCGTATGAATTCTCTGTCGGAAAATTCTGAAGAATCATCTGTCAGCCAGTTTTTCCATATCCTGGGCTCTGTCGAACAGCAGCGCGGATGCTGCGACTTAGGCGACGGGAAATACGAGATCACAATTTATTCCTCATGCTGCAACATGGACAAAGGCATATACTACTATCGTACCTATGACAACAGCCGTACCTGTGCCGTAGACATGCATCATGAGGATCTGGACTCTGCTGCCCTCATCTCCTACCCGCTGAAAACATCAGCAGACATTGACTGGCAGAACTAGTTCTCGTTTTGACCTTCAAAAATAAAAACAGCATATTATGGCCATGTGTGGATTGTTATCTCTCAGGGCAGATGTTGTTTCCAATAAAACCACAATCAAACTTAATTCTAATAGACCATCAGACACATGTCAGGCAAAGTCAGGTGTGAAATAACCATTGGCAATATTAAAAATAACTAGAGGTACTAACTATATGTAGGTAGTACCTTTTTTTTACATTTCCAGGAAACTTTTCAAAGCTTTTGTGAGTATATGTCTGAGCATGATCATTACATGCCAGATGGAAAAGATAAGATATACGATCGAGATATCATGCGAAAATCACTTGCAGCCGATAGCTATGCCTATGGCATCAATCCGACAGTTACGAAAAGGATGATGGGACACAGAAACGAAGATATGTCTTTAAATTGGTACAGCACTGCACCAGAAGTAGAAGTTGTTTCTGCTTTCTTAAACAGAAATTTAAAGAGTAGTCTGCGAATTCAAACAATATAGAGTGAGCGTTAATTTGATAGCTCACATTAAATTACAAAGCATTTAGAAGTCATTCATCGAATTTTAATGAAGATTAAGCCATTTCCTGAATTATTATATGGAATTGAAACGTACCATATAGAATACAATGGAAGTGGCTTTTTCTATGAATTTTCTACGAATTCTATTTGCCATGATAAAATTCATATCAGAAGTCAGGAGCTACACTTATGAGCAAAAAGACAATTGCGAGCAGTATAAGGGCATATAATCCGAATTATTATAAAGATCCGATTTCCAAAAATATCATTACATTATTTTCAGGATCTTTAAATGCATTCATTAAGGATATAAAAACTGCTAATACTAATCACGAAACTGAGGAATTTATAAAGAATGTAATTAACCAGTTTCTGAAGAATAACTTTTATTCAGCAGGCAGATATCAAATCAATACAGATCAGAAAATAGACAGTACTATAAAATCTGATGGAAGCTTACGAGTGATCATCGAAACAAAGAAATCTGATAATCGCAATGAGATGACAGATGAAAATAATATTAATCGTAAAGCGCTCTGGGAGCTTGTATTTTACTATCTGGAAGCAACAAGAGATACTACCGGAAAACGTGTGAAGAGGATACCTGATACGGAAATCCGCAGACTTATTGCAACAGATGGTCTGCAATGGTTTATATTCGATGCCAATGATATAGAACGTTTTTGTGATGGTGAGCTGGAACAGCATTATTACAAATATAAAAACAATCAGTTGTCTTATGCTCGTGACACATCAAAGTTTTATGCAGATATCAAAGCCTTCTTTGAAAAGATAAATATTACAGAAAAACTTGATTATCTGTACTTTAACTTGGAAAATGCGGATGTTAAACAGGTTTATAAGGCATTCTATCCTACTTTCCTTCTGAAAGAAAAATATACAGGTGAAAGCCACGCCAGACCTTTGAATAAGAAATTCTATCAGGAACTTTTGTATATCATGGGTCTGACGGAAGAAACCAGTAAAGGCAAGACGCTGATTAATATAGATCCTTCTATTAAGAATTCGTTTGCAGATCAGTTATACAGAAAATTCCATGATGATAAGGAAAGAAGCGTAGAGGAAGCAACAGATAAAACTTTTGAACTGATTATAATCTGGCTGGACCGTTTCCTTTTCATAAAACTCTTTGAAGGACAGCTAATATCAATTAATGGCAATGATGAGAAATATAAGATACTGAGTAATGAAAAGATAAAATCTTTTAATGATGTGCAGAATCTGTTCTTTAATGTGCTTGGAAAGAAAGACAGAGACAATACTCTGTTTTATCAACAGTTTAATGCAATTCCATATCTGAACAGTTCATTGTTTGAAAAGCAGCCAATTGAAATAAATGATGTAAATATAAATGACCTTCATAATGATAATGTACCGTTAAAGAGTGATACGGTATTACCAAAGAATAAGAAAACAGAAATACCGCTGCTTCAATATACAATTGATTTTTTGAACAGCTATATATTTGGGGCCGTTGAAAGTGATGATGGTGTATACCAGAAAAATTCAGATATTATTGATGCATCCGTATTAGGTCTTATCTTTGAAAAGATAAATGGATACAAAGATGGTTCATTCTATACGCCGAGCACAATAACCCAATTTATGACAAAGAATGTCATTGAAAAAACGGTAATCCAGAAATTCAATGATGCTTACAAATGGGATTGTCAGACAGTTGAAGATGCTCGTTTCAAGCTTCAGTTACAGGGAAATATAAATCTTTATAAACAGGCAAATGAAATAATTAATAGTATTCATATTTGTGAAAACATCCGACCGAAAATGATACAATTTAACATTTCCAGAATGTGCGCATGAAAAAAGGGTGCAAGGTCGAAAAAAAGGGTGCAATGTAGATGTCGGGTTATAGCCCGATTTTTTTGAGCCCAAATATTTTACAAATCACGCTGAAAGTATTTACATCTGGCAACAAGCGTGATATATTTAGGACAAATTTACAAGTAACGCCGAATGTAGATACAAAAGGAGACCTGAAATATGAAGATGGTATCTAAGTTCATACAGATAGAATTTGCTGATTCGAGCATCAAGGCAGCAGACTGTTTACGGGACATCCGCGATGCGACAGAAAGCGCATCTCTTAACCTGTACTCCAGATACAATGTTCAATTGGAAGTTCCGATGTTAATCGGAAACAATGTGGTCCTTGAGGTAAGGGTTCCCGTAGATATGGTTTCCAGTTTTGCAATTGGGAATCATTTAAGAGGTGTTTCTGCCTACCTCACTAAAAACTGTAACGGAAGATACAACAGTCACTTAGTTGGAAATCGCCTTCTGGTGTACACGGAAATTCCATCTCCTGAAGTAAAAACACAAGAAATGTCTACTGTTGATCGTCTAGAAGTGGTAAGAAAGGTCGCAAAACTTCTTGAGCGTTCAGATGAAGAAGCAATGGATTACATCAGTCAGATTCTATCCATTCTAAACGATGCAGGCCAATGAGGCATAAATATAGCAACCGCAAATAAGCAGCGGAGAAAGGATAGCAACATGGAAAATGGGATTGAAAACTTAACAATGGGAGCACCGGAATTAGCAAAGCATTCAACTGTAAATGTCAGTCTTACTGGTTGGCCAGCTGCTGTTGCCTTGATGAGCATTCCGGCAGCAGTAGTTGCTGTTTATGCAATCAAGGCATTTGCACATTGCTAAAGGAAGCGAAGCAATGAAGAAGATTACAAACAAGCAATATGAAGAATATCAGAAGTTGCTGGATGACACGAGGCATGGTCGTATGTTGACGCCAGATGGGCTGCGGCTCATTTGTTCCGCGTGCAATTATGATCCGACCGAGATCGGAAAGATAATGCTGGAGAATCTAGCCAATTTACAGGCCAAGGGTGCTGTCAGTATGCATCCCGGACAAGATGTAGATCCAGAAGCAGACAATAGTGAGGTCTGACGAAAAGAATACGTGAATTGCTGCAGAACGAATAAAAAACGTCACCTCCGGTTTTGTCGTAGGTGGCGCATTTTGTTCTATGGATATTTGGTTTCAGGCTTTGATTTCCATACCGTTCTTGAAGTTTATCCGGATGTCATCTTTGCTGTAAACCGTGATGAAATCAACGAGGCTCTGGAATTGTACGGCGTCGAATGTTGTCACAAGGTCTTTTTGTTTGCCAAGCGTAGCCAGAAACTGCCGGATAGAAGAGCGGGCGAGTTCTTTTCTGCTGATTTCAGCTTCGGTGTCGGCGAGACTCTTTTTCGCTGCATTGAAGCGTTCTGTCAGGGTGTCATACCGCTTCTGGTATTCTGCCTGATTCTGCGGTTCCAGAGCGTTCTTCTTGATTTCCTTCTGCACCAGTTCAGCTGCGGTACTCATTTCGTCTTCATATTCTGTCCTTTTCCTTTCCAGTCCAGAAGTATCGTAAAGCGGTCCAGCGAGGATCTCGTTATAATCTGCCAGAATCGATTTCTTGTCGGCAAACAGCTTGTTGACTGCTGAGATGTATTTTCCCTTGAGTTCATCATCCGTGAGGACTGGCGTTTCGCATTTCTCGCCGCCATCGTATTTGTGGTTGCACTGCCAGATCGTCCGGCGGTATTTGTCATTGGAATGCCAGACCTTAGAGCCGTACCAGCTCCCGCACTGTCCGCATTTTACCTTGCCGGAGAAAACATGAACGCCACTATAGCGGTTTCTGCCGGGGCAGCGGCGCTTCAGTTCATCCTGGACCTGATCGAAGATCTCCGGATCAATGATTGCTTCGTGGTCTTTTTCGACATAGTACTGCGGGACCTCACCTTCATTGATTTTTGTTTTCTTGGTTAGGAAGTCGACGGTGAAGGACTTCTGCAAGAGTGCGTCACCCTTGTATTTTTCATTGGAGAGGATAGCCTTTACCGTTCCGGCATGCCATTTCTGCTTGCCGCTTGGCGATGGAATATTCTCCTCCGTGAGCTTAGTGGCAATTCCGTAAGGTGTTGTGCCTTCCATAAACATCCGGTAGATCCGCTTTACAAGTTTGGCTTGTTCTTCATTGACTACAAGTTCGCCGTTAGGCCCTCGGTCGTAGCCGAGAAACCGCTTGAAAGGGACAGTAACCTTGCCGTCAGCAAACCGTTTTCTCTGACCCCAGGTGCAGTTCTCGGAAATGCTTCTGGATTCTTCCTGCGCCAGCGAGGACATGATTGTGATGAGAAGTTCTCCCTTGCCGTCAAAGGTCCAGATGTTTTCCTTTTCGAAATAGCACTCGACGCTATGCTCCTTCAGCTCACGGATGGTCGTGAGGGAATCAACCGTGTTCCGGGCAAACCGGCTGACAGACTTTGTGACGATAAGATCAATCTTTCCGGCAAGGGCATCATCGATCATGGTGCGGAAGCCGATTCTCTTTTTCGTTCCGGTGCCGGAGATTCCCTCATCCGTGTAGACCTTGACGAACTCCCAGTCGCGTCTTGCTTTGATGTATTTTGTGTAGTAATCGATCTGTGCCTCATAGCTTGTGAACTGTTCATCATGGTCAGTTGAGACCCGGGCATAAGCGGCAACGCGGCGTTTCCTGCTCTCGCCAATGGGAGAGGAGGTGAAGGGCTTCAGCGTTGCCGGTATGGTTTTTACTTTCCGTTGCTGTTCCAAAACTTCTCACTCCTTATCTTTTTCATCTTCCTGCTCATCTGAGCCTTATATTCCGGAGTCCATCTTTCCTTCATGAGCTGCCGCATGTGTTCTCTGGATTCCTCACTGCGAGGTGTGAAGGTCTTTTCCGGAGGAACGTATTGCGTAGTTTCGACCCGTCCGTCTTTAAAGTGGATTTCCAGAAGATCTTTATCTTTCACATAGATCACCTGGATCTGCTTTTTGAAAAGATCCGCATCATATTCAGGAATTCCCATAACCTCGGCGATCTGCTTTTTCAGGGCATCTTCTCGTAATCCTATCGTTATGCAGTCCTTGCCGTGCTCCGAGCAACGCCAGTAATGCATTTTCGGCTTGTTCGGATTGGAAGCAGGCTGCGTGCAGCGACGGAAATTACAGCCGCATGCAGCGCATTTGATTTTGCCTGAAAGCTCTGTCGTTCCCTTTGCCTGCGGATACTCACGACGCTTTTTTGAAGTCAATGCCCGGTATTCAGCTGTCCAGCAGTCCTGATGGCCGGTATTCGGAGCAGGACGAGTGATCTCCGTTCCATCTTTTAAGAAGAATTGGAGCGTGTATTTCTCCGGCACTTCGATGTGGTCGACCATCTCAAGGAATACATTCTCATCAAATTCGGGAATACCGAGCACTTCACAGCAGGCTTTTTCCAGAGCCTTTTCGCTGATAGTACCGCCGACCGGGCACTTCTTATCGGGTTTCTGTTTTTTCTTCTTGCTGCCGCAATTCCAGTATTCCTGAGGGTGACCGTTCTTGTTGCGATGGTTGTGCATGTAGCTGAATCCACAGTATGGGCATTTTATTTTTCCAGTGAAGCAGCAGGTGTTCAAGCTCTTGTTCGCCAGAGCTCCGAGTTCCCGTCGCCGTTCCATCTCGTCCTGCACATATTTCCATGTGTCGTAGTCGATGATGGATTCATGCGTGTTTTCAATGTAATACTGTGGAAGCTGTCCTTTGTTTTTTCGGCGTTTTTTCGTGATTGGATCCTCTACGAATTCCTTCTGCAGAAGAGTGTTACCTGTATAGGTAATATTGTTAAGGATGTGCTTTAGCTGGGAGTCTCGCATGACGTTTCCGTTCACGGAACGAATACCTTCCGCTTCAAGCTCGCGTTCTGTTTCAAGTCGGGACTTTCCGTCAAGAAAATTCTGAAAAATGCGTTTGACTACTGCGGCTTCTTCCGGGACAATCTCCAGATGATTTCCCACCCATTTATATCCGAGAATGGGCGGCTTTGCAGTCGGGATGCCTTGTTCCATCCGCTTTTTCACGCTCCACTTTTCATTCTCAGATATGGAACGCGACTCTTCCTGCGCGAAGGAAGCGAGCAGCGTGAGCATCAGTTCTCCGTCATCACTGAGTGATCGGATGTTTTCTTTTTCGAACCGGACCTCGACGCCGATGTCTTTCAAGTGCCGGACTGTTTCCAGAAGATCGACAGTGTTTCTGGCAAACCGGCTGATGCTCTTGGTAAGAACAATGTCGATCTTTCCGGCATTGCAGTCAGCGATCAGACGCATGAACTCCGGACGTTTTTCGGCTTTCGTTCCGCTGATGCCTTCGTCAGCGTAGATCCCGGCAAAATCCCATTCGGGATTGGACTGGATCAGTTCGCTGTAACGG
>DXZE01000044.1 GCA_019415435.1 Erysipelotrichaceae bacterium
GAATAATACAGACTTAGAAAAATATATTGAAAGTTATCAGCTACTCAAAGAGAAAAACATCACTTCATTATCCGAGCTTAAAGAAAATATAGTTATCCTTAGAGATAAGAATTATAAGACTACAAGAGCCTTAAAAGATACCGAAAAGAAGATTGATGAAAAAACACAACTCATAGACCAATCAGAAAAATATTTGAAGTATAAAGACACCTACAAAGCCTATATCAAGACAAAGAAAAGCAAACAGGAAGATTTTTATAACGAGCATACGGCAGAACTCATTTTATTTGAAAGTGCCAAGAAACATCTGAAAGAGCATTTAGGAGAAAGTAAGACATTAGACATCAGTAAATGGAAATCAGAACTTGCCAATTTGAAAAAAGAGAAAAAGAGCCTATATAGTCAAATAATAGAGATACGAGAAGAAGTTGAACAAGCAGAAAAAGTTAAAACATGTATAGAGCAGTTACAGGAACAAGAAAAGCGACTATCACAGGTAAAGAGGAATGAGTTGGAATTATAGGAGTGAAATTAAAATCAAAAACAAATAAAAGTTAAAAAATATTTCACATTGACTTTAATTATATTAAATGTTTTAATTAACATAATTAAAGGGTGGCGATAATATGGCTATTGAAATAGTTCCAGAATGGATGGCAAATCTTGATGATGAAGACCTATCATTTATAAAAAATTTTATATTGTCTTCTGGTTCTTTAAAAGAAATTGCAAAACAATATGAAGTTACATATCCAACGGTCAGATTGAGATTGGATAGGCTAATACAAAAAATACAAATTAGTGAAGATAATGCAAACGAGCCTTATATTTCACTTATAAAGAGATTGGCTGTTAATGATAAACTTGATTTTGAAACAGCTAAAATATTGGTTTCAGAGTATAAGAAAATGAAAGGAGTTGATTAGAATGAAAAATGTTCTATTTATGTTTGTTTTATTCTTATTTGTGGTTGCATTGGTAGTATGGTTGCAGATATTTTTATCAAAGATGAAGAATAAATGGTTTGGTTTAATTTTGCCAATATTGAGTTTTGCATATTCATTGTTTATGGTATTGAGCATTGCAACATTTGAAACGATGGGGAAAGGTCAAATTTGGATGAGTGTAATATCTACATTTTTGATAAGCAATATACCTACAATTGTTTTGTTAGCTATATATTTTGGAATTAGAGAAAAAATGAAAATACGTTCTGAAATTGACAAAATGAATATCAAGGATTTGTAAGTTGAAATTTAATCAATAGCATTGAGAAGCAGTAAATCTAAAAAGGTTTACTGTTTTTCTTTGCCTAAAAGTGAAAACACCTAATAGAAAAGAAGCGTCAATAAATCAAAAAAGGTACTTGACAAAACGCTTCCTGCTGTATCGACTCTTTCGTTTGAATGCCTTCAGTACTGTTTTCGACAAGCTGGAGATGGTCCTCCAGCATACTGAAAAATCAATTCTTAATGATGCGATTCTGTTTTTATGTATTACTGCATGTTTTCCGTCAGAATCCTGATGATTCAGTCAGCTTCTGATTCAAGGACAGAGAGGTATCTTTCGGTCCTCTTTAAAAATTCTTCCAGGCTGAAGTATCCGGATTCTTTTAATAAAAGCTTTCCATCAATATACAGGCATATGGTTGGTGAAGATAGGATGTCGTGCTGTGCTGCGGCTTCGGGATAATCTTCTATTGAGATATAACGCATGATGACATCTGTATGTTTAAGGTTCCATTGATCCAGCTTGGCTTTGATTGCAATGCATGGTGTGCATTGGAATGTTCCAAACTGCAGAATGACAGCTTTATTATTGGTGATCAGGTGATCTATATCTTCATTTTTCAAAAGGTTCTGCATAGTATGTTTCTCCAATGATTTGGCTTGTCCTTTTAATTTATCATTATTTCAAATGAAAGATAGAATTATGCATTCCGTAATCATATTGGGCATATATTTGTAACAATATTGTCTTCACTGCGGTCTTATTTTTGTATAAAACGGGGAATATATGTGGAAGTTAATCATAGCTGTCATTGTAGTGGCTTTGGCACGAGAGGTTTATGCAATTTATAAACTGAAGATTAAGGGGGAAACGGGAGAAGCTACTATTGGTATTCTGCTGAAAAATATACAGTACTGCATAATGTGCTGCTGAAAACAGAAAAAGGAACTTCACAGATTGATTTTGTTGTGATATCTGTTTATGGGATTTTTGTAATCGAAGTGAAGAATTATGCGGGATGGATTACGGGAAGTGAGAATGGGAGTCAATGGACACAGACCATTTATCATTCTAAGCATCGTTTTATGAATCCGATTCATCAGAATTATGGACATGTTAAGGCGATTGAAGCATTGCTGGGAGATTCTTCTGTTCCGATCTTTCCGATTGTTACTTTTCCAGGCGACTGTACGATGAAAGTCAGTTTTCAGCATTCGAATGTTGTGAAATGGGGTGCATTGAAGAGTGAGATTGAAAAGCTTTCGACGGATGAAGCAATTACAGCTGAGCGAATGAAGGAACTCACTGACCTGATTACTTCCAGTAATGTGGACAGTAAGGAAATGTGCATAGAGCATCTCGAGAACATTCATAATGAAAAAGAGACAATCGCAGATGGGTATTGTCCTCGCTGCGGTGGAAAGCTCATAGAGAAGCAGGGAAAGTATGGTAAGTTTCTTGCCTGTTCCAACTATCCCAAATGCAGGTATACGAAACATCTCGATTAAGAAATAATTTTTCTAATAAACCATCTGACGCATGCTGTACATGATGATGTGCAGTGCGATTCAGAATTTTGAATATGATTATCCCGAAAAGAGGCAATTATATGTCTGCTACTACTGGAAAACCTAAGAAACCTTCTATGATTGAATTCACTCGTAAATACGCCAATGATAAAGAGGCATGTCGTAAATTCTTCTTCTCTTCCAGCAAAGGTATGAGTGGAATAGAGATGAGCAGTGTTTTGGACGTGAACTACAAGACAGCGTTACTTCTTTACCGGAAATGCAGAGCCCTGATGGCTTCCTCTGATTCTGGAAGAACAGGAATGAAGAATCAATCACAGATATGCAGGAAAAGGCCTGATAGCAAAGATACAGAAGTATATTTATCAGTCGTCACCTGTTCCTGAAAAAGCAATTATCAGATCATTAGACTTAGCCAGGGGTTATTTCACACCTGACTTTGCCTGACATGTGTCTGATGGCCTATTAGAAAAAATAACGAATTATCAGTTTTTACGGACATTTAACATGTCCGTGTTCTTTTCTTTTACAAGCCTTCTTTACAGTAGAAAGTGTTCAAAGGAGAGAACATAAGATATGAAAAACATTAAGGTATTTATAACAGGGTTATTAGCATTCTCATTACTGACCGTCTGTTCATCAGCATCAGCCGCTTCAGGCAAAGATACATCTGCAGAGAATGTATCAGGAACAGTTAATGCGGCAGGTTCTTCTGCTTTACTGCCATTAGCACAGGCTGCCGCGGAAAGCTTCATGAAGGATAATCCGGATTGTGTCATCAATACAAATGGCGGTGGATCAGGAGAAGGCTTGAAACAGGTCGCAGAAGGATCAGTAGACATTGGTAATTCGGATGTATTTGCAAAAGAAAAACTGGACGAGGAAACAGCTAAAACATTAGTGGATCATGAAGTAGCTGTAGTGACTATGGCGCCAATTGTAAATTCTGATCTTGGCGTAACCAATCTGACTACGGATCAGCTGATATCTGTCTTTACAGGGAAAACAACTAACTGGAAAGAAGTTGGTGGACCTGATGAAGATATTGTCCTTGTCACAAGACCATCTTCTTCCGGAACCAGAGCTACTTTCAAACAGTATGCATTAAATGGGGAAGAAGAAGCTTCCAACCAGGCACTTGAAACCGATGACTCCGGTACACTTGTTCAGACAGTTAAAGATAATAAGGCAGCTATTGGCTACGTAGCTCTCAGTTATCTCACGGATGCCAGAGGCGTTACGGCGGTTTCCATCGATGGCAATGAACCTACACTTGAGAATACATACAATGGCACATACAAAGTATGGAGCTATGAACATATGTATACAAAGGGTGAAGCCAAAGGCGCAGTCAAAGCATACATTGACTATATCTCAGGAAAAGACTTTGCGGATGAAGTAGAGAAGATGGGATATGGTGTTACATTCAAATTAACGGATGAAGCTAAAAAGGCACATGAATAAACAGTGAAAGTTACAAGGGCAGGTAACCCTGCCTCTTTGTTTTGAAAGGTGGTTTTATGAATGCAGTGATACAGAAAGCTGTAGCCAGAGATAAACGCTGGAAACATATTTATCTTGCATGTGGAATCTTTATCATACTTCTGACTATAGCTATTGGCGCATTTCTTCTCTATAAAGGATCCGGTACGTTTGTTACAGGGCATCATACGATTACAGAATTTCTGTTTTCTTCTGACTGGAATCCTTCAGATACACCAGGCAGATACAGTGGATATGTCGGGGCTGCGGTATATATTGCAGGTTCATTGATGACATGTGGATTAGCGCTGTTATTTGTAATTCCTTTTGCGATTGGATCTGCCGTATTTCTGAGTGAAATATCTCCGAAAATAGGAGAAAAGATATTCCGGCCCGCAGTAGAAATCTATGTAGGTATTCCTTCGGTTGTATATGGCTGGATCGGCTTAACTGTATTAGTACCGTTTATCAGGGATGTATTTCATGCAAAGATGGGAGGATTCTCAGTCCTGGCTGCTTCTATAGTTCTTGCGGTCATGATTTTCCCTACGATTACAACTGTCAGTGCAGATGCGATTAAAGCAGTACCAGAGAGTACCAGGGAAGCAGCTTATGGTTTAGGTGCGACGCGATGGCAGGTTATATGGAGAGTTGTGATACCAGCTGCTTCAAATGGTATTTTTACAGGCATCATTCTTGGCTTTGCAAGAGCCATAGGCGAAGCATTGGCAGTCGCTATGGTTATAGGAAAGACACGCTCTTTCCCGGTAAATATTCTTTCTCCAACCAATAACCTGACGGCCGCAATTGCCTCTGATATGGGCAATACGGCAAATGGAGGGGAACATAATATGGCTTTGTGGTCTATGGCATTATTACTGTATCTGATCTCTATTTTACTGATCTTTATCATTCATTCTCTAAGCAGAAAAGGAGCACATAAATGACAGTATTAGAAAAAACATATGTGAATACAGAAAAGAAATATGCTGTAAAAGCAAGAAGAACAGATCAGTTTATGACTGGCACATTTACACTCATTGGCTGGCTTATGCTTATATTCCTGATCCTGATAACCGGATATATCATTATCAATGGATTTATGGAATTCAAACCTTCTTTTCTCACAGAAGGCACACAGGGGATTATCAATCAGCTTTTTAATACAGTTTATCTTGTATTTCTTTCACTGGTTATTTCTGTACCGATCGGTATCGGTGCCGGTATCTATCTTGCGGAATATGCAAAACCAGGAAAACTGCTTGATTTCTTACAGGTGTCAATTGAATCTCTTTCATCACTTCCTTCTATTGTCATTGGTCTTTTCGGTTATCTCGTTTTCATTCTGATGACAGGATTTAAGTGGAATCTTCTGGCTGGATCATTAGCTGTTTCCATTCTTTCTCTTCCTTTAATTACAACGGAGACAGAAAGTGCCATACGTTCTTTGCCAAAAGAATATAAAGAAGGTTCTTTAGCACTTGGCGCAACGCATGCCGAAACAATACAGAAGGTATTGATTCCTGCCGCTATGCCGCAGATTCTGACAGGTATTATCATGGCCGCAGGAAGAGGATTTGGAGAATCCGCAGCTCTTCTTTATACATCTGGTCAGTCAACAATTATCAACTGGTCTAACTGGTACCGGTTATCTTCACCTACATGCCCTTTGAATCCATTCCGGGCAGGTGAAACTTTATCTTTACATATATGGGTCATGCGTACAGAAGGATCACTGAATCCGGATGCTTCAGCTATAGCTGCGTTCTCTTCGGCAGTACTTGTGATCATTACACTTCTGTTTTCACTTATTACAAGAAAGATATCGGATCGCATGCGGACACGCTCTCTGAAAGGATAATATGAATAAAATTACTATTAAAAATCTGGATCTTTACTATGGCGATAATCATGCCCTGCACAATATCAATCTTGATATTCAAAGTCATGAAATAACAGCTTTTATCGGTCCATCTGGCTGTGGCAAGTCTTCTCTGTTAAGATGTCTGAACCGCATGAATGATCTGATTGAAGGATGTCGGATTCAGGGGAAAATCACTCTGGATGGAGATGATATTTACAGTAACGGTATGGATGTCAATGTATTGAGAAAAAGGGTTGGAATGGTGTTTCAGAGACCGAATCCCTTTGCAATGAGTATCTATGACAATATTGCCTATGGACCAAGGATTCATGGCATAAAGGATAAGAAAACATTGGATCAGATTGTCGAAAAATCATTGTGTCAGGCAGCTATATTCGATGAACTGAAGGATCGTCTGCATAAATCTGCCTTAGGTCTTTCCGGAGGTCAGCAGCAGCGTCTTTGTATCGCAAGAGCCCTGGCAGTAGAACCAGAGGTTCTGCTTATGGATGAACCAACATCAGCTCTTGATCCTATTTCTACTTCAAAGATAGAAGATTTATTACAGGAATTGAAATCCAGATACACGATTGTCATCGTGACACATTCCATGCAGCAGGCATTGCGCATTTCTGATAAGACAGCTTTCTTCTTACTTGGAGAATTAGTAGAAACAGGAGAAACAGAAAGAATATTCTCTTTGCCGCACGACAAGCGTACAGAAAACTATATTACCGGGAGGTTTGGATAAGATGCGTGATCGTTTTAATGAAGAACTGGATAACCTGAATCAGTCTGTAAGAGAAACTGGTAATCTTTGTACAGAAGCAGTCTCATATGCTTCTGAAGCATTGATGGATGGAAATAGTGAAAAGGCAAAGGATGTTTTCTCAATTCACCGTCATATCCATAGCAGTGAAAGAAAAATTGAAAATGCCAGTCTGAAACTATTGATGGAACAGCAGCCTGTTGCCAAAGACCTTCGTATGATCAGTGCCTGTCTGAAAGCATCTTATGATCTTGAAAGAATCGGAGAGATGAGTGCAGATATCGCAGAAATCATTCTGAATGAGAATCTTTCTGCCAGTAATGATATGTTTGATCTTCACTCTATGTCTTGCCTGACTATTAAAATGATGAAAGACACAGTACTCGCCTTAACAAACAGAGATAATGATCTGGCTGAGAAGGTCATTCAGGCAGACGATACAGTAGATGATGCCTTCAATAAGGCTAAAAAGAAAATTGAAGAACATTTCCAAAAAGGCGCAAATGCAGAATATGCTCTGAATCTTCTCATGGTAGCCAAATACTATGAAAAGATAGGAGATCATACTGTTAATATTGCCAAATGGACGATCTTTATCAATAACGGCGTGACACCAGACATCAACTGACTTCTGCTTATACAGCAGGAGTTTTTTCTTGCAAACATAACTTCCCTGCTTTATCTTTACGTCAGTACCAGCTAACACAAAGATAATGATTAAGACGCGCGAAGAATACAGAGAGTTAACGGGAGAGAAAGTATGTTAATCAGAAGATTTAAACCAGAAGATGCTGATGGAGTATCCGCATTAGTGGTTAAAACATTAAGAGAAGTTAACAGCAGGGATTATTCCAGAGAATACATAGAAAATGATGTTAAAAGATTACAGCCTGAAGGAATTCTGGAGAGAGCAGAATGGACACATTTCTATGTAGTAGTTGATAAAGAAAAGATCGTTGGCTGTGGTGCCATAGGGCCATATTGGGACAAGAAGGATGAAAGCAGCTTATTTACGATCTTTGTATTACCTGAATATCAGGGTAAAGGAATCGGCAGAAAGATTATAGAGACATTAGAAAATGATGAGTATTTCTTACGTGCAAAAAGAATAGAGATTCCTGCATCGATTACTGCAACTCCTTTTTATCAGAAGATGGGATATATGTATAAGAATGGTATTCAGAAGCCGGATGAGGAAGGATTAATCCGTCTGGAAAAATACAGGAGTAAGATTTGAAAGACCATGTAAAGATATTCTGGAATGGTACAGATGATGAAAAGATTGCAGAAAATATCCTTTCATGGATTCCTTCTGATTTTAAAGGAAGAATACTGGATGTACCTGCAGGTACGGCTGTGTTTACATACAGGAAATGGAAAAGCATGGTTCATACGGATATAACTTTACTGGATTACAGTGAAGATATGCTTGAAAAGGCAGAAGATAGATTGCATGAATGCAAACATACCTCTTTTATGTGGGAAGATGCTTTCTATGAGATGAAAAGAGTATGAAAGCCTGGAGGTATGTTTATCGGCTGTTTCTATATACGCAATGAATCAGAGATAACCGACTGGCATGTTAATCATATTCTTAATAAGAAGGAATGGTTTACGCCGCCATTTCTTACATGTAATAAACTGAGATATATTCTGGAAACAGAGTACAGTAAAGCACATATCTATCATGATGGTTCCATAGTGTACTTTAAGTGTATGGGATAACTCTGACCAATAACTGAATAAGACATCTGTGTGCATTTGTACAGATGTTTTTGTAATGTTTCTGGCATATTATTTGCAAATGATTTGCAGATGTATATAATATGCAAGTGACTTGCAAAAGGGAGGAGTGAATGATGAAAGATTATCATTCTCAATATAAAAGCTGGATATTAACATATTTCTCATCTCATGAAGATGACATGATCTCCGCATCAGAAGTACTTGCGGAGATGAGAAAAGAAGGTATGTCTATCAACCAGGCTACTGTATACAGAAACCTGGATAAATTAGAAGAAAGCGGACAGATCAGAAGTTATCGTATATCCGGTAAAGAAGAAAAGTATTACCAGTATATGGAGCCAGGACATGACTGTATGCATCATCTGCATTTATATTGCCGTAAATGTGGAAGAATCATTCATCTGGATTGTGATTTTATGAAGGAAATACAGGATCATCTGGAATCTGATCATGGCTTCAGACTAGATTGTACGGATTCTGTATTAGTTGGTTTATGCAGAGATTGTCAGAGAAAGGAACAGCAGAATGGAATTATTCATTGAAGCATTAACAGACGCATTAACGGATACAGTGAAACTGATTCCGTTTCTGTTTATTACATATTTAATTATGGAGTATCTGGAACATCATACCGGTGATAAGAGTGTTCAGATGCTTGCCAGGATGGGGAATAAAGGGCCGATATTCGGTGGGCTATTTGGCATTGTACCGCAATGCGGTTTCTCAGCCAGTGCTGCCAGTCTCTATTCTGGCGGTGTCATAACACTTGGCACGATGTTAGCTGTATTCTTATCTACATCGGATGAGATGTTACCGATACTGATATCTGAAAAGGTATCTGTAAACAAGATATTAGGTATTCTTGGAACCAAGGCAGTGTTAGGAATTGTTTCAGGATTAGCAGTAGATGCCATACTGCGTCATACAAAGTACGCCCATAAATCAGATAGGCATATTCATGATTTATGTGAAGAGTCTCATAAGGATTATGATGATCATGATGAAGGCAGTGTATTCAAGGCTGCTTTGATTCATACACTGCAGATTGTCATCTTTATCTTTATCATTACATTAGTCCTGACATTAGTTGTAGATGGCATTGGTCAGAAAAGAATCGCTTCTTTTCTGAATGCTATTCCATTCCTGGGTGTATTCCTGGCTGCCTTAATCGGCCTGATTCCTAACTGTGGTGCCTCGGTTGCCTTAACCCAGTTATACCTTGCCGGGATGTTATCTTCTGGTCAGATGATTGCCGGATTGCTTGTAGGAGCAGGGGTTGGTTTACTTGTTTTATATCGTACGAATCATCACCATCCACGTGAGAATGTAAAGATTACGATCCTTCTTTACTGCATTGGTGTGTTCTGGGGACTCATCATGGAAATGCTTCAGGTGACATTTTAAAGGAGAAAACATATGGATTTTACAGAGAAGAGTTATAAGAGCTTTGCAATGTTCAATAAACAATGGGCATTAGTAACAGCAGGTAATATCAATGATTTCAATACCTGTACAGTAGGCTGGGGAGAGATGGGAACTCTGTGGAACCATCGTCCTGTTATCACAGTATTTATTCATCCATCAAGATATACCAGCGAATTTATAAAGAGATATGATGATTTTACTGTCAGTTTCTATGATGAAAAATACAGGAAGGCTTTAAGATATCTTGGCTCTCATTCAGGAAGGAATGAAGACAAGGTTTCCAGCTCCGGGTTAAAACCTGTATCTTGTGGAAATACAGTGACTTTCAAAGAGGCATAGCTGACTTTTCAATGTCATAAGATCTACTTCCATCAGATGAGTAAAGAAGGATTATCAGAAGAAGTAAAGAAATACTATGCGGCTTCTCCAGCCGTGTATCCAAAAGTACATGAAGATGGTACAGATGATACATGGGAACCTCATTATGCCATTGTTGGTGAAGTGCTGAATGTAATTGAAGATAATTCACTGCACCAGTCTCTTTAACATAGTCAGTATTATGAAAATATGGTAAAGTTAGGGGAGCTTATTTGAAGGTTGGTGAAATTATGATTACTGAATGCCTGAATGGTGAAAATAAGAATTTCATTGAAGAAGAAATTGATAAGGATCTTGAAAGCGGACGTTACGATCATGTATGTACACGTTTCCCTCCAGAGCCAAACGGATATCTGCATATAGGACATGCCAAGAGTATTCTTTTGAACTATGGTCTGGCAAAGGAATATGGCGGTAAGTTTAATCTTCGTTTTGATGATACAAACCCTACCAAGGAAAAATCTGAGTTTGTAGAATCCATTAAAGAAGATGTGAAGTGGCTTGGCGCTGATTATGAAGACAGATGTTTCTATGCATCAAACTACTTTGATCAGATGTATGAAATAGCTGAGAAGTTAATTAAAAAAGGAAAAGCGTATGTCTCTGATCTTTCCGCAGAAGAGGTTAAGGAATACCGCGGTACATTAACAGAACCGGGACGTGAAGATCCGGGCAGAAACCGTACACCGGAAGAAAACCTGAAATTGTTCAGAGAGATGAAAGCCGGCAAGTACGCTGATGGTGAAAAGACATTACGTGCAAAGATTGATATGGCTTCTCCGAATATCAATATGCGTGATCCGATCATCTATCGTGTAGCGCATATGACCCATCAGAATACAGGAGACAAGTGGTGCATTTATCCGATGTATGACTTTGCCCATCCGATTGAAGATGGTATTGAAGGTGTTACACATTCTATCTGTACACTGGAGTTTGAAGACCACAGACCTCTGTATGAATGGGTAGTTAAGGAAGCCGAATTCAGACAGCCTCCGCGTCAGATTGAGTTTGCCAAGCTGTATCTGAAGAATGTTGTAACAGGTAAGCGTTATATCAAGAAGTTGGTAGAAGACAAGATCGTTGATGGATGGGATGATCCGCGTCTTGTCTCGATATCCGGTTTACGCAGAAGAGGCTTTACGCCAGAATCTATCAAGGCATTTGTCAATATGGCTGGTGTATCCAAGAGTCAGGCTGTCAATGATTATGCGGCTTTGGAGTATTGCCTGCGTGAAGATCTGAAGCCTAAGTGCAGCCGTATGCTGGCAGTTCTGCATCCATTAAAGCTGATTATTGATAACTATCCGGAAGGACAGTCAGAAGAACTGGATGCACCGAATAATGTAGAAAATGAAGCTTTAGGTAACCGTAAGATTACCTTCTCCAGAGAACTCTGGATTGAACGTGATGACTTCATGGCCGAACCTGTTCCTAAGTACAAACGTTTATATCCGGGCAATGAAGTACGTCTGATGTATGCATACTTTGTAAAGTGCGTATCTTATGATACAGATGAGAATGGTAATGTGACAGCTGTACACTGCACCTATGATCCTGAAACAAAGTCAGGTTCTGGCTTTACAGGACGTAAGGTAAAAGGAACCATTCACTGGGTCAATGCAATGGATGCAGTTCCATTAAAGGTACGTCTGTTTGAAAACATTATTGATGAATCCAAGGGTGTATACAATGAGGAAGATGGTTCCCTGAATCTGAATCCAAACAGTCTTACTGAAGTAATTGCTTATTGCGAACCGGCACTGGCAAAGGCAAAGGGCTATGATCGTTTCCAGTTTGTAAGAAATGGTTATTTCTGCGCAGACTGGAAGGATTCAAAAGAAAACGAACCAGTATTCAACCGGATCGTTTCCTTAAAGAGTTCATTCAAGCTTCCCAAAAAACAGTAATTAGAAACTCCATAAGCATAATGCCTATGGAGCTTTTTTAACGTACCTGCCAGTTTACAGCATGTTTGCGTGCTTCGCTAAGTCTTTGATACAGATCACATGTATGCATCAGTTCTTCATGCTTACCCTTGCATATGGAAATGAGGCAGTAGTGGAATATGATTGTGAAGACCCGGCAGGAACTTTGCCTTATATAAAGACCGTGTCAAGCCGTATCAGAAAAACTGTATCTATGGTCATGGCAGAGAACGGTATGACAGTATTGAAAGTATATTAAGTGCGATGAAACCAGATGACCCTGAAAAAGAGACAGCCTGGAAAGCATTGCGTTCAGCCTGGCAGACACCTGCAGCGGATGATATTACCAGCAATACACAATGATCTATTGTCTTTGATAATCATGATATTACTGCAGATATTGTGATTCACCGCTATTGGCCGGATATCATTCACTGTAAATTGTATGAAGATCCTGTAATGTAGCAGTTATGCATTTTTCTGATGTAAATAATGAATATAGTGATAACCCCATTTCTCTATCTGATTCAATACCGGACCAAACTCCCTGCCGATTTCACTTAAAGAGTATTCCACTCTGGGCGGTACTTCCGGATATACTTTACGGATAATAAGACCTTCATTTTCCAGTTTCTTTAATTGTGTGGAAAGGGTAGCCTGGGTGATTCCAATGTTTCTCTGTAATTCATTGAAACGCATCGTTCCGGATGATAATTCATGCAGAATCAGGATTGCCCATTTTCCTGATAATAACTGCTGGCTAGTCACATAAGGACATATGCCGAACTTATTTTCTTTCTCACATTTTTCTTTTTTCATTGCCTGTTTCCTCCATTACTTAAGTAAAAGATACTAACTCAAGATAAAAAACGTACTTGTTTGTTTATTTCCTGTTACTAGAATAATTATAGCAGGTCGGATAATTAAAGTGAGTAAATATTCAGGAGAAAATTATATGACAAACAAGATGCCGGTTATCTTCAGTGGTCATGGCAGTCCTATGATTGCATTAGAAGACAACGAACTTACAAAGAAAATGAATGAAGCAGGAGATACAGTGATTGAAATGCATGGTAAGCCAAAGGCTATTCTTTCTGTTTCAGCACACTGGTATACCCATGGAACGCTTGTACAGAAAGAAGAGAATCCAGGACAGATCTATGACATGTATGGCTTTCCAAAGGAACTGTATGATGTAAAGTATCCTGTAAAGGGATCTGGAGAATTAAGTGACAGTGTATTAACCTTATTGAAAGATAAAGTTTCCGTTAATAACAGCTGGGGTATCGATCATGGCACATGGACAGTATTGGTACATATGTTTCCGAAACATGATATTCCGGTTGTACAGTTAAGTGTCAATGGTGATCTGAAAGCAGAAGATCACTATGAAATCGGTAAGAAACTGTCAGCTTTACGTGAAGAAGGCTATCTGATATTTGCATCGGGTAATGTTGTACATAATCTGGGCAGAGTAGAATGGGATAATCCAAATGGCACAAAACAGGCAGATGCATTTGATGCATGGATTAAGGATGCTGTACTAAATCACCGTACCGATGATCTGATTCATTATGAAAAGCATCCTGACAGCCGATATGCTGTACCAACACCAGATCATTATCTGCCCTTACTCTATGCATATGGTGCTGGAGAAGGTGATGCTGTACAGGTATTCAACAATATCAGAAACCTTGGATCGATGGCTATGACAGGCTACGTATTTGGTATGTAAAGGAGGCTATTATGAGTATATTTGAAGCATACAAAGGTAAGAAAGTAGATGTAAATTATGAAACAGGTTATCACTTTATCATTGAGTATCTGAGTGAGACTGAGTTACAGTGGAAGGCTTTATCCAAACGGGCTGAAGGTGCACCAGAGATAGAGAAAGAACCATATCAGTCATATGAATTAAGTGATGGTGTCTATATGGTTAACTGGATTGAAGAAAGCGGTCTGGTTGTATCACAGGTAGCTGACTTTAAGAATGGGAAAGTATGGGCATTTATGACATGGTCTGATGAGAATGCAAGAGGTCACAGAGCTAACCTTCTTCATAAGGGGACATTAACAGTATTGTAATGGAAAGCGGCTGTAACAGTTGAAACAGCTTAAAAAAAGAGGAAAAACTCCCAAATAAGAGAATTTCCTCTTTTTAGTGTGAATAGCTTAAAGCTTCAAAAAAGTTTTCCACTGAATGTGCGAAATTATGCTTATTATGCCGAAATATTAACTTCGATGTAAATGATAGGGAAAGAATTGTAAATGCAAGAGATCGTCCTTCACAAAAATTTTTTAATCGGTAGAAGCCACGCCCCTTTATGGGGCGGTTATGCATTCCAGAATCAGCCTTGATTTTCAATGTAGTGTTCAATTGTTGCTTGTGACAC
>DXZE01000045.1 GCA_019415435.1 Erysipelotrichaceae bacterium
ATCTGATTCCTTCTATCAATGATCTCGAACCACAGAGAAAAGGAAAACATTTTCCAAAGGTATTGATACTTGTTCCAACAAGAGAACTGGCTTTACAGGTTTGTGATACAGCCAGAAAGCTTTTAAGTAACCGGGAAGGCATCCGCGTGATTCCATTAACAGGTGGAACGGATATAAAAAAACAGATCCATAGTTTTTCAAAAGGATCGGACATCGTTGTAGGAACCCCTTCCCGTATACTGGATCATTTCCGCAGGCATACATTCAAGCCTAAGGAATGTAAAAAGCTTGTTCTTGATGAAGCAGATGAGATGCTCAGCATGGGCTTTGAAGAAGATGTAGAAAAGATTATCGATTTATTACCATCACATCAGACATTACTGTTCAGTGCAACCTGGAATCAGAATGTAAAAAGACTGGCTGAACATATCTTAAAAGATCCTTTACATGTACAGATTCAGGAAGAAACATATTTGAAACAGGACATTCATTACTTTGAAGTCATTGTAAGTGAAAAAGAAAAGATCGATGTTCTGAAGAAGATAATTCCATCTCATAAACAGACTCTGATCTTTACCAATACAAGAAAGACAGCTGACTATGTCACAGATCTCTTAGTGAAATATCACTATAAAGCTGCCTATATTCACTCTGAGATGGATTATGGTATCCGTAAAAAGAATATGCAATTATTCCGGGATAATAAAATACAGATCTTATGTGCTACCGGTGTAGCGGAAAGAGGTATTGATATCCCTGCTGTATCCAATGTCATTCTCTATGATCTTCCTGATACAAAAGAAGAACTGATTCATCGTACAGGCAGAACTGCAAGACATTTCCATAAAGGTGATGCCTATATACTGGTAACTCCAAAAGAGTATGAATCTTATCAGCTAAACAGATTATTCAAAGATATACAGACTGTGCGTTTTCATAAATAAAAAATCTCTTCATAAACAGAGATCAGATATACTAATAACGCAGGATACGTCTTGTGATGAGATCACAGATCAGACCGCATCCAAGTGACAGTATCGCAACGGATACACCAACCAGAACTAATAAATCCATACGGCTTAATATAATCAAATTAATCTGATGCCACATCTTCATATTCCCCTTTATCGACATCTACCTTAGCATTCAGCTTTGTGACAGTATCTGTATCTGAATGAGCACTGACTTTATTCAATACATCCGCTATATCCAGATATTTCTTCAATACATCATCTCTTACAATCGGTGCCAGGTTATATGGCCATACATGCTTGTCATTTTCATAAACAAGATTGGCAATATATGTACCTCACTGGTCTACATCTTCAATACCGGTCTTTACTTCCATATCTGGTTCTGCTGAAGCAGATGGTGCTGTGGAAGCTGTGGCTGTTGTTGTACTGGCGGCAGTGCTGCTGTTAGCAGGACAGCCTGCCAAGAGTAATGCTGCAGAAGCAATCAATACTGATTTAAGCATATGTTTTTCTCTTTACTGTCGCATCCGATATTTGTAGATACAATACAGTGTCTGTTTCGACACTTGTCAATAGATCAAAAGAAAAAAAGACAATCTTTTTCAAGACTGTCCTTTATGAGAAACGATCTGTAATTCAAACCAGAATGTAGATCCTTTTCCTTTGCCATCAGACTGTACGCCATATTGAGCTCCATGCATCTCCAGTATCTGTCTTGCAATCGCAAGACCAATACCAGAACCATTAGATACTCTGACATGTTTCTTGTCTACTTTATAATAACGGTCCCAGACATTAGGAAGATCCTTCTTTTCAATACCTTCGCCAAAGTCCCTGACACTGATACGAACTGCCTGTTTATGCATTTCTTCGGCAATGACAACATGCTTGGCATCACCGCCATAGTTAATGGCATTGGTTATAAAGTTATTAAATACCTGTTCTATACGGCTTCTGTCCGCATGAACAGTGATCTCTCCGAGAAGATTTGTTTCAAAATTGAAACCTTCCTTCATACGGTAGACATCATATTTCTTTAACTGATTCTGGATTAAACCGGTGATATCAAAGTCTTCCATATGCATAGTAATTCGGTTATCTTCCATTCTGGAAAGATCCAGTAAATCATTAACCAGATTATTCAGACGCTTGGATTCATCTACAATAACCTTGATATTCTCATCCGTCTTCTCTTCCGGAAGATCAATCATCATCTCACCATAACCGCTGATCATGGTTAGTGGAGTTCTGAGGTCATGCGATACGTTACTGATCAGATCTCGCTTTGCCTTATCTGCCTTGCGGATATCTTCTGCCGCATTGGTTAAAGTAGTATTTAACTCCACAGCTTCCTGATACCGGTTGGTTTTCGGATCAATATGATATTCACCCTGTGGTAAGGTTTTGGCAGCACTGTTGATTTCCACAAGCGGGTTAGCAATCTGACGATACAGTATTAGTGTCAGAATAATGATAGAAACAATTAAGAAGACACCAATATAGATCATCTGTGATGTTAATGTCGTGATTGTTGCATTCAATGGAGATACATTGGCACTGACCATAATCACTGCCCCTGCCCCGGATGTATTGACAATCTGGGTATAAACAATACTTGAGAAACTGTCACTGGTTTTTTTGACACCAGGTACAGAGACCTGCTGCTGCTGTACTTTGGCAAGATACGTGCCATCACTACTGGAAGCGGCTTCAGCTATATAGGCAGCTCTCTGGTCGGCAGACATACTGTACAGAATACATCCCCTGCTGCCCATGGATGATTCACTTGTACCTAAGGAACTATCCTGATACACCATGATACATGTATCAGACTGGTTCTGCATACGGCTCACAAAATCATCAAAGTTATCTGTTTCAAGACCCTCACGGATACTGTTAGAGACATCTTTTACTGCCCGGATACGGCTTGCCTCATACATTGGCTGTAACAGAACAACCTGAAACAGGAAGATAACAGCTATGACCAATACTGCAAAGATAGCAAGATATCTGGCTATTTTCCATTTCAGACTAATCTGCTTTTTCAAAGCGGTAACCTACGCCTCTCAATGTGACAATATACTTGGCATAATCACCAAGGTTTTTACGCAATAATTTGATATGGGTATCCAGGGTTCTGTCATCGCCAAAGAAATCATAGCCCCAGACATTCTGTAATAGCTGTTCTCTGGTTAAGGCAATACCTGCATTCTTGGCAAGATAGGCTAATAGATCATATTCCTTTGGAGATAACTGAATGCGTTCTCCATTGATTGTGACCGTACGGGCAGAAAAATCAATGACCATCTGATCAACTGTCATCTTGTCTTCTTTACCGGCATTTGGATGTGTACGCTTTAAGATCGCATGAACACGCATCATCAATTCCTTGGAGGAAAACGGCTTGACGACATAGTCATCGACGCCTACATCAAAGCCATGGATCTTGTCATACTCTTCACCTAATGCACTGAGCATGATAAACGGCATATCCGGTTTTGTCTTCTTGATTTCCTTAACTGCTGAAAAGCCATCCAGTTCCGGCATCATGACATCCATGATCACAAGATCATAGTCATTCTTTTCACACTTTTCGACTGCCTCCATGCCGTCACCAGCTTCATGAGTTTCAAAGCCTTCATGTCTGGCATATTTTGTAATCATGGAACGGATTTTTTCTTCGTCATCAACTATCAGTATCTTCGTCATAGTTTCACCCTCACAAGAAGTATAGTACCTGTGCTGCGTGAATTTTAAGTGAAGAATCAGAAATTTTCTACGGCATCTGCGGCTGGTTTTAATTCTTCTACTTCAAGATCTTCAATCTTACCTGCATCTGCAGCTTCTGAAATCTCTGGATCTAACGGGATACTGGCAAGAACAGGCAGATGGAATTCATCGGCAATCTCAGCTAAATGAGACTTACCGAATACTTCAATCTTTTCACCACAATGCGGGCATTTGACATAGCTCATGTTTTCAATAAGTCCAATGACTTTGATATTCATCTTTTCAGCCATATTGATTGCTTTTTTTACAACCATACCAGCAAGCTCTTGAGGAGAAGTGACAACGACAATGCCATCTAATGGAATAGACTGGAAAGCTGTTAACGGTACATCAGATGTTCCCGGCGGCATATCAACAAACATATAGTCCACATTATCCCAGATGACATCTGTATAGAACTGCTTGAGAATATTAGCGACCATCGGTCCTCTCCAGATAACCGGTGTATCATCTGAATCCAGAATCATATTAGTTGTGATAACCTGGATTCCCTTAGGGGATACATATGGATAGATATACTTTCCATCTCCTGTTGCAGGTTCATGAATACCAAATGCCTTACCCTGAGATGGACCTGTAATATCACCGTCCAGAACAGCTGTACGATGTCCTCTGCGCATCATTTCTGATGCTAACATACTTGTCACAAAGGACTTACCGACACCACCTTTGCCTGAAACAACACCGATAATCTTCTTTACAGAAGATTTCTCATTCAGATCAATATGAAACGGATCTTTTTCCGGCATATGAAAACCGTAATCTTCAGGTGTTTTTCCTTTTGCGTTTCTTTCACTCATTCTTATTACCTCACATTCATCTGATATTTTAACATAGGGAATCATTTTATCAGTAACATATGCAACAAAGCTAGATTTTACCTGTTATTGATCTGCCTCTGGTGGTATGATTTACACGTTGTTTAAGGAGATATATATATGTCTGGTTATGTAGTAGTGGGTTCACAATGGGGAGATGAAGGTAAAGGCAAAGTCGTTGACCTTCTCGGTACGCATGTTGACATGGTAGTAAGATTCCAGGGCGGCAATAACGCTGGTCATACTGTTGTAGTCAATGGTCATAAGACTGTTTTGCATCTGTTGCCTTCCGGAATTTTAAATACACATGCATTATGTGTGATTGGTCCTGGGGTTGTAGTGAATCCATTTGTACTCTTTGAAGAATGCGATCAGTTAAAGGCACAGGGATTAACATTAGACCATTTGAGAATATCCGATCGTGCACATCTGTTAATGCCATATCATGTCCGTCTGGATGAATTAATTGAAGCGCGCGGCGGCAAATATAAAGTCGGTACAACCAAGAATGGTATTGGTCCATGTTATGCGGACAAGTATTCCAGAATTGGATTAAGAGTATGTGATCTTGCGGATTGGGATGTATTCAAAGAGAAGTTAAAGTCTACTCTTGAAATCAAGAATGCCGAGATTGTCAAAGTGTATGGTGGTGAACCATTTGACTATGATGAAATGGTTTCCCAGTTTGAAAAGATCAGAGAAAGAATGTTACCGATGATCACAGACAGTGTGGATCTTGTAAATAAGTATCTTGATGAAGACAAGATGGTCTTATTTGAAGGCGCACAGGCTAACATGCTGGACATTAACTATGGAACCTATCCATTTGTTACATCTTCTTCCCCTACTTCTGCAGGTGTATGTGAGGGTGCCGGTGTCGCTCCGCAGAAGCTTAACAGAATTATCGGTATTGCCAAGGCATATTCTACAAGAGTTGGTGAAGGGCCATTCGTAACCGAACTGTTAGATGAAACAGGAGAAAAGTTACGTAAGAAAGGTTCTGAATATGGAGCTACTACAGGCAGACCAAGAAGATGCGGATGGCTGGACTTACCGGTTATCAAACAGGCATGCCGCTTAAATGGCTTAACAGACATTGCAATGACAAAGATTGATATCCTGACTGGTTTTGATAAGATTCCGGTATGCACAGGCTATGAGATTGATGGTAAGGAATATGATGCAGTACCTGCATCTTTAAAGGTTTATGCAAAGGCTAAGCCAATCTGGAAGGTATTTGATGGCTGGACTGAGGATATCTCCAATGTCAGAAAGTTTGAAGATCTCCCGGTTAATTGTCAGAAATATATTGAATTTGTGGAAGAATATACAGGTGTTCCTGTATCTCTTGTCTCTGTATCTCCTGAAAGAGAAGGAAACATTATCCGCAAACCATTACTGAAGTAATACAATGGCACATCATGTGCCATTTTTATGAGGTGAACTATGATTACAATTGAAATCTGTGCAGGCAGCGTAAAGGATGTTATCACTGCTTCAAAGTTCAAAGAAGTTAACAGAATAGAATTAAACTGTGCTTTGGAATCAGGTGGTCTGACACCTTCCTTGCAAACCTTCTTATTAGCAAAGAAATACTCTGATAAGAAGATCATCTGTATGGTAAGACCAAGAAGTGCTGGTTTTATTTACAATGATATTGAAAAAGAATGCATGTTTAAGGATGCGGAAACATTCTTAAAAGAAGGTGCGGATGGCATTGTCTTTGGAAGTTTAAACAAAGATCATACCGTAGATGAAGCATTTACCGAAAAAATGGTTACATTAATACATTCTTTTCATAAAGAAGCTGTATTCCATAAAGCCTTTGATGAAACAAAAGATCCCTTTAAAGCAATGCATACATTAATTGATCTTCATGTGGACAGGATATTAACCAGCGGTACGAAACCAGACTGTACAGAAGGATCAGATATCATTGCAAAGCTTATCAAAGAATCAGATCACAAGATTCAGATTCTGCCTGGCGGCGGTATAACCGCAGATAATGTTTTAAGCATTCTGCATAAAACCGGTTGTGATCAGTTTCATATGAGTGCCAAGTCGTATCTGGATGATAATGGTTCTTATCCGGTTGTCGATGCCAATAACATACAGAAGGTTTTAGCAAAGCTGAACTATAAGCCAAAGCCTTCTTTAACAGGTGAAGATATTGCTATGTTAAAGAATGATCATTATGAATCTTATTGGGATGATAATGACGATTAAATAAAGAATGCCCGGTATATGTCCTGATGCAGGATGTATACCGGGTATTGTTTATTCTTTATTATCTCTTGGTAAAAGACCTACTCTTCTGTAGATTTCATCTACATTTCTGACATGATACATCGGATCAAAACAGTCATCCATTTCTTCCTGGGTCAAGGCTGCCTTAACTTCTGGTACACTACAGATCAGATCCTTGAAGTTCAGGTTATTCTCCCATGCCTTAATAGCCTGAGGCTGAACAGTATCATATGCCTTTTCTCTGGACCAGCCCTTCTCAATCAGCTTTAACATGAATCTTTGTGAGAAGATAACACCGTTGGTCATCCAGATATCCTGTTTCATCTTTTCAGGGAAGACAGTCAGATTCTTAAGAATATTACCGAATCTGTTCAGCATGTAATCGAGTAATGCGGTTGCGTCTGGCGCAATAATTCTTTCGGCAGAAGAGTGAGAGATGTCTCTTTCATGCCATAAGGCAATATCTTCATAAGAAGTAACCATATAGCCGCGTAATACACGGGAACATCCGCAGATATTTTCACTGCCGATTGGATTACGCTTATGCGGCATAGCAGAAGATCCCTTCTGTCCTTTATTGAAGTGCTCTTCTACTTCTCTGACTTCGGTTCTCTGTAAATGTCTGATTTCAGTAGCCATCAGTTCAAGAGTGCTTCCGATTAAAGCTAATGTCGCAAAATAATGAGCATGACGGTCACGCTGTAAGATCTGGGTAGAGATATTTGCGGAATGAATACCCAGATGTTCACATACATAATCCTGTACAAATGGCGGAATATTCGCAAATGTACCGACGGCACCAGAGATCTTGCCGCACTCTACATCAGCGGCCGCATCATCAAATCTCTTGAGATTGCGCTTCATCTCTTCATACCATAAGGCAAACTTCATGCCGAAGGTTGTGATTTCCGCATGGACACCATGGGTTCTTCCCATCATGATGGTATCTTTATACTTTAAGGCATTTGTCTTTAAGATATCCATGAAATCCAGAATATCCTGACGCAGGATAGCATCTGCTTTCTTATAGCGGACACCATAAGCTGTATCAACTACATCGGTAGAAGTAACACCATAGTGAATCCATTTCTTTTCAGGTCCAAGTGATTCGGATACACATCTTGTAAATGCAACGACATCATGTCTTGTCTCTGCTTCAATTTCATGAATTCTGTTTACATCAAACCTGGCATTCTTACGGATCTTTTCTACATCCTCTTCAGGCACTTCACCAAGCTTTGACCATGCTTCATCAATCATGATTTCAACATCCAGCCATGCCTGATACTGTGCTTCTTCACTCCAGATGTCTCTCATTACTTTACGTGAATATCTGTCTAACATAAGATCTCCTTTTCCAACATGTATTAATTCTCATGTATAAGACGTTTCTGTCAAGAGAAAACGCTTCTTATGAAGCGTTAAATTCCTAATATTACCTTTGCCTTGCTTTTTGCAGATTCAATATCACTGCATACAATGAAAATAACCTCAGAATCATTATGCAGAAGAATGGCATTGGATATTTTAAATACCTCGGATGGATAGTTATGTTCTATGGATTCTTTTTCACTCTCCATATACGCTTCCAGATACTGCAAGCACTTATCCGTATCCTTTGTATCAAATACCCCTACTGTATCAGAATCACCTGTCTCTTTGGACTTATATACAGCCGCAGATGTAAAGGCATCCTGATCCCCGTCAAAGATCATGCCTAATACAACTCTGTCCTTTAATCTCTGCATATTCTCAAGTTCCAGATCATTGACAAGTGAAGAAGCTTTCTGGGCGGTTTCACTGGTATCTTGTGCAGATACAGAAGAACCATGTGAAGAAGCACATCCACTTAAAGCTAAAACACATGTCATGATGAAACAAATGAATCTTTTATTCATGTTTTACTTTCCAAGTACCTTGTCTGCGGCTTTCTGGGCTGCATCCTTATCCGCACTGATAATCATGACAACCGTAGATCCATTATCTTCTAATACAAGATTATCAAACTTGGTTAACTCTTCGCCATTGTATGCGGCTGCTGTATTCTTTGTGTTATCTACATAAGTATTCAGATCTTCTTCACACTTACTGACATCCTTTGTATTGAATACAGCAACAGTATCAGAGATTGTAGGCGTACTGGAAAGATAAGCTGCGCCATCAGTAAAAGCATCCTCATCACCAGTAAAGAACATACCGGATAATACCTTCTCTGGTGTTTCAGTCATGTTTTCCAAGCCTAAATCTGAAACAATCTGAGCGGCAGCATCTCCAACATCAATCTTCTTAGTCTCTTCTTTCTTTGACTCTGTTTTAGCAGAAGAGCTGCTGCAACCTGCAAGCAATAAAACAGCTAATACACTACTCACAAACTTTTTTGACATAATCTTCCTTTCTGACCACATGCTTTGCGATTTCATCCGCAAATAACTGTGATCCCTGCTGGTTGAAATGCAATCCATCCCATACCAGTTCTTTTCTTACTAATCCCTGATCATCTAAGAGACCATCATTTGTATCATAGAAATAAACATGTTCCCGATTGGCAACTTCCTGCATCTTACCATTGAGCATATTCAATTGGTTTGTTAACTGATCTGCGTCAAGACCAGATACTGCTCTTGGGTGATAACTGCCCATCATGTAGATATCTGCAGAAGGATGTTCTTCCTTTAACTCCTGGACAAGACTATCGTATGTTTCACCCCAGGAATCAAAGTTTTCAGAACGTATTTCATTCACACCAAGGAGAATATAGATATGACTCTTATCCGTGTTCTGTAACAGAGAATACATCGTATCCTGGACATCATCCATGTTCGTCGTGTACATCGTATAAAGACTTAATGATTCGGCATAATGAATCTCTGCCCCTTTATCTCTTAGATTACTGTATAAGTATAAGGAACCCATACGGGAATCTCCTGCCAGGAAGGCATCCTGGAAGTAAGAATCATCCACAGGATCTGTTGTTTCAGGTACAGGCTTACCATAATCATAGTAATTAATCATACGGCAGGCGTATTCCGGATGATGCGTATCTGTGGAGGCAGATGTATTCTCAGATGTTGTTTTGGAACAACCGGTTAACAGACTGCACAGCAATACACTGCATAAAGCAGTAATACTTATCTTGTGAATAGGTCATCACCTCCCTTATCAGATTCCTTGGAGAAATCAGGCAGATCTGGTAATTCATCAAGACTCATTAACTGGAATTCATTCATGAATTCATCTGTAACAGAATACAGGAATGGTCTGCCTGGCGCATCAGAACGTCCATCTTCTTTAATCAGACCACGCGCTTCCAGTTTCCTCAGCATGACATCTGCGCCAACACCTCTGATTTCTTCTATCTCAACTCTTGTGACAGGCTGTTTATAGGCAATAATCGCTAATGTCTCTAATGCCGCATTAGACAGCTTGGCTTCCTTGTTTAACTGGAACAGCTTCTTGGCCGCATCATGTACAAATGCTTTGGATAAGAATCTGTATACATTACCAAACTTCTCTATTTCAAAGCCTCTGGCATCATCAGAATAATACTTCATTAATTCTTCAAATAAGGTTTCTGCATCTTTTTCACTGATATCCATAGCCTGGGAAGCCTGTTTAGCAGTAATGCCATCATCACCAGTCAGGAATAACAATCCTTCCGCTATAGCCAACTGTCTTTCATGATGTTCCGCTTCTGCTTTTTCCTTCTCTTCTTCATCCAAAGAGAGCTGTTTAAATTCTTCTGTATTACTCATGCATAATGCTCCCCTCTGGTAAACCAGATGACATCCTGATCATCGGTTGTAAATACAAGTGTATGCAACCTTGCCAGATCCAATACACTTAGAAATGTTGCAATAAACATAGGCAGATCATGGACATCATCCAGAAGATTTTCAAACCGGAATGTCTTTGGCAGACGATCCAGTTTCGCTCTGACCTGTAATTCCCTGTCTTCCATGGATATTTCCTTAACCGTAAAGGATTTCTCCTTTGGTGTATCCAGATGCATGCGCATCAATACTCTGCGCATTGCCTTCATTAACTCATATGGACTACCCTGATACGGCTGTCTGCTGTCTTCCGGAATCCATTTGTCTATTTCATTGGATAAAGGTCTGCTCATTAATAACTGACGGTCTTCATACAAGGCACTTAACTCTTTGGAAGCTTCCTTGTACTGCTGGTATTCCAGCAATCTTCTGACTAATCTTTCCTTAGGATCTTCTTCCTCTTCTTCAAGATCATCCTTGTTTCCCGGAAGCATCTTCTTGGACTTGTATTCAATCAAGGCTGCCATTTCCGCAAGATATTCAGAAGCTATTTCCAGATGCATCTCTGACATACTGTTCAGATACGCAATATACTGATCTGTTAATACATTCATATCGAGATTCATCAGATCCAGCTTGTTCTCTCTGATCAGATGCAGCATCAGATCCAGAGGACCGTCAAAATCATTAATCTTTACTTCAAACTCTTTCATATCTTCAACGTGAATAATTCTATCATAAAATACTTAGTTAACTTCATAAAGTTAGAATGTATAGAAAAACAGAGCTGAATGACATCAGCTCTGTCAGATAATTTACTTAGCCACAATGTTAACGATCTTATCCGGTACAACAATGACCTTCTTAATCTCTTTGCCTTCGATCTGTCTCTTAACAGTTTCAAGCTTCATGGCTTCTGCCTGTAAGAATTCACGATCAGCACCCTTATCAGCCTTGAATGTACCTCTCATCTTGCCATTAACCTGTACAGCTATGGTTACCGTAGAAACAACAAGCTTTGTTTCATCACATACAGGCCATGCATCATAAGACATGTCTTCTTCACCAGTGATCTTCTGGTTGATCTCTTCACAGATATGTGGTGCTACCGGATAGAGCAGTCTGATGAAATTCAGATACATTGTTTTATTCACTTTACCAAGCTTATAAACATCATTGATAAAGATCTGCATCTGGGAGATAGCGGTATTGAAGTTTAATGTCTCATAGTCATTTGTGACTTTCTTAACCGTATAGTTATAGGAATAATCCAGTTCTGGAGTAGGATCCTTTGTTGTCATGTTTGTTTCCATGATACGATAGACTCTTTCCAGCCACTTTCTGGATCCATCCATACCCTTTGTAGACCATGGCTTGGACGCATTCAGAGGACCCATGAACATCTCATAGACACGTAATGCATCAGCACCATGAGATACAACAAGTTCATCAGGATTAACAACATTGCCAAGTGACTTGGACATCTTGACGCCGTTTTCACCAAGAATCATACCCTGATGATAGAGCTTGTGGAATGGTTCATCATTGAATACAACCCCACAATCTCTTAATACCTTGTACCAGAATCTGGAATATAACAGATGCAGTACAGCATGCTCGGCACCACCGATATAAAGATCTACCGGCATCCAGTGCTTGATCAGCTTTGGATCTGCAAGCTGCTTGTCATTATGAGGATCGAGATATCTTAAGTAATACCAGCAGGAACCAGCCCATTGCGGCATAGTATTGGTTTCTCTTGTACCATGCTGGCCATCAATAGTTACATTCAGCCAATCCGTCGCATGTGCTAATGGAGATTCACCATTGTCTGCCGGTTCATAGTTATCTACAGCCGGAAGCTCTAATGGAAGATCACTTGTTGGTACAGTCTTCATTGTGCCATCATCCATATGAATGATCGGAATCGGTTCACCCCAATAACGCTGTCTGGAGAAGATCCAGTCTCTTAACTTGTACTGTACCCTGGCTCTTCCTACCTTATGCTCTTCAAGCCAGGCAATCATTTTATTGATGGATTCTTCTTTGCCAAGACCATCGAGGAATCCGGAATTACAATGGACACCATCACCTGTATAAGCAGCTTCAGAAACATCAGAACCTTCAATAAACGGAATAATAGGAAGATCAAACTTCCTGGCAAATTCCCAGTCACGCTGATCACCGGCAGGTACAGCCATGATGGCACCAGTACCATAGGTAGCTAATACATAGTCAGAAATCCAGATCGGAATCTTCTTGCCATTAACAGGGTTGATCGCATATGCTCCTGTAAATACACCTGTCTTCTCTTTATTCAGAGAAGTTCTTTCAAGATCAGACTTGGTTGCACATTCCTTCTGATAAGCTTCTACAGCATCCTTCTGCTCAGGTGTTGTAATGTCATTTACAAATGGGTGTTCTGGCGACAATACACAGTATGTTGCACAGAATAATGTATCGCATCTTGTTGTATAAACTGTAAAGATCTTATCTGTACCATCAATCTTGAAATCTACTTCGGCACCTGTAGACTTTCCAATCCAGTTTCTCTGCATTTCCTTGGTGGATTCAGGCCAGTCTACTTCATCGAGTTCTTTTAAGAGATCTTCCGCATAGGCAGTGATCTTTAATACCCACTGCTTCATATTTCTGCGTACAACCGGATTACCATGTTCACTCTTGCCATCAATAACTTCTTCATTCGCAAGAACAGCCTTCTCAGCAGGACACCAGTTGACCGGCATCTCTGCTTCATAAGCAAGTCCCTTGTTATAAAGCTGGATGAAGATCCATTGGGTCCACTTGTAATAATCCGGATCACAGGTTCTGATTTCCCTGTCCCAGTCATAGGAGAAACCAAGACTCTTTAACTGGGTACGGAAGTGATCAATATTCTTATATGTAAATTCACCAGGATGATGACCTGTCTTTAAGGCATACTGTTCTGCCGGTAAACCAAAGGCATCAAATCCCATCGGATGCAGGACATTGTATCCCTGCATACGCTTCATTCTTGCCATGATATCGGTAGCGGTATAGCTCTCCGGATGACCTACATGCAGTCCCTGTCCGGATGGATATGGAAACATATCCATGACATAATACTTTGGCTTGGAGAAATCATAGGCATCTGTCTTATATGTCTTATGATCTTCCCAATACTTCTGCCATTTCTTTTCAATACTCTGATGATCGTACATACCTTTTTCCTCCATAAGAAAAGACGTCTCTTATCTGTCTAAGGACGTCTGAAACGCGGTACCACCTTAGTTTGCATATATTCATATGCACACTTCATTGTTCCCTTTAGCGCAGAGATACGGCTGTTCAGAAGGTGAGTTCACATGGCTTCATTAACTGATTTACACCAGACATCAGCTCTCTTGGGTAATGCAGACATGCTAGTATTCTTCATCACTACAGCACGAATATATTATCATTTAAAGATGTATGATTCAAGAAACAGGATGACATGATCCATGATGCATATAAGCCTGGGGATCATAATCGAGAGTTCCATCAAGATATGACTGTATTGCTTTATCAGCATCCCCTTCACATCCACCAAATACCTGCATATGATTCTCAATTAAATGATTGTACATCGGTAACCCCAAGCCACCGCAGATAACTGTATTAACATGATTTTCTTTTAATAAGCCCACAAGAGTGCCATGTCCTTTTCCATTGGTATACAGAATATCTTTTGCAACAATCTTTCCGGTTTTATCTATTTCATAGATTTGACACTCCCACAGCTAAAGCACGTGGGATTCTTGAGAAGTCTGATTCCTTACGCAATCCTTATTCTCAAAGGGCTTGCCAACAGCCCTCTACACAGTCCCTC
>DXZE01000046.1 GCA_019415435.1 Erysipelotrichaceae bacterium
ATGTGGTAGTTAGCTTTGGACATGGGAATGAATCTTGGCAGAGAATTGTTTTGCTTCTTATTTCCAAACTTTTCCGGTTTTATTTCTGTATGTTCATCCATCTTCACTGCCGGATCAGATGCATCCGGTGCAGGCGGTTCCTTTTCATCAGCAGACCGATCAGAGTAGTCAACTACCTTGATGCCAAGTTCCTTTATATTTTTGAACTCATTCAGAACGGCATTGGCAATCTGTACTCTCACCTTCTTGTCTTCCGATTCCCAAAGCGTAGATATTTTTTCAGATCCGAGTTGATCCATATTCTCAGCAATCTTCTGCACATGATCTTTGTACTTCAGATATTCCTTACTTACAGAATCCACATGCAGAATTTCTTCGACGATCTTATCCAATTCTTTCCGATACGGAATCATCATTGAGGAGTTATATTGCAGCCTTCCGGTTTCCGGCAACTTCTGATACAGCTTCATTACGGACTGAAGCGTAATGAATTGTATGTTTTTAGTTGTTTTAATTACGTTTTGGCGCAAAGGAGTGATTTCTTTCAGATCATCACTCACAAGCGATCTGAACTTTTCATAATATCTTTCGCGTGCTCCAAATTCTTCAAAAAAAACTCTCTTCACGGCATCGCGCTCTCTTTTGGAAAGCTTTCCCTTTGTACGATGCTTTTCCTTTTCCATGAACGTAATGTGCAGATGCGGGTGCTCTGTGTTTGTATGAAAATCTTCCCACCACACAGCATTATTCGCATCAATATTCATAACGCGGAATGCTTCTCTGATCGCGGCTGAAGTTGTGCTCGCCATATCTTCCTGGTTGAAAAGCCGATATTTGTGCATTGTATCAATATCGCGAAAAGACAGAACAAACGTCCATGCAATATCACCATCTTTCTGAAAGGCATCGATATTCTTCTCTGCCCATTTCTCCCGATCCGTATTTGTATACAGCTTTCCGCTGTTTGTCATTGTAAAATACGCATCTCCGGATTTTTCTATTGCGTGTGTTCTCGATGTATAGCCCATGAAGGATTCAGATTTATCTTTCATGGAATCCTTAACAGCTTCGTCTCTGCTTGTGTATTCGAAGAATGATCCACCGTCTCCTATGCCAAACAGTGATGTTTTATTCAGATTACCTTTATACTCTGAATTTTTTGGTGCTGCCTTCCCATATTGCAGAAAAGACATTTTCAGAAGCAGATCATTGTCAGCCATAATTATTTGAAGATCGAATCATAAACAGATCCTGAATCCTTGTTTTCCTCTTCCGGTTTCTGATTTTCTTCAACCGGAATCTCTTCTTCCTGTTCCACAGGCTCCGCAGCAGCCGCGGTTTCTTCCGGCTTGCTTTCCTCGGCAGACGGTTCCTCAGATGTTACTTTAACAGCAGCTGCTTTACCCTTCCTGCTCTTCTCTTCCATCTGTTCATTGAATTTCTGTTCCAACAGCTCATAGTTTTTCACGAAGCGTTCCAGATCAGCGTTTTCGCTTTTAATCTGCTTAATCTGTTCCTTGATCTCCAATGTTTTCTTCCTTAAATCCGCAATCTTGTTTTCATTTGCAGTGAGTTGTTTCCTTGCTTTCTCTATTGTGAATTTCATATATATAGGTACCCTTTCTATTTGTGATTGATTTTATCAAATATATACTGTTCAAAGATGTAATTCTTATCAATAGCCAGTGCATTCGCTGTACTGCTTTCTGCAAAATCAGTTTCCGAAAGCAGCAGCTTCAGCGCATACCAAAGTTTCTCATTCTGCTTTTTCAAAATCTCATTTGTTTTTTTATATGCCGTCTGAAGATTTTCTTCATTCACCTTGTACATATTATCAAGAACATTTGTTATTACGCTTTGTACAACCTTCAGATAATCGTTGTTTGCATAATCGTTCATGTTTAGAGCATAGTAGGTTCTGACTGCATCAATAATCACAGATGATCTCGTCGCAGAATCATTTTCTGTTTTTTTCAATTCAACTAATTGATCCAATGCTTTCAGATCTTTGCTACCCATTCGCATTGAAATCTTCGTTTTTTTTTCTTCCATGGCTCCATCTCGCTTTCTGAATTTTGATTCGCGTTTCTATCAAAAATGTTGTATTTCATTTTTCGCACGAATCGATGTTCCGAATAAAAATGCTCGATCTCCATTCCAACCAACACTGAAGCAGGTTAAGGGATTTGCAAGACAAACCCGTCGAGAACAACCGGGCAATGCCCGGTTTTAGTTCGGCAGTTATGCGGTTTTTCGCGTCTTCGGCTCTAGTTTTTTCGTGTCGGACAAAATTCGGTGTATTTTGTCGGGAAATATTCGGCTTTTTCGGGAAATAATTTCGGATTTTGAGCATTTTCTGTAATCGTCTGTTTTCAAAACATTTCCGAAATTCATATATTTATGAATCAAAATCTGGTGATTTTCAGTCTTCCTTCTTCGATTGAACAAAGACACCAATCAAGTCGCAATCATTTCCGTTGTACGATGTTTGAAACACAATAAACTTTTTGGAATCGTTAAATAATACATCCCAATTCTGCATCATATAATCTGTGTTTCCGTTGATGATTTTGTCATAAAGATCTTTTTTCTTTTTTACGTCTGAGAGAGTTTCCTGTGGCAATGCTGCACCGATAATTCTGTACGTATCTACTCTATTTTCGTATGCAAGCTGCATGAAATGATGATCAATTAATCCATAATTTTCTACGTAATTCTCAATGAAATATTGATAGTTTCCGCCCTGCTGCGTCGCAATGTTATGAATCACAATTACATCGTCTTTACGTGGATTTGCATCTTGCGAAAAGTACGGACAGCCATAATCACTTAGCTTGTTTTCTGTGCATGCATGAGTTTGATAATACGATTCATCGTCTGTCTGCATAACAGGACCAATTACAAGTCCGTTTTCTGAATTTGTCTCATAATCACGAAAATCCTCAAAGAAAAATAGAGCTTTCATATTTGCAATTTCTTCAGAATATTGCTTATACATTGCATAAGAAATTGCTTCTGCTTCATCGTGACTGTCAGACTTTTCGTAATAAGGATTCAGCTCTGGCATAAATGATGATGCATCATTTTCTATATTTTCTGATTCGGATTCTGCTTCATTATTTTGCTCATTTGTTGAATCTTTTGTTTCTGATTTCTCTGCAGTTTCAGTCTGATTTGCTGTATCAGATCGGCTTGATTTTTTGTATACCGTATATCCAATTCCAACAATTATCACTGCAGGAATCAGAAAGAATATGATTTTATTTTTCTTCATGTTTGCTCCGTTTCTATTGGTGTTGCGATCTGCAATGTTGCTCCAGAACCAATAATGTTTAAGACAAATTGTGATGCTGGCTGCTTCACGTTAAAGCGAATGCCTTGATTGTAATATCCACTTCCAAAACTGTTGCCATCCGAGAATATGACAAATCCGTCTTCAACCGATTCTATAAACCCGACATGTCCGCCTGCACCGGATACCCGTGAAAATATAGATCCCGATTTCACGTTATTCAGCAGTTCAATCTGCGACATATCTGTAATCGTAATCAGTTCAAAATTTGAATATTTTGATGCAGTATCTGCTGCCATTTCCGCACCATCACCCATGCCGCAATCCATACCCCAATACTTCCAAAAACGCCAATGAGCGAAGTTAGTACACCAATGAGTTCCACGATATCCGCCTAAGTCTGCAGCGGCAGAATCGCTATCAATTACACTCCAATATGTCATAGAATCCGGATATTTTTTCTCAATGGTTTCGCCATCATAAAGAAGATTTTTTGTGCCGCCACCGGACACTACAACAGACGGTTTATCGTCTTTATTTTTTTCAGTTTCTTCTTCTTCTTCTGCTGCACTTACGCCACCACATAAAGCAAGTGCAAGAAACAGAAAAAACATAACAGGAATCAGCAATATCTTTCTCTTTTTTGATTTCATTTTTTTCTCCAAAACAATTCTGAAAAATGAAATATCTGAGGGTAGTTTCCCTCAGATATCTGCATCATTGAAACATCGCTCCCATTTCAGCCAGCTCTTCATGTGTTGCTATAACATGAATCGGAATTCTCCGATTTCCGCAGATTAACAATGCTTCTCCCTGTCCAAATCTTTGAATCCAATACTCTTCAGAATCATTTATATTTTCGAGCTTTTTCAGATCATTGGTTGCGTCTTTATTCAGGCCGAGAATGATCTTATACACCGAGTTATTGAAGATCGCTTTGCCATCTGTCAGCACCGCATCATCCGCAAAATCTCTTGGTTCCTGTGTTGCAATCAGCATGACATTTTTATATTTTCTTGACCTTCTCACAAACTGTGAAACGAGTCTTGATATTTTTCCCTGAAGAATAATTGTATGAGCTTCATCGATCACAAATGCGGATTCTTCTTTATCATCCAGACACAATGACCAGCTGTATGTAAACATGATATGGTACAAAGCATTCTGCAGATTTTCCGAAACAGTCTGCAGCTTTTTTGTACCAAAAGAAATGATATTTCTTCCTGTTTCGTTTGGTTTTATTGTTGTATATCCATTCAGATATACACTCCATTCATTCGTGATGGAATTCATTTTCCGGCCAAGCGAGCGAAGAATTTTCACATCATCTTCATAGCCGGAACGCAGCTGATTTTTGCTCTGCAATTCATTAAAGCGCTCAATTGCGCCATCAATCTGCTGAGAGAATGTTGTAAATGTAGGCATCTTCTCTAGAGCCAGTCCCTTGAAAGAAGGCCACTTGCCATTGGCATCCGGATAGATACCGACAGCCCGGTAAGACAGCTTGACAAGCAAGCCGATTTCAGAGAGTTCATCCTCAGATATGTCCGGCCAAAGATACTGGAATATCTGCTTGATATCATCAATTACGTTAAAGATGGCGAGTTCTGTATCCCACATCTTTTGCTCAAGATTTGGATCATCATCATCCGGATCAAAAGAAATTGGTTTTAAGTCAAATGGATTTATTACGTTTCCTCTTTTGCCCCAGTCGATGTATGTGCCTTTATAATGCTTGGTCAGTTTTTCGTTTTTGTTTTCTGGATCAACCCATACAATCTGCGTCTTGTTTTTAATGAAATTGCGAACAAGAAGATTCATCGCTGTGGTCTTTCCGGAACCCGCGCGTCCGGCAATAATGAAGTTTCCGTTGACACGATTTATGTCTTTTGCAATCTCCGGATTGTGCAGATAGAAGAACGGATCAAGAAAAATTTTTCCTCTGTTCTGCAATTCCTCACCAAGCAGCATTCCCTGTGGATCATCCAACGTTTCAAAAATGAAAGGCCATAATCCCGATATACCATCCGATGTGAGCGGCGTACCGTAATTGTCACGAATAACCGGATCAATTCCCGCCTCTACAAATAATGGTGTAGATTCGCGCATGATTGATTCCTGCAGCCCATTGCAGTTCACAATCCGCCATCCTTCCGTCTGCAGACGATCTTTCAAACGTCTAACTGAATCATTCAGCGCCTGCAAGCTGTCCGCAGAAACGCGGAATATGATGGTCGTATTAAATGTGCGGTCATTCTTGCGAACAATATCTTTGATGTATTCCTGCTGTGATTCCAGCCCCTGCATCAAACGGCTTTTCTCTGTCTCATCTTTTGTCCGATCCAACTTAGCAAGATCAGCCTGGTATGCCTTATTCAGAATCTTTGACATATCCAAATCCGAAAGTTTCAGATTCATAAATACTTTCACATTCGGATCATTCAGGTAATTTGTCAGCAAGGCCAGACCACATACCGGAGGAAGGCATACCGCAAGAAGATACTTGCAGTACCGATCTCCAATCTCTACATGGTGAGCAGTAAATTTCAGATACGTAGGTGCCAGCTTGGAACGCTGGATCAGATTTGCATCATCTTTTACATTCCAGATTGGCTCTCCAAATTGGTGAAAGTCCGGCGTATGATCCACTTCTTCATACTGATCTTTAACAGCATCATACTCAATCTTGGTATTCAGATACGAAAGCAGTCCCCTACTGAATACATAGTCATTGATTAACGTATTTTCAAACACAAACATCAGATATGAATAATAGTCGCGCTGATTCAGAATTGACGGATAGAAGCCTGCACCATACCAATGGTTATACAGATCCTGCAGATTCTTATGAAGCCGTTTCTCATCTGTGTCCCGGATCATAATGAAAAACTCTTTTTCCTTATGAGTTTCCTGGAATTCGTATATTTTGTTCAAATCATCATGAATCATCGTCCGGCATGTGATGTCTGATTCTGATTCCTGCTCCTGTGACAGTGCATTGATATGCATATCCATATTGACAGGAGAGTATACGAAGGAAAAATACAGATCACATTGTGTCTGATTCAGACAGAACCGCAGTGCTTCTACCCACTGCTGCTGGTCAACGGAATCATCCAAAAAGATATTATGTGGCTGCACTTTAATACCTTTTACAATGTATTTCTTCTTGTCGCGTTCGATGATGATTGAATCATCCGTTACGCGTTTTACATCCATCCAGTTTAGCGTTGACTTCAGCTTTTCACGGATTTTTTTTGCTGCGGCAGTCTTCTTATTCAGGTCTTTTGCTTTTGTTTTCTCAATCCGCGTCATTCTGCGCGCTGCCTGTTTCTTCATCGTGTTGGTACACCCCTTCCCATATATACTGTTTTGGTTCCTGCCATTGGCGAATATATACTTTGATCCACATTAAATAGTTATGATAAATTCCGGCCGGAAAAGTCAGCGCATATGCCAACACTCCGGGCAGCATAAATAACAAAAGCACTCCGATATGGAAGTGCTTTACCAATGTAATGTACATGATTGTACCAATTAACGAAAACAAAATTGAGACAATCAAAATAATCAGATCAATCAATCGAAAACGTCCGAGGATCAATCTGCCCTTCTTAAAATCTTTTGGCGCTGTAAAGCGCAGTTCCTTATATTCATCCATTTATGCAATCTTATTTCCGGCGTTTTGCCGGATTTTCCCTTTCTTCTAAAATCCCAGCATTTCACCGGATTTTTAGAACATATCCTTAGTCTGGCTTCCTTTCAGCGCATCATTGATCGAATTCTGTGTGGACTCCTGAAATTGCTGCAAGCTGTTTGCCCTTCTTAATGTATTGTCAGTCTGCGTTAAATTTTGATAGAAGCTTGCCACCCGGCCAGTCCTTGAATAACTCCGATGATCAAATATCCGCTTAGTAGCTGCCGAATACATGTGTGATGCCATGGCATTTGTCATTCTGCCAATCATTCTGCCGTTACTTGAATTGAAATCAGCCAATCTTCCGGCTAAAGTTCCACCCCGTGTCAGTCCTGCGCGGATGCTGCTGACTTCTCCATTCTGCTCCGGCGTTAAAGATGGATCATAACCAGCTGATCCTTCACGTAGATTTTCCCCATTAGATCCACCTTCGCCAAAATAACTTCTTCCTGCTCCATATTCTTCAAGCGCCAGAGACAGTTCTCCGCGCGACATGTTTTCTGCGCCCGGAATTCCTAATGCCTGTGCCGCTTTCATTTGTTTATCTGTTGGCGGGGCATTGAAAGCAGCTGATCCGGGATTCATTGCCCCACCTGATGCACTGCCAGAACCACCAGAAGCACCCGGACCGCCGCCATTGAATTTGTTAGGATTCAGCGATTTACCACCCATCACTCTGCCAATACCATATGTTCCGGCTGCCGTCAGGCCAGTTGTGGCCATCACAGCCTTTGTGCCCATTGCAAGTGCCATTCTTTTGCTTGTATCTGTGGCATTCTTCACGGCGATCAGCGTCTGCATGCTCTGCATTGCGGTCTGTGCGCCTACATCACCACCGAGCAGCTGTGCAATACCGGAAGGCGCGACAACAACAGCGATTGACGCTCCAAGAAAGACGATCCCTTTTGCAAGCCCGGTAATTGAGCCGGGCAGTGATAAACAGATTTCCAAAACAAGACGAACCATTACCAGTTGGAAAAATGCGACAAGAAAATCTGACAGGCACAGCCGAACCCACATACTGGTACTTTGATCAGCTGGGTCAACCAAGCCGGACACAGCATATGGCGCGATGAATATCTTCATAATCAACCCCACCAGACGCTGCACAATCTGTATAGCTATCATGAGATAGCAGTATACAGAGATGCCGCCGAGAAGCGTGATCAGAAGGATATTTTCCATATCCGGAATATATTGATACTCTCCAACCGGTCCTATACTTTTGTTATTAATTGTTTTTGTTGTAATTACATCTATATAATGCTGTCCTTCTTCTAATGTAATCACATTGCCATCAGCATTTCCGGCTTCGATAATCAGATCAGACGGCAAGCTGCTTTGCTCCGACATAACCGCATCCGTCGCAGCGGATACTGCCGTCGATAAGAGCGGAAGTACCACAGGGATCAGCGAAATAATCAAAAGAACCGATATCACACGATTCAGTACATCGATGCCATGAATTTTAGTACCAAGAGAATCATCATAGTATGATCTGACGATCATGGTCACAATTCTTGCCGTGATGAAAAGCCCGATTGCAGCGCAAAGCACCCAATACACTTTCCAAATCCACGAAAAGTTGCTCAAATTTAACTTAAAAACGGATGAAACAATATTGTATGCTCCATCCGTGAATTTTAACATCATCCGGCACATTGCCCATAATACCTGGCGAACAAGGCTTTCTCCCATTCAATCACCTCCTTTTTGAAATGATATATCAGCCGTTAATGCCGAATATTTTCAGCAGTACTGTTACAGACTCAGCAACAACACCAACGATCAGTCCAGTCTTAACGCTTGCCCAATATGGCTTCTGCTGTTCTCCTTCAGATTCCTTGGAAAAGAACGTAATAGCTTTGATAAGCAGATAGATACCAAGAATTGTCGGAATTGCCCAGAGCAATACTGTTTCTAACGGATCAAGATACCCTCTGATCCAACTTTGCATCGCACCTGTATCCATGCCATTACCGGCTGCGTGAACAGGAGTTGTTGCCATAAATGCCATAATAAGTGCGGATAAAGATGATGTCATAATTGTTTTAATTCTTTTCATTTTTTAATTTCTCCTTATTTTCTCTCTTATAAATTTCAATCTGCAGACACAAAATTTCCCAAGTGATCATTTTAAATGTATGATCTCTGGGATTGATCAGAGCAACCTCATGATCCAGCTGATCTGTAACACAGTAGCCGTCATTTGACTGCTGTACAGTGCTTTGCAGAACGTAGAAATATCGTCCGGCATATGGACAGTCATCCGGAAAAGAAAATGTTGCATTTCCATCTTCCATGGTTTTAAAGGAAAAACTGTCTCCCGGAAGCGTAATTGTATATTGGGTAATTCTGTCTGCCATTATGTATTGCTCCTTTCAAACACCGATGAAGAAGCAGTATCAATCAAATAGTCCGTTCCATTCATCTTCAACGAATTTGCGTAAATAAGACATGGCGCTCTTTCGTCAATGTCAAAGGAATAATCTGACATCATTTTCCACTTTACGTTTTCCGGCAGACCGGAAGGATAACCAATAACTTTAATTAGATTAGAAATTCCCATAAGAGCATTGGCAGGAAGAAAACCTGCATACCCTTTGATAAGCATTCTTGCTGCTGTAATTGAATTGTATTTTTCTGTTTTCATATGCTAAACCTTGTAATGTCTGGGGGCGAAACGCCCCCAGAGCTATGCTGAGAACCCTTTCGGGGGCGAAACGCCCCCAAGTATTAATAAGTTAGTTCATAGCCAGTGTATAAGCCATCTGATCCGGTAAGCGGTTTACAAGAGTACGCTCCATGTGCAGATCCAGCCGCGATACAAGCCTGATAGGCAGTGTCCATATCGTAGCCATCCGAAAACAAGTAATCTGCTGTGCCGTGGCTTACAGATGATGAGGATGATCCGGTTGTGTTAGAGCTGCTGCCGGAGCTTTTAGTTCCACTATCTGAATTCTTGTAAATAATGATTGTTTCCGGCTCCGGCGCAGGATCGGGGTCTTTAAAATGTACGATCAGATCAGCAGTTCCCGTATTGCCGGATGAATCCGTAACTTTGAACTGAACAGTCTGCTGATCAGCAGAACTGTCCGGATCATTCCATGTCACATGCTCTGTCAGATCACCATCCACATCATCAACCGCTGATGTAAGATATGCCTTGCCAGAAAATGTATCTGTTCCTCTTGTCAGCGTGACTTCATGTGTATTCAGTGTAATCACAGGTGCTTCTTGATCCACCACATTGATTGTTAGCGTCTTTGTGATAGATTTCATGGAATTTTTCAATGTATATACGGCTTCTTGTTCCCCTAACTTCTTCGTATCCACGTTGCTTGGCAGTATGAGCTGCACACCGGACTGCTTAGTATAGTCCGATACATAGTCCGTGGCGGCAAACGGCGCATCATACGCAAGTGTTACAGTATCTTCCTTTAGGCTCAGATTAAGCGTCTGATTCCGGACGTTAAGATAATCATTCATGTGGAAGCCGACAAAGGCGATCAGAAGCGCCACAGCTACGCCGGAAAGAGCAATCACAATATTCCGTATATGTTTCTTTCTCAGATCTGCATCTGCGGTTTCCTTCACCGAATTGAGGTCTTCGATCTGCATTCTGGTGTACTGCATCGCCTTATAATCGATTCCCGGGCTTGCAAACGCAGCAATCTCCCTCTCACTCATGCCATGCTCTAACGCCAGACGTATCTCCTGCATCTGCATGAAATCGTATTCCGGCTTGGCATACAGATTGACCTGTGTTGTACTCAGGCCATTGCGAAGTCCGGTTTTTACTTCATTCATCTGATCAGAATTCAGCCCACGGCTTCTCACTTCTTCCAAATAATCCAATCGCATCGCCTCACTTCTGTTGTAATGATGTTAGTCATACTGATACCGTGTTTCTTGCTCACTCTGCTTTTTCTTTAATACTGTAGTTTCTTCAGAATCCTCTGTAGATATTGCCAGGATCATAACCGAGTTCTTCATTTCTCCGCTGCTCATATGCACTTCCGAGCTCCAATCCATATTGAGCATCGTAGTGATATACATGATTTGACAGCTGATCCAGAATGTCTACATTGTTTGCATTCACAGCCCGGATCATTCTGTCCAGTTCCTTTGTCTTTTGCAAGGTATCGTCTGGAATTACAAGACACTCGAATATTGATGAGGGAATCACATATACACCCGAACCAAAATTATGCACCATTGAACTCATTGCAGTTGTATACGCCGCTGCTGCCGCGCCATATTGCGATCCTTTTGTCTCCAAAACATAGATTTGCATACCATTCTGTTCTGGAAGGCCAAGGATGTCTGTAATCGGTGTTATAGTTGCCGGATGATTCTTTTCAGCTGCAGCTTCTGCCTTTTGCATAAATTCAGAAGCATCTAAACCTAAAATTTCCGGCGTGTATTTTGTCAGAATATCATCTTTTCCATTAAGAATTGTTGTGCAATATATGAGAGATATGTCACCAAAATCTTTCCGCAGAAAATTTGTACGGTTCACAGTATGAGACGGCACGAGTTTGAGATATATTCCACCTAATACTGTATTTAGTGCATCTCCATTACGAAATATGTTATTTTCTTTTTCCGCTGCCATAGTCTCACTGATCTTCCTCATAATATTCTTCCGGTTCTTCCATTCCGCTAAGAAACAGATAGTACTTTTCTAGTCTCTTCAGCTGTTCTTCTGTAAACTTTTGCTTGTTCTCATTATTCTCCATATTTGCTTTCCCTTTCATAGAAAAATCCGGCATTTCGCCAGATATTTTTACATTCCCATATAGTTATATTCATTATTCCCTTGATGCTCTTCAGATGTTTGACCATCACCTTCTACAATGTCATCAGTCTGTACATTTTCTGGCTTTTCATCAACATTCAGCAAGGCATTTAACTCTTCCAGTCGGTCATTCTTCTGCTTTAGCTCTTCTTCCTGTTCAAACGGTTTTCCGAGTGCTTCTTTAGATGCTTTTTCCTGTCTCTGAAAGTCTTCCAACATTGCCTTTGCTACCGTGAGTTCGTCCGGAATACCGTCAATCACGTTATCGAGACGTGTGATATTTCCACTTGCACTGTCACCCAATACGGCAGCGTGAAGCCGTTCTCCTCTCAGCCCGGCTCGGAATTTATTCTCAAACGAATCATACGTCAGTTCGATGTTAAACCCGCGATAGGAACCGATATTCTTGGTCAGCAGACCTGTGAAATGCTTGCAAGCGGAAAGAATCGCCTGCCCTGCATCTTCACGTTTTTCATAAAACTTATTATTCACGGTCATGCCGACGAATCCGTCTTTACCCTGCGGATGCTGCTCCGCAGTCTGAATATCTTTCTGATACCCGCTGATGATGTTTTTCTGCTGCTGAATTTTTTCCGGGTAATACCGCAGAATTTTATCTTGCAGCATGTACTGTTCATTTTTGTAATTTGCTTTCAGCACCTTTAGTTTCGATACCTGGATATCTAGATCCATCTTCTCTTTGATCAGAGGATTGTTCTCGCATAATGCCTTGACTTCCGCAAAATTCAGCACTTGTTCATCCATATCCTCACAGGAGCGCACAGGTGCTTTGCTTGTCATGATCTGTGATATGTATTTCTGCTTGGTTTCCAGGGTCTGCCAGAGATAGGCATCGAACGTTCCACTTGTTACGTACTGGTAGATATATACCTTCGGATTCATATTTCCCTGCCGGACTATTCTGCCGTTCCTCTGCGTCATATCCGCCGGACGCCATCCAACATCCAGATGATGTACGGCAATCAGACGATCCTGCACGTTTGTCCCGGCCCCCATTTTCTGCGTGGAACCAAACAGAATTCTCACTTCTCCGGCTCTCACCTTTGCGAAAAGAGCCTTTTTCTTTTCTTCCGTTCCGGCATCATGGATGAATGCGATCTCCGATTCCGGCACACCGGATACAATCAACTTTTCCTTGATATCATCGTAAACATTGAACGTCCCCGGCTTTGGCGTGGACATATCGCAGAAGATCAACTGCGTCAGCCGATTCTCTGCGCCATCCTTCCATATCTGCAGAACATTCTTTACACAGGCGTTTACCTTGCTGTTCGGATCATCCGGCAGAGCATCATTCATGAGACGCTGATCCAAGCCGATTTTCCGACCATCAGACGTTATTTTTAACATGTTGTCTTCGGATGGATCAACCGAACCGTTATGTACCTTGGTAGCACGCTCAGACAGGCTCTTGACCATCTCCTGTTGTATTTCTGACGGTTCCACAACCACCGTTTTGCTTTCCACATCCGGGACAGGCAAATGCAGCTGATCCGCCGTTTTGATATCGGCAACCTCTTTGAAGATGCTCATTAATTCCGGCAGATTGTAGAATTTTGCAAACCGTGTTCTTGCCCGGTATCCGGTTCCTTCCGGTGCTAATTCTATGGAAGTAGTGGTTTCCCCAAATGTTGAAGCCCATGCATCGAATAACTGCAGATTTTTTTCATTCAGCGTATCGTACTGCAGATAACGCATCATCGTATACAGCTCTGTCATGGAATTGCTCACAGGGGTTCCCGTTGCAAAGACAACACCGCGACCGCCAGTGATTTCATCCATGTACTGACACTTGTTGAACATATCTGTTGATTTCGCGGCTTCTGATGTAGAAATTCCGGCAACATTACGCATTTTTGTATATAAAAAAAGATTTTTGAAAGCATGTGCTTCATCGACAAACAGCCGATCCACGCCAAGCTGCTC
>DXZE01000047.1 GCA_019415435.1 Erysipelotrichaceae bacterium
GCAAAACCGCCCCATAAAGGGGCGTGGCTTCTACCGATTAAAAAATTTTTGTGAACTATTCGGTCATTGAATGGCCGAGGATTCCCGCTTGATTTCCTAAAGATCTGAAGTAAACAAATGCCGCAAGGCAGATAATGATGATGGCAATAACTTCAATGACTGTATCCATACATTCTCCTTTCAGTCATGGCTGGATAACCATTTACTTAATACATCACAATAATGTTCAGTCTGTTCCGCAAAACACATATGCCTTGCGCCATCAAACAGTTCCCACTGTACATCCTTCAGATGATCATACATGGTCTTTGCGACAAGCGGCGTACAGAGATCGTTTGTGCCTGACATGATCAGACATGGTACGGATATGTCCTGTAACTGATCTGTATATTCAAAATCTTTTAATGTACCAGTTGGATTGTATTCATTCGGACCCCAGGCATAAAGATAAGATTCTGTACCTGACTTTTTCTTTCTGGTCAGACATTCCGGATCACCTTCTCTAATATCTGCACAATGGAGCTTCATGAAATGATCATTGGCCTTGAGATATGCTTCATTATTCCAGTCATTGTTCTTTTCAGCATTTAAAATTGCATTCTGATCTTCTTCAGACATGAATGATATCAATCTGTGCTGTTCATGTGCCCATAAAGAGGCAGAAGATAAGGTAGATGAAAGAACAAGGCCTTTAATTCCTTTTGGATGCTTGTCAACCATGTAGGCAATCTCCAGCATACCTCCCCAGGACTGTCCTAAAAGATACGTTTCTTTTAAATTCAGATAGTTTCTGAGAGTTTCCAATTCTTCTATCCATGTTTCCTTACGCCATAAGTCAGGTTCGTTATCCACATAAGAATTACCACAGCCTAACTGATCATACATGATGACATCCCTGCCAGTATCTGCCAGGCAGTCTAATACTTCAAAGTAGTTGTGGGTAGAACCAGGTCCGCCATGTAAAAGAATGATTGGTGTTTTCTCACCACCATGAACAATACGATAATATGTATGCCATTTTCCAAATGGCATGTTTCCTTCTGTTGTGTTTCTCATATAGTTATTGTACATAAATACATGGTATTTATGGCAGTTTTCAAGAAAAAACATTGACAGAAAATATAAGAAAAGCTATTATGATTGATGTTATCAAATACCATAGACAGTAACGGCGGAAGCTTAATGATGTTACCGAGGTAATTGAAAGTTAAGAAAGACTTTTAAGGCCCTCGCTGATTCCGCGAGGGTTTATTTATGTGTATGCGATAACAAGATAGGAAGGTGAAGTAATGAATCAGACTGTTTTAGAGTCAAAGCAGAGTGTTGTTTCTGAGATCCAGGACAAGCTCGCAAATTCTTCATCTACCGTTGTCGCTGAGTATCGTGGTCTGTCAGTCGCAGAAGTCACAGAACTCCGCAGAGCATTAAGAGCTGAAGGCGTAGAGATGAAGGTTTATAAAAACACTCTCGCAAGCAAGGCTGCTGATGCGGCGGGTTATCCTGACCTCAAGGAGTACATGGCAGGTCCAAATGCATTAGCATTCGGTAGTGATGAAACAGGTGCAGCACGCATCATGGCAAAGTTTGCCAAGAAGCATGAAGCACTCGTACTCAAAGGCGGTATTGTAGAGGGTAAGGTAGTTACACCTGAGACAATTGCACAGCTCTCCGCATTACCAAACAGAGATGGCATGCTGTCAATGCTGTTATCTGTACTGAACGCTCCGGTTTCTGCATTCGCACGTGCGGTTAATGCAGTAGCGGAGAAGAAGAACGCTGGAGGAGATGCTCCTGCAGCTGAAGAAGCACCAAAAGAAGAGGCTGCCGCTTGAGCAGTAAATTAGGAGGAAAATTAAAATGGCAAAGTTAACACAGGAAGATATTCTTGCATATCTTGATGAAGCTACAATTCTTGAACTGAATGATCTCGTAAAGGCAATTGAAGATAAGTATGGCGTTTCCGCTGCTGCTCCGGTAGCTGCTGCTGCACCAGCTGCTGAAGAAGCTGCTGCTCCAACATCCGTTACAGTAGTACTGAAGGAAGTTGGCGACTCCAAGGTTGCTGTTATCAAGGCTGTCAGAGCTATTACAGGTCTTGGCCTTGTTGATGCTAAGAAGCTCGTTGATTCTGCACCAGCAGAGATCAAGAAGGATGTATCTCCTGAAGAAGCTGAAGACATCAAGAAGCAGCTCACAGATGCAGGCGCAACTGTAGAAACAAAGTAAGTTTTTAACTGAACAGATATGAATGGAAAGACCGAAGTCATTCGGTCTTTCTGCCCATAAGAAAGGAATGCAGTCATACGGCACACTATTTTACCGACAACCGCAATCTGAAAGAAAACCGGAAGGAACATTCTTTCCGGTTTTTGGGCAATCTGTTCACTTTTGTTACAGATAATGGAGTATTTTCCAAGACAGGTGTGGATTATGGAACCATGGTCCTGTTAGAGACATGTACGAAAGAACCGTTATCTGGAAAGATACTGGACCTTGGCTGCGGATATGGACCAGTAGGTACTGTTATACAGAAATTGTATCCGCAGACAGACGTTTCATCCGTTGATGTAAATCCAAGAGCTGTTGAACTGACTGAGATCAACGCAGAAAAGAATCAGGTAAAGATTCATGCATATGTCTCGAATGGTTTTGAAAAGATTACTGATAGCTTCAACACAATTATTACCAATCCACCTATTAGGGCAGGAAAGAAAGTAATCTATAAGATGTTTGAAGATTCCTATGATCATTTATGTGATCATGGTAAATTGTATGCTGTAATCAGAAGACAGCAGGGTGCGGAAAGTGCCCTAAAGAAGATAGAATCCATATTCAATAATTGTGAAATAGTAACCAGAGATAAAGGTTATTGGGTTTTAATGGCAGAAAAATTGACGGATTGACAGTATCATGATAGTATTCTAACTTGTAAAAGAGTCGTTTATACAGGGTAAGGGTTATTTCACCCTTTTTCGACGTTTTGCGATGCAGGCGAAAGGATGGCGTAAATGGAAAATAAACAGACATACCACGTTGTGCATTATGGCAACAAAGCTGTTCGCAGAGACTATTCCAAAGTAAGTTCTTCTCTGGAAATGCCGGATTTAACCGGTATTCAGACAGATTCCTTTGACTGGTTTCTGAAGGATGGCATCCGGGAGGTCTTTGAGGATATTTATCCGATCTCCAACTATGCCGGTAATATCCGGCTGAAATTCCTTGATTATGAGTTTGGGGAACCAAAGTATTCAATCAATGAATGCAAGTACAGAGAAACGAATTACTGTGCTCCTTTAAGAGCGAAGATGGAGCTGGAAATTCTGGACTCTGACACAGGTGAAATCATAACCAAGTATGAAGAAGTATTCCTGGGTGACTTCCCGTTAATGACACCAACGGGTACGTTTATCATCAATGGCGCAGAGCGTGTCATTGTATCTCAGATTGTAAGATCTCCTGGAGCATACTTTGATGTATCTACAGAAGAAAAGACTGGTAAGGATACATATTCATCCGAGCTGATTCCTTCCCGTGGAACCTGGCTGGAGTTCATGAGCGATGATAAGAAGGCAGCTCTTGGACGCATTATGAATGTATCTATTGACCGCAGAAGAAAGATTCTTTCTACAATTCTGTTCAAGTCAATCGGCATGTCCCTGAATCTTGAAAAGGGTGAAGATGCCTACGATACAACCAATATGCAGAAATTCCTGAAGTCTTTAGGAATGGATGTACATACAGATGTCATCATAGATCAGGAAGAACGTGCATTCCAGAATGATTACATGCTTCTGTATACTTCTGTATTTGGAAACTATGAAGAAGTACGCAATACATTGGACGCTGATAAGACAAATACAACAAATGATGCCTTATTAACAGTTTATGAAAACCAGCGTGCAGATGAAATTGCGACTGTAGATGGTGCATTGTCTTTAATGGATGCGAAGTTCTTCGATTACAGAAGATACGATCTGACTAAGGCAGGGCGCTATAAAGTCAGAAAGAAGCTGAACATTCTTGACCGTATGGAAGGTCATGTGCTGGCTCAGGATCTGATTGGCGCAGATGGCAAGGTATTAGCCAAGAAGAATACACTGATTGACAAGACCAAGCGTAATGAACTGCGTGATGAGATTAACAAGGGCGTCATGATGAAGGCTCTGCCTTTTGTGCACAGATTCTCTCATCCTAATACGGCACTTGTTTCCACAAAGGATACATATGCATTAGTAGGCAGAATCCTGGCTACAGATCTGAATGGCAAGAAGGAAAGTACACAGTTTGAAGAAGGCACAGTACTGACATTAGAAGATGCCAAGGCTATTGCCAGGGAATTCTCTGAAGTTACTGTTTACACTGGCATTATTGCCCAGGAAGTAAAGGTTAACAATGACAATGTCAATGCAGTTCTGAATCTTGGCTCCCGTATGTATGTCATTGGCAGAGCTACTGAAAATGGTGCAGATCTTTGTGATGAAGATGGTGAATATCTGGTTGACAGATACTTACCGGATCAGTCTGTTGAGAAGCTGACAACAGCACGTAAGGAAGCTATTGTCTCTGAAGCTACAAACAATGAGAATGTATCTTTATGGCTTGTTGGCGCAGCAGTACAGGAAATCAAGGTCAAGACATCTGAAGGTACAGTTGTTAATCTGATTGGTATCGATCCTTTGAATGACAAGCACACAATCACAATGAGTGATATGTATGCACTGTATAACTATCAGCTGACAATGCTGGATGGGGTTGGTACACAGGATGATATCGATATGCTGGCAAACAGACGTGTCAGAACGGTTGGTGAACTGATTCAGAACCAGTTCCGTATCGGTTTATCCAGAATGGAAAGAGTTGTTAAGGAAAGAATGTCCATCAGTGATGTGGCAGGTTTAACTCCTAAGCAGTTAACAAATACAAGACCTTTAACAGCTGCTATCCGTGAGTTCTTCTCTTCTTCCCAGCTTTCCCAGTTCATGGATCAGGAAAACCCACTTGCAGAACTTTCTAACAAGAGACGTATTTCTGCATTAGGTCCTGGTGGATTAACAAGAGAACGTGCAGGATTTGAAGTACGTGATATTCATAACTCTCACTATGGAAGAATCTGTCCGATTGAAACACCTGAAGGACCAAACATTGGTCTGATTAACTACCTGACAACATATGCCAAGGTAAATGAATATGGTTTCATTGAAACACCATACCGTAAGGTTAAGAAAGACGGCACATTAACTGATGATGTTGTCTATATGGATGCCAGTGAAGAATATGATCATGTCATTGCCCAGGTAGATGAAGTCAAGGATGGCAAGCTGGTTGGTGATCAGGTTGTCGCGAGAATTGCGGGTGAAACTGTCATGGTTGACCGCAAGGATGTTGACTACGCAGATGTATCCCCACGTCAGGTTGTATCTGTAGCGACCGCATGCGTTCCTTTCCTGGAAAACGATGATGGTCATAGAGCTCTGATGGGTGCCAACATGCAGAGACAGGCAGTTCCGTTACTTAATCCACATTCTCCATATGTAGGAACCGGTATGGAACACGCTGTAGCAAGATATTCTGGTGCTGCAATTGTCGCAACTGCAGATGGTGTTGTTACATATGTTGATGCATGCAAGATTGTTGTCACAGAAGATGATGGCAATGAACATACATATGATCTGGTTAAGTTTACAAGATCCAACGCTTCCACATGCCTGAACCAGAGACCGATTGTCTGGGATGGTGAGAAGGTCAAAGCTGGAGATATTCTGGCTGATGGACCTGCAATGCAGAATGGGGAACTGGCATTAGGCCAGAACGTCACTGTAGCCTTCATGACATGGCATGGCTATAACTATGAGGATGCCATCATCATGTCTGAAAGAATGCAGTCTGAAGATTTCTATACATCAGTTCATATTGAAGAATATGACATTGAGTGCAGAGATACAAAGCTTGGGCCGGAAGAGATCACAAGAGATATTCCGAATGTATCCGAGAGTGTATGCCGTAACCTGGATGGCCGCGGTATTATCATGGTAGGTGCAGAAGTCAAGGAAGGCGATATCCTTGTTGGTAAGGTTACACCAAAGGGACAGTCTGAAGTATCTCCTGAAGAAAAACTGTTATTAGCTATCTTTGGTGAGAAGTCCAGAGAAGTCAGAGATAACTCTCTGAAAGTACCGCATGGCGGTGCTGGTATCGTTCACTCTATCAGAGTGTTCAACCGCAAGGAAAACAAGGAACTGGCTCCGGGTGTCAATGAAGTCGTCAAGGTTTATGTCGTCCAGAAGAGAAAGATCTCTGAAGGTGACAAGATGGCCGGCCGTCATGGTAACAAGGGTGTCATTTCCCGTATTAACCCAATCGAAGATATGCCGTTCATGGAAGATGGTACACCGATTGATATCATGCTGAACCCATTCGGTGTTCCTTCCCGTATGAACATTGGTCAGGTGCTTGAATTGCATTTAGGCATGGCTGCCAAAGCATTGAATGTCAAGTTTGCCACACCGGTATTCGATGGTGTATCCAATGATGATCTGAAGGACATCATGAAGGAAGCTAACGTATCACCGGATGGAAAGTATGTCCTGCATGATGGTATGACAGGTGAAGCGTTCGATGAACGTATCGCTGTTGGTGTCATGTATATGATCAAGCTTGCACACATGGTTGATGATAAGCTGCATGCCCGTGCTACAGGTCCATACTCATTAGTTACACAGCAGCCATTAGGTGGTAAGGCACAGAATGGCGGCCAGAGATTTGGTGAAATGGAAGTCTGGGCACTGGAAGGTTATGGTGCTGCACATACATTACAGGAAATTCTTACCGTTAAGTCTGATGATATCATGGGTCGTACAAAGACTTATGAAGCTATCGTCAAGGGCAAGGATATGCCTGAACCAGGTATTCCGGAATCCTTCCGCGTTATGGTACATGAACTGCAGGCTCTTGCCCTCGATATCCGCATGATGGATGATGATGGCAACGAGATGGATCTGAAGCAGATGGAACAGGAAGAACTCAAGGAAGAAACAAGTCTTGATATGAGCCGTCAGAATATTGTCAATGACGCTATGAATCAGGATGATCTGACAATCCGCAAGGGATTGGAAGAAGATGTTCCTGAGGCTGCTGAAGTCGGTTTCGATATGGGTGTGGATGACGATACACCGGAAGAAGACAAGTAAGGAGGATGAAGTCAGATGAATATCAATAACTTTACAGCGATTAAAATCGGACTTGCATCACCTGAGAAAATTCGTGAATGGTCTTATGGCGAAGTAAAGAAGCCTGAGACAATCAACTATCGTTCTCAGAAGCCTGAGCGTGATGGTCTGTTCTGTGAGCGTATCTTCGGTCCTACAAAGGACTGGGAGTGTGCTTGCGGAAAGTATAAGAAGATCCGCTATCAGGGTGTTATCTGCGACCGTTGCGGTGTTGAAATTACCAAGTCATCGGTACGTAGAGAACGCATGGGTCATATTGAACTGGCTGCGCCGGTTGCCCATATCTGGTATTTAAGAGGAATTCCAAGCAGAATGTCTCTGCTTCTGGATATTCCACCTAAGCAGCTGGAAGAAGTAGTTTACTTTGTCAGCTGGGTTGTTACTAATGCTGGTGATACAAAGCTTCAGTACAAGCAGATTCTTTCTGAGAAGGAACTCAGAGAGAATACAGCTCTGTATGGTCCGGGCAGCTTTACTGCCCAGACTGGTGCAGAAGCAGTCAAAACTCTGCTGGAACAGGTAGATGTTCAGGCTGAATATGATCAGATCATGGAAGAGTTGCAGAAGGCTAATGGTGAAAAGCGCAAGAAGTTAATCAAGCGCCTGGAGACTGTTGAAGCTTTCTTGAATTCAGACAACAAGCCTGAATGGATGGTATTGACTGTATTACCGGTTATTCCACCGGATTTAAGACCAATGCTGCAGCTGGATGGTGGCCGCTTTGCGACTAGTGATCTGAATGATCTTTACAGAAGAGTTATTACCCGTAATAACCGTCTGAAGAAGCTGCTGGAACTTGGTACACCTGCAATCATTGTCCAGAATGAAAAGAGAATGCTGCAGGAAGCAGTTGATGCTCTGATTGATAATGGCAGAAGATCCAAGCCGATTACTGGTGCAGGTGGACGTGCATTAAAGTCACTGTCTCATTCCTTAAAGGGTAAGCAGGGACGTTTCCGTCAGAACCTGTTAGGTAAGCGTGTTGACTTCTCTGGCCGTTCTGTTATTGCAATCGGGCCTAAGTTAAAGATGTGGCAGTGTGGTCTGCCAAAGGAAATGGCATTACAGCTGTATAAGCCGTTTGTCATTAACGAACTCGTCAATGAACAGGTCGCATCGAATCCAAAAACAGCTGAGAAACTGATTAACCGTCAGGATCCAAGAGTCTGGGATTGTGTTGAAAAGGTCATTGATGGTCACCCTGTATTCCTGAACAGAGCACCTACATTACACAGATTAGGTATTCAGTCCTTCTTCCCTAAGTTAGTTGAAGGAAGAGCTATCCGTGTACATCCATTAGTATGTCCTGCCTTTAACGCAGACTTCGATGGTGACCAGATGGCTGTCCATCTTCCATTAAGTGAAATGGCAAGAGCTGAGACAGAAGTACTGATGCTTGGTGCAAACAACATCCTTGGTCCTAAGGATGGTAAGCCTATCGTTACACCTGGTCAGGACCTTGTTCTGGGTAACTTCTATCTGAACATGGAAGAAACCGCACAGGAGTTCTATAACAAGGCTGATGCTCTGGACAAGTTAGATGAGCATGTTGAAGCAGAGAGATGGAGAAGATATGGCGATAATGAAGGCCATGTTTTCAAGGATCCTAATGAAGTACTGATGGCATATCAGACAGGTGTAGTACATCTGCATTCAAGAATTGCCTTACCAGGTGCTTCTCTGCATAAGACAGGATTTACAGAAGAACAGAATCAGAAGTATCTGATTACTACTGTTGGTAAGATTATCTTTAACCAGGCTATGCCTGATGATTTCCCATATCTCAATGAGACAAATGCAGAGACACTGAAGGCTACACCTGACAGTGAATTTGTACCAATGGGAACAGATATCAAGAAAGAAATTTCCGGTCGTAAGATCCACGCAGAATTCAAGAAGAAAGATCTTGGAAATCTGATTGCGGCTATCTTCGACAAGTACAAGAATGGCGATGGTTCTATCCATTCACCAACACCTCGTACATCTGATATTCTGGATAACCTGAAGGATCTTGGTTATCAGTACTCTATGGTTGCTGGTATGACAGTTGCCCTTTCCGATATCAAGGTAGCTCCTCACAAGGATGAAATGGTAGCGGAAGGACGCAAGCAGGCTGCTGTACTGAACCACTTGAGAGACAGAGGTCTGTTAACACCACAGGAATGGGAGGCACAGTTCTCTACATTATGGGGTAACGTTAAGGATAAAGTCGGTGATACACTGATGGCTTCCTTACCGCGTATGTCACCTATCAACATGATGGCTGTATCTGGTGCCCGTGGTAACAAGAACCACTTCACCCAGTTAGCTGGTATGAGAGGTCTGATGGCTCGTCCTACACAGTCCAAGACCAAGGGTTATCAGCCATCTATTATCGAAGTTCCTATTTACTCTTCCTTCCGTGAAGGTATGACTGTATCTGAGTTCTTCAACTCCTCACATGGTGTTCGTAAGGGACTTACAGATACTGCTCTGAAGACTGCTGAATCTGGTTATCTGACCAGAAGACTTGTCGATGTTGCCCAGGAAGTTGTTATCACAGAAGAAGATTGTGAAACAGAGAAGGGTTATCTCGTTGATGGTTCCAAGGCATATACAGATCAGTTCGGACAGGTTAAGGAGAATACCTATGGTGCTCTCTATGACAACAAGAATGGTTCTGTTATTGAGTCTATGTCTGAAAGAATCGCCGGATACTATACTGCCGATGATGTAACAGATCCTGAAACAGGTGAAGTTATCGTTGAAAAGGATACATATCTGACCGATGAATTAGCCCAGAAGTGTGCTGATGCACATGCTCAGGTAATGATCAGAAATGTATTTACCTGTGAAGCAGAGAATGGTATCTGCCGTAAGTGCTATGGCCGTAACATGGCTACTGGCAACCTGGTAGAAGAAGGCGAAGCTGTTGGTATTATGGCAGCCCAGGCTATTGGTGAACCAGGCACACAGCTGACTATGAGAAACTTCCATGCCGGTGGTGCCGTTACTGCAAATGGTGATATCACACAGGGTCTTCCACGTGTAGAAGAATTGTTTGAAGCACGTACACCTAAGGGTGTTGCCGTTATCTCCAAGATTGATGGTGAAATCACTGCTATTGAAGATAACAAGGATAACAAGGACAACGTTATCGGTCATATTGTGACTGTTGCCAATGAAACAGAGTCTATCCAGCATAAGTGCGACCTGTCCCAGATCATCAGACCATGGATGAAGGTTGGTACAAAGGTTCATGCCGGTGATAAGCTGACGGAAGGTCAGATAGCACCTAAGGAACTGCTGGAAGTTGCTGGTGTAGCTGCTGTTCAGGAATATATCCTGAAGGAAGTCAAGAAGGTTTACTCTACACAGTCTATTGATATTTCTGATAAGCATCTGGAAGTTATGATCAGACAGATGCTGAAGAAGGTCATTGTACTGGATGGTGGAGATTCCAAGCTCAGTGCAGGCCAGACACTATCTCTGCATCGTATGAATGAGATCAATGATGATCTGCTTGCGGAAGGCAAGACACCTGCCAAGTTCGGACCTATTCTGTTAGGTATTTCCAAGTCTGCAGTAGAAACAGATTCCTTCCTGTCTGCGGCATCATTCCAGGAGACAACCCGTGTATTGACAGACGCTGCTGTCAAGGGTAAGGTCGATCATCTGGAAGGATTGAAGGAAAATGTCATTATCGGTAAACTGATCCCAGCTGGTACCGGACGTGACTTTGACCGTGAATCCACGCGCAGAATCAAGGCTGTTGCGGCTAAGCTCAAGGAAGAGCGTGAAGAAAGAAACAGAAAGCTGGAAGAAGCACAGCAGGAAAAGCTGCCTGATTCCATTCTGGGTACTTCCGATGATTCTTCTGATGAATCAGAAGCTGCTGAAAAGCAATAATCTTTACAAGTAAGAGTTCCGCTATGCGGAGCTCTTTTTGTATAAAAAAATAAATTATTTCTGTAACATATGTTACAGAAAGCAGATGGGATTATTGGTATTGTTCACTTGTAAAAAGAGGAGAACAGTAAATGGAAGAAAAGATGTTTTGTTTCCAATGTCAGGAAACAGCCGGTGGTAAAGGATGCCGCTTTGCGGGTGTATGTGGAAAGAGCAGTGATACTGCAGGCATGCAGGATCTCTTGATCTACGTCACAAAAGGTCTTTCAGCAGTCACTACAGCATTAAGAAAAGAAGGTAAGGAGATCAGCAGGGAAGTTAATCATCTTGTCAGTGTGAATCTCTTTACAACAATCACAAATGCCAATTTTGATAATGAGGCAATTAAAGACAGAATTGAAAAGACACTGAATACAGAAAAGGATTTAACTGAACTTCTGAGTGAAGAAGACAGGAATAATTTGCCTGAAGCTTCCAAGTGGTTTGGATCCAGAAATGAGTATGTATTCAAGGCTATGTCCGAGGAAGTTGGTGTACTCTCTACAAAGGATGAAGATATCCGCTCTTTAAGAGAATTAATTACATATGGTTTAAAGGGATTAGCAGCTTACAGCAAGCATGCCAATGCATTATTACAGGATGATCAGGATGTTGATGCATTCATGCAGGAAGCTCTTGCCAAGACTCTGGATGACAGTCTGAGTGTAGATGATCTGGTTCAGCTTACATTGGAAACAGGTAAGTATGGTGTACAGGGAATGGCTTTACTGGATACTGCCAATACAAAGGCATATGGAAACCCTGAGATTACAAAAGTAGATATTGGTGTACGTAAGAATCCTGCTATTCTGATTTCCGGTCATGATTTAAGAGATCTTGAAATGTTATTGGACCAGTGTGAAGGCACAGGTGTTGATGTATATACACATAGTGAAATGTTACCAGCACATTATTATCCTGCATTTAAGAAATATACATGTTTTGCGGGAAACTATGGAAATGCATGGTGGAAACAGGATACAGAGTTTGAAAGTTTCAATGGACCTATTCTGATGACAACCAACTGCATCGTTCCACCAAAGGATTCCTATAAGAACAGATTATGGACAACAGGTGCTGCAGGTTACCCAGGCTGTAAACATATAGACGCTCCATATGGAGAAACCAAGAATTTCTCAGAGATTATTGCTCAGGCTAAGACACTGCCATCTCCAACTGAGATTGAAACAGGAACTATAACAGGTGGTTTTGCGCATAATCAGGTATTCGCATTAGCAGATCAGATTGTTGAGGCAGTCAAGAGTGGTGCTATTAAGAAGTTTGTTGTTATGGCTGGATGCGATGGCAGAATGAAATCCAGGAACTACTATACTGATTTTGCGAATGCTTTACCAAAAGACACAGTAATCTTAACAGCAGGTTGTGCTAAGTATAAGTACAATAAACTGAATCTTGGAGATATTAATGGTATTCCAAGAGTATTAGATGCAGGTCAGTGCAACGATTCTTACTCACTTGCCTTGATCGCATTAAAGTTAAAGGAAATCTTTGGTGTAGATGATGTCAATGATCTGCCAATAGCTTACAACATTGCATGGTATGAACAGAAAGCAGTTATCGTACTTCTTGCATTACTGTATCTTGGCGTCAAGAACATTCATCTTGGACCGACATTACCAGCATTCTTATCCCCGAATGTTACAAATGTATTAGTAAAGAACTTTGGCATTGCCGGAATCGATACAGTTGAAAATGATATGAAGACATTTGGAATCAATGCCTGATAACGAAACCTCATGGATAAATACATGAGGTTTTTATGTAAAAAAGACTAAAAATAGAGAAATCAGATGTCCAAAGTCAACACTATAGAGCTGATAAATACAAATAAAAAAAGAAATTTATGAAAAAAAGAAAAAAAGCACTTGCGTAAGGAGCAA
>DXZE01000048.1 GCA_019415435.1 Erysipelotrichaceae bacterium
AACTGTAGGAAAGTTCATATCTGCGATCCACATTGGAATCTGATCAAAATCTTCCTTTACATACTCACTTCCAGGCGCATTATCTACCGCAATAGAGTCCTTTCCATGACGTTCCATAATACTGGTGAAATCATACTTCATAAATTATTTCTCTCTTTCTAAATCTGTCGGAAAAAGGATCATCCGGCATACTGTACCACTGATACCTTCCTGTTAACAAACAATACAACTGCAGAAGCTGCACCGCAATACCGGCATTGCCAGAAAAGAAACCAGTTCTGACATCAATTCTGTCATTATGATGTCGTGAAAAAGCAATCGGCCAGTATGGAAGATCATGGAAAGGTTCATGATTCATACTGCATTGATTATCTGAGAGAACATATCAGATCCAATGGAGCTGACCTTGATTAATACCTCTTCCTTAATAGAGATGCACATGCATCTCTATTTATTATTTCTCAGCTGTTTCCTGACTCTGTTTAAATGTCTTTCAAAATCTCCATCCATTAATAAATCTGCGATAACCAGCTGTACATATAAAGATACCGTACAGGATCTCCAGCTTTCCTTTTTCTGATATACATCACATAACTGTTCCGGCAGAATCATATAACCGCTGCGGATAGAAGGAGATATGGTTTTTGTAAAAGTATTCATATAGATAACATGATTGTTATCAAGGGAATACAGGGTTTCGGCAGGCTTGTTTGAAACTGAGAATTCAGAGGCATAATCATCTTCAATAATCCAGGCATGATGATCTGCTGCCCAGTGTATGTATTCTCTTCTTTTGGCTCCATTTGTAGTGGTACCGGTAGGCCAGGAATGGTATGGGGTTACATGCAGAACAGAAGCTGGTGTACGCTGTAATTCTGATGTCAGGATACCGTGCTTGCCAAGTTTGAGATGATCTGTTCTTACACCTGCCGAACGGTATATCTCATCTATTTTCTTGAAAGAAGGATCTTCAACACCATAGATCACAGATCTGCCTAATAAAGATGTCAGAAGACTGTATAAATACTCACTGCCTGCCCCGATGATAATCTGATCAGAAGATACATGCATATCCCTGTTACGTCCCAGATATGCCGCAATCGCTTTTCGTAATGTCAGATCTCCTCTGCCTTCTGATTCAGATAAGATACCATCTCCATAATCACTTAATACCCTGCGGCATGCTTTCGCAAATACACTTGCCGGAAAGGCACCGGCTTTACCTGCCTGTTTCATAAATACATCTGTATCAGACACATGAAATTCAAAGAAATCCCCTTCCTTGTAGGTGACATATGTACCGCTGCGCTGTCTTGTTTCAACATAGCCTTCATCTTCTAATAAAGCCAAAGCATGTGCAGTGGTAATCTCACTGACATTATTCTGATAGGCAAGACTTCTTTTGGAAGGGAGCTTATGACCATACGAATAATTTCCTTCTATGATGTTATCTCTTATTTCTTCATATAGCTGTATATAAGCTGGTTTCTTTTTCATTATCTGAATCTTACACCAGGAAAAAAGAAAAGACGATATCTTTTACAAGATACCGTCTTAACATTACTTGTCGAGAATACCTACAGCTTTCAATACATCCTTAACTTCCTTAACCGGGACAATATTGAGCTTTTCCTTTACTTCATCAGCGACATCCTTCAGATCATCGCCATTATCCTGCGGGATGAATACGGTCTTGACGCCAGCTCTCTCTGCGGCCATTAACTTTTCAGGCAGACCGCCGATAGGCATGACATGACCCCTGAGGGATACTTCACCAGTCATAGCAAATTCAGGAGATACTGCTTTACCTGTGACTAATGAACTGATAGCGGTTGTTAAGGTAATGCCGGCAGAAGGACCATCCTTCTTGACTGCACCTTCCGGTACATGTACATGCAGGTCATTCTTTTCAAACATCTCTGTCTTGTCCGGGAACATAGACTTAACAAGTGATACTGCAATCTGTACAGATTCCTTCATAACATCACCTAGCTGACCTGTGATGATTGTCTGTCCTTTGCCTTTGGTCATCAAGGATTCAATAAACAGAATTTCACCACCAGCCTGAGTCCAGGCAAGACCTGTCACAATACCAGGCTGTTTCTCTTCGGTGACATGTTCATGATGTATAGGCTTCATATCCAGATACTTCTCAAGTTTATCCGGTGTGATATCCTGCACATCTTTCTTACCTCTGGCAAGGTCTACAGCGGCAGCTCTGAAGATTGTATCAATTCTCTTCTTCAGACCTCTGACACCGCCTTCCATCGTATAGTCAGAAATAACATGACGCAGTGCATCATCTTCAATGACAACCTGTCCCTTCTTGATTCCCATCTTCTTCATTGCCTTAGGAATCAGATGACGTTTGGCAATTTCAAACTTCTCAGTTGCGGTATAACCGGAGAATTCAATGATCTCCATACGGTCTAATAATGGTGCAGGAATAGAATCCAGTGTATTAGCTGTGCAGATAAACAGTACATTGGAAAGATCATAAGGTACATTCAGATAATGATCTGTAAATGTGTTGTTCTGTTCTGGGTCCAGCACTTCTAATAATGCGGAAGCCGGATCACCCTGATAAGACTGACCAAGCTTATCTACTTCATCCAATACCATAACCGGGTTAGAGGAACCTGCTTTCTGAATGCCATCCATGATTCTGCCTGGCATAGCACCGATATAGGTTCTTCTGTGACCTCTGATATCTGCCTCATCACGGGCACCACCCAAGGCAACTCTTACATACTTTCTATGTAATGCCTTGGCAATGGATTTACCGATAGAAGTCTTGCCAGTACCAGGAGCACCGACAAACAGAAGAATAGAACCACTCTGCCTGCGGTTTAAATCCATAACGGCAATCTGTTCAAGAACTCTTTCCTTGACTTTCTTCAGGCCATAATGATCCTCATCAAGTACCTTTCTGGCCTCATCGATGTCAATCTTACGCATCTTTTCTTTCTTCCATGGCAAGGAAGTCATGAAGTCCAGATAGTTGTAAAGATTGCCATATTCAGGTGAGTTCTGACCTTCTGTCTTCAGTCTCTGCAGAACCTTATCAGCCTCTTTACGGGCTGTTTCATTCATACCGGATTCCTGTACTCTCTTCTCCATACGGCGGATATCAGAGACATTCTCCGGATGCATCTCATCTAATTCTTTCTGCAGATATTCCATCTGTTTCTTGATAGCCTGTTCACGATAAGCCTTCTGGTTCTCAGCCTCTTGTGCAGAATTGGCCTCATTGGTAATATCTGTTACAGCCGTATATTCATAGATGGTCTTTTCAATTATCTCAGCTCTTTTAACAGCAGAATCTTCTTCCAGAATATTGTACTTATCCTCTGGCGTCATGTTGAGCCATTGTGATGTCGCAACCAGGGCATCATTCAAAGAGCGGAAACCATTGATCCAGCCTCTTGCCATGGGCGCCCAGTTATAAGACTGGGTTGTACGGATCAATGCTGCCTTAACTGCATCAAGCTTACGCTTCTCATCTTCTGGTGATAATTCATCCGTATCATTGCGGCGAATAATTGTATCCGCAGACAATGTACCGTCATCATTGATAATGAGTTCCTCTGCAGAAACTCTGTTATCTGTATGAACAACAATATATCCCTGGGAATTAATCTCAGTAATACTGCCAGTTACACCAATCGGATAGAAACTGTCTTCTGTGTACTCATCTTTGTTTAATTCCTGCTTTGAAACAAGAATCACAAGACGATCCCCTACATTTGGCTCTCTCTTTGTGACATTACGGTAGCTTTCTGTCTGCAGATAAAGAACACTGTCGGGTAATACCACACTGTTATATACCGGTACGATAATAGCCATATCTTCTTACCTCCTTTGTATTGATACTCTAATTAATTTAGCACTCATGTCAAGCAAGTGCTAATATAATGCTCAGAAATTTTATAATATTTGTTGTACATTTATGAACGGTAGTATTATTTCTTCATAAATTGTATTTAAATTGTGTGAAATACAGTTTTTTCAATTTGTTTCCTTGTTTTTCTGAACATAACAACTAGAATATAGGTACCTGATCATTCTCTTTTGTTCTAGAGAGGAGATTGACATGCCGAAAATTATTCCGGGTGTACGTAACCGGATACTGGCTTCAGCGCGGAGGCAATTGATTGAATCAGGATTCAATGGCTTATCTCTCCGTGGCGTTGCAGTAGACTGCCATATCGCAGTCGGCACGACCTACAATTATTTTTCCAGCAAAGCACATCTCGCCAACGCCGTAATGGAGATGGATTGGGAAGAAACGGTTAAACAGGCACCAACCAAAAAAGGAGAAGCAGCGAGTGCTCCCGAGGGTGTCTGCGCAATTTTCCGTGCCATCCGTGAATTCATTGCCCGTTACAGCACAGTCATCGATCAGGAACGCTCCAGCGCATCGTCCCGCAGTAAGGTTGAATCGCATCGCCAGAAACTCACATCCCAGATTAAGGAAGTTCTGAAAGATACTCTCCAGAGTTTCGGTTATGTAGAAACAGATTCGTGCCTGATGCTGGAAGCCGAACTGATTCTCGCCGCATCTTTAAGTAAAGATGCACAGGAGGCTGATTTTGCGGATCTTACCCGCAGAGTCATCGAAAGTTCCAAAGTGAGGGTTAACGTATGATTTCAGCAGTCTCATGTCAGAGTCATAACAGAGCGCAAACGCAAATTCATATTACATGAGCGTGATCAGGTTCAGCCGCTTAAATTACAGTGAAAAAGCAGGGTCTTATGATCCTGCTTTTCATTTCTGATCCATCATCTGCATAGAATAATCTACGGTCTCTTCCCATTGTTTTTCAGGAGATATCTTTGCCTTGCCATCACCTTCCTGCAAGCCATATGATCCAAACTGGGAATGATTGCCGCCGACAAGTACTTCTTCTACAGCATTCTCAGGTAAGTGATCATGATTCTTGTTATACGAATCTTTATTCAATACATGATCTTCACTGCCATAAAGGGAACATACATGCATATTACTGATATCTTCCGTAGAATAAGAGCCTAGTAATATGACACCATCAATATCATCCGTATGCTTTGATGCATACGAAGCGGCCATCACACCGCCTAAGGAATGACCTCCGATATACCAATGGTCTGCCTTCCATTCCTTTAATACCTCATCAGCTTTATTTTCATCAAATACCGCAAGATTAAACGGCATCTTCACAAGCACACACATGATTCCCTTTTCTGCAAAAGCATGCATCAAAGGAGCATATGCCTGGTATTCTACCTTTCCACCAGGATAGAAGATCAATGCGTCCTTGTAATCATCCTCCGGCATAAACAGAGTATAGTCATTGTTTTCAGATACAACGACATTAACATCATCATCTGATTGCAATGCTTTCTCTGCCGCTTCATCCATATGATAGTAATCATTCACATAGATACCAAAGCCTGTTCCTGAACATATGAATATGACAAGAATGATGCCAAGTACAATAAAGGCTTTCTTATGCTTTCTGATCATTCGGGAACTCCAGATCAATATCCTGTCTTGCATTATCTAATACAAGCATTGTCTGTAAAGTATGATTCATCCAGTTCATGGCTAATGTATCATTCTTACTGTCAATGACTTCCTGAATCTTTTCAAATTCCTGTCTGAATGGATCTGGTTCAGGATGGACATCAATCACTGTATCTGTATTCTCATGGTTTTTATGTAAAGTAACGTTATGAATCACACCAGGTCTGTTAGGGACAAGGATATAGCCTTCATCTCCCTGAATCACAGAACCGCATGGAGATGCGGAATCCTTGGCAGCTGTACATACAGCCTTGAAGCTGCCATAATCCATGACTAATACACCGGATGTATCAATGCCATTGAATCCTTTATTGGCACAATACCACGCAAACTTAGGACCACCGAATATACCTGTCACAAAGTGCACATTATATACATTCAGATCATACAATGTACCTCCTGCCATTTCAGGGTTAAAGGCAGGTGCCGCTTCTCCTTTTTTATAGGCATCATAACGGCTGGAGTATTGTGAGAAGTTAGAGATAATCATCTTTACATCACCAATATCATCCAGATACTTAGTGATAGCTTCATAGTTATCAGAATAACGGGATAAGATAGCTTCAAAGATCATGACATGATTCTCATCTGCGAGTCTTACTAATTCTTCTGCCTCTTTATATGTTGCAGTAAATGGTTTTTCCACAATGACATGCTTGCCTGCCTCTATTGCTTTCTTTGTATAGTCAAAATGCAAAGCATTCGGTAAACCTATATAGACTGTGTCAAAAGAATCATCTTTTAAGAAAGCATCATAGCCTGTATATAACTTCTCTATGTCATATTCCTCACATACCGGCTTGCCATGGGCTTCATTACGGCACCACATTGCTTCTACAGGAATATACTTTTCCTTTAAAGAATCCATAGCCATATGGATAATCTTGCCATTACCTGTAATACCTAACTTCATTTCTTTTCTCCTTCAATCAGATGATAGTGTACAAAGGCATTCCAGATGCCATTATTATCTACACTGTCTGTAATATAATCTGCGGCAGCCTTTACTTCAGCAGTACCATTTCCCATTGCAATACCGGCATGACATGCCTCAAACATAGGAATATCATTTCCACTGTCTCCAAAACCATAGGCAGAGAACGATTCCGCATTATAGTGATCCAGCAATCTTTCAATACCTGTTTTCTTATTCTGGGTAGAATCGGTTATTTCACCCGTGCAGAAATGATCAACATTGTTTTCATAAGACTTGGTAATGATGAATGGTTCTTCCAGCTTCCCAGCAATCTTAGGGAATGTTGGTTCCCAGCTTTTACCGAATGTACATACCTTGTAGATCTTATCGCTGCTTTCATCCCCAAACTCTTCCGGATATGTACAGTTCTTCATCGCATTGGCTATTCTCTTATCAATATTTGTTTCACCAGCAGAGAAATACCATAACAAAGCTTCATATCCTTTCTCATCACAATAAGCACCAGCAGAACCTTCCAGGGAATATCCCTGATTAAAACTTCTGAGCAATTTCTTTAATCTTGTGACTGCGGCAGGTTCAATCGGATGATCATAGATTCTCTTTCCATCCGCATAGATCATGGCTCCAGCTGCCATGATAAATCCATCTACAGCATCATTGAGATAACTGGATACTTCCCCCAGGGATCTGCCTGTACATAAAAAGACCCGATTGCCTCTTTCTCTGGTGAGCCTGATCGCCTCTCTGGCACTTTGTGGAACTGCCCCAAGAGATGGTGAAAACAATGTTCCATCTATATCCAGAAATATATATTTTGTATCTTGCATATTCTTTCCTTCTTATATACTGTTCATTGTCAGAATCATCCTGCATGGACTGTCATTCGTATGGAATGTACCTGCGTGATGCTTTGCCAGGAGGAAACTGCGCCCTGTATCTATGACAATGTCATTGTTATCTGTATGTAATGTAACCGATCCATCTATAACATGAATCATCTCCTTGCCAGCATCAGTCATCTCTTCATGCGTACAGTTACGATCTAACGCAAGCAGTTTAATGCTTAATGCCTCATTTCTGACAACATCAAAGCAATTTACTTTCCCTTCTTCATAAGGCACAAGATCCTTACAGGAATAAACACCTCTTGGCTTTAAAGAAGCATTGATATCTTCTGGTTTAATGACTTCAAACCTTGTGTAGACTCCATCTTCTATTGCCGTACACCCAACCGGAATATTTATCGGTATGATAGTCAGATCCCCTGCCTGTGCCTGCCATGTGGTACGCACGCCCTTGTGATCTTTATCAAAGGCAAGAATCTTTCCACTATGTATGAATACAACATGGGGATAACGGAATGTCTGGGGATTTAACTCTGTGTTTTCAGCTAATGAATATACATAAATATTATCGGTAACCGGTTCTGAGATAACAGAACCCTTTATCGGTGCATTCATACCTACAAAATCAATTACCGTACCTGTTTCATATCTGCTCATGTTTTTCCTCTTGTATGTCACAGAAATTTTATCATTAATATGGCAAATAAAAACAGGCATTACGCCTGTTTATCTGATATTCAGAAGAAGACTCATTCTAAACTTATCATCTTCTGCTTTAACATAATGTCTGCCGTTTTTCTTAAACATAAAGGATTCACCAGCCTGTATCGGATATTCTTTTCCTTCATAACCAATGATACCTTTTCCATCTAATGCTGTAACCAGAGCATTGCCAGGTGCACTATGTTCATCCAGACCTGTATGCTTGTCAAAGGCAAGTACGGCATACTTCATGTTCTGACCATGAACCACATCTCTGTTTACAATTCTCTCTCCCTGATAAGGAGCCAGGTCATTTAAATGCATCAGCTCTTCTGTAACATTACCCTGATGGACAGATGCCTCTATAAGCACTGTATCCTCTTGTGCCTGTAAACCAAAGTCTGTACCTGCAGGAATTACCATTGCGTCAAAGGCATGCATTTCTTTTCCTTTTACAATGACATGACCACTGTATACCACAACCAATGTATCTTCAGTATATCTTTCTGCACTGATATCTGTATGAGCAGCCAAAGAAAATACGGTTACATCATCCATCAGTTTCTCTGATACCGTGCAGCCTTCTGCAGGCTGATTCATATCTGTTATATTAAATACTTTTCTATCTGTATATCTCATGGTTTTTACCTCACATAAATATAATAAATGACTTCAAAGGATAAATATGTCACATTTGTTACAGAAGCCCAGCTAATAATATGGCAATCACTAATATCGGAAGTATCCACTGGAAGTAAAACTTCCAGCCTTTCTTCATATGCATACCTTTGCCTTTATTGGCTTCCATAAGATATCCGTCATAGCCCCAGCCCCACTTCCATGAACAGAACAGGACATAGATCAAAGAGCCGATTGGAAGAATCAGATTAGAGACTAAGAAGTCTTCTGAATCCAGGAAATCCTTTCCAGGTAAAGGAAGTACATTCTGCCATATGTTATAGCCGAATACACAAGGAAGACTTAAGGCAATGATAAGAATACAGTTAATCACAGAAGCCTTCTTGCGTGACCATCCAAAGGTGTCATGACACATGGCATTAATGTTCTCAAATACCGCAATAACTGTAGAGAAAGACGCAAAGCTCATAAATACAAAGAAGAGACTTCCCCATAATCTCCCCATTGCCATACGGGCAAATACCTCTGGCAATGTCACAAAGATTAAGGAAGGACCGGCATCCGGAGAGATGCCATACGCAAAGCAGGCAGGGAATATGATTAATCCTGACATCAATGCGACAAATGTATCCAGACCGCAGATTCTACCTGCTTCAGAAGCTAATGTATTTTCATCACTCATATAGGAACCGAATATCTCCATAGAACCTATACCTAAAGAAAGTGTAAAGAAAGACTGACACATGGCTGCACTGATAACATTCCACCATCCTGCTTCAGATGCTCTTTCAATGGATGGCAATAAATAGAAAGCAAGTCCTGCCGAAGAACCTTTTAATGTCAGACTGTGTACTGCAAGTACTACAATCAGGATTAACAGAGCACTCATCATAAACCTGGATACTCTCTCTAATCCCTTCTGCAAGCCAAAGGAACAGACAATAAAGCCAGCTATGACTGTTACAATCATCCAGAAAGCCATTTCACCCGGATTAGCAAGCATAGATCCAAAGATCTCTTTGGTTGTCTGTATCTGTATATCTGTATGAAAGGTACCGGTAATAAACTTATAGAAATAGTCCAGCATCCATCCACTGACAGTTGTGTAATACATCATTAACATGACATTGCCGATTAATGCCAAGACACCATGATAATGCCATTTCTGTCCAGACTTTTCGATCTGCTGGTATGCCAGCATCATGGATTTACGGCTTTTTCTTCCTACTGCAAGTTCCATGGTGAGTACTGGTACTCCCATCACAATCAGAAATAACAGATAAAAGAATACAAATATGGCTCCGCCATTCTGACCTGTCACGAATGGAAAACGCCATACATTTCCTATGCCAATGGCACATCCTGCCGATACGAGAAGGAAGCCGGCTCTTGACTTAAATGTGTCTCTTTTCTCCATAAATATCCCCCTGCAATACCTGTATATGGTAATACATACGGGAATATTTTTCTAAAAATAATTAATTGTAACTATTTGCATTACATCAGAGTACCGGCATAGCAACAGTGTATGGTGTAATATAAGTTATTACAACATAAGGAGGAAATAAACATGTCAAAGATTCAGGGATTAGAAGAAGTCAGTAGGTTTTCAGGTGAGGCAGGTACATTCTGGTTAGCTACAGAAGATGGTGATCAGGCCAAAACAAGACCTGTTTCATTCCAGATGTATGAAGATGGAAAGATTTACTTTCTGACAGGAAAGCATAAGGATGTATACCAGCAGATGTTAAAGAATCCCAAGGTAGAGATATGTGGATGCAAGGGTGCAGATATTGTGAGAATCTGGGGTAAGACAGCATTCGTAGATGATGATGCATCATTTGACAGATGCAAGAAGGTTCTGCCTTTACTTGGTCAGATCTATAACGATAAGACTGGTTATAAGCCTGCGATATTCTATTTTGAAAATCCTGAGGCTGAATACAGCAATATGATTGACTACACACAGAAGTACGAAATCGAACTGTAATGAAAGAAACGAAGGATTATCTTCAGATATTACGGAATGACATGCATTCCGTAGTAATGGCAACTGCAGATAAACAGGGACATCCTGTTACCCGTGTCATTGATATCATGTTAGTGGATGATACGGCACTATACTTTCTGACCGCACGTGGAAAAGACTTCTATGAACAGTTAATGCATGATCCATACATTGCCTTAACGGGTATGTGCGGTGGAGAAGGTATGGATGCAAAAGAAGCTTCCTTACATAAGAAAGCTATCTCTATACATGGTAAAGCAGAAAGCATCGGTAAAGAGAAACTGGATGAGATATTTGAAAAGAATCCATATATGGCATCTATCTATCCAGATCCTCTAAGCAGGCAGGCCCTGGAAGTATTTCATATGACTGAAGGAAGAGGAGAATTCTTCGATCTTTTCACAAAGCCAATCACCAGAGCGAATTTCCATATAGGTTTAAACACTGATACAGAAAGCAAACCAGCCTATTTCATTTCTGATAAGTGTATGGGCTGTGGCAAGTGTGTATCTGTATGTCCGCAGAAATGCATCGTGTCTGATACAGTTCAATATGTCATACAGCAGGAACATTGTCTGCATTGCGGAAACTGTTTCACTGACTGTCCTGTCAATGCTGTATTGCATGAAGCATGATAAAAGCTGAACAGTAAATTCTGTTCAGCCTCTTTTTTAGTCATCTAACTTCTTAAAGGAACTCTTTGGTAATGTGCATACCGGGCAGACCCAGTCATCCGGTAAATCTTCAAATGGTGTACCAGGCGCGATGTTCTGTTGTGGATCACCAAGCTGTGGGTCATAGACATAGCCGCATGGGCACTGCCACTTAGCATATTTGTCTTCTTCCCCTGCCGGGATTTCATAAGGCTGCTTGTAATCGATATTCAGAGGCTTTTCTTTAACAGGTGTCTCTTCTTTCCTGACCACTGGTCCGCAGGCTTCCAATAAGTCATGTACCAGTTCAGGAACCTGATCCCATTCCTTCTGATCCGGATTCCAGTAAGACTTGATATCCTTGCCCACGACTTCTACACCAGCTTCCGTTAATTTCTCACGTAAGATCTTGTTGCCTTCACCAGACCATCCATAGCAGCCAAATACAACAGCTTTCTTACCTTTGTACTTCAAGGACTTCAGGTAATACAGGAATTCTTCCATAGAGGCAAGAATACCATTCAGAATTGTTGGAGAACCTACGGCAATTCCCTTGGACTTGAATACTTCACTAATGATGTCATCTTTCTCGGTATGATCTACATTAAATACCTTAACAACTGTATCTGATGACTGGGCATGTATCTCTGCCGCAATGGCATGAGCGATCTTTTCAGTTCCATGCCATTCTGTACCATAGACAACAGTAATCTGATTCTCCGCATACTGATCTGCCCATTCAGCATAAGCATTCACAATACGCATAGGATTCTCTCTCCAGATAGCACCATGAGATGGCGCAATCATATCAATCGGCAGATTCAAATCCTGAATCTCCTTTACCTTCTTAGTTACCATTGGCGCAAATGGCGCAACGATGTTGGCATAGTAACGCATTGCTTCTTCCCAGAGAATATCCTGGTTAGCCTTATCCGCAAACATCTCTCCTACGGCATAATGCTGACCAAAGGCATCCATAGAGAACAGAATGTTATCACCTGTCATATAAGTAGCCATGGAATCTGGCCAATGCAGGAATGTCATTTCAATAAAGACAAGTTTCTTGCCATTACCGATATCTAATTCATCTCCAGTATGTACAACATGGAAATTCCATCCCTGCTTGCCATACTGTCCTTCCAATGACTTAACCGCATTAGCTGTACAGTAAATTGGTGTATCCGGGATCTCTTTCATTAAGGCTGGTAAAGATCCAGAGTGGTCATTTTCACCATGATTACAGATGATGTAATCAATCTTATGAAGATCAATCTCACTCTTTAAATTATCAATAAATTCAAACTGATGCGGTGCCCATACGGTATCTACCAGTACTGTTTTCTCTTCTTCAATCAGATACGCATTCTGTGATGAACCATTATGAATTGTGAAATCATCACCATGGAATTTCTCTAATTCCCAATCCAGATAACCAATCCACCAGACATTATTCTTTACAAGTTTTTTCATATTCACTCCTCTATTTGTGTATGTTCAGTAACATCATAATTAAAAAACACCGATATGTCTTCATTAATGATATAAATTTTCATGTATACTTTATCGAAGATAGCGCAAGAAGACCCCTTACTTCAGGCAGGGGATGAATTGCGCCTCTTTTT
>DXZE01000049.1 GCA_019415435.1 Erysipelotrichaceae bacterium
ATGCTATGCAGTGTATCATTTTTTCCTTGCATATTCAAAAAACATGCGCTATTATAGTCAAGCACCTGGCGGTTATGGTGAAGTTGGTTAACACACTGGATTGTGGCTCCAGCACTCGTGGGTTCGAGTCCCACTAATCGCCCCTCGATGTATAAAAAAGTCTGCTTAAACAGCGGACTTTTTTTTGCTTACAAAGAATATTCTGTGGAGTATAGGGAACCTCCAGATTCTTTCTCGGCTTGCATTCCTGTAAGGTTTAATGCTGTTGAGACGGCATCATCTAATGCATTACGTACTTCTTTGGTGTTGTCTATAAGAGTGACATTATCACCCAACTATTTTACTTCTGGCATATTCAATCTCTATTCTTGAAAAACGCAGCCCTATATGGACAGTCTTTATCAAGCCCTGCTATGTGAGCTATCTTTGTACGTCTGCAATTGTAAACTTCTTCAGGTCTGCCTTCAGGATCTAGCGGAAACCTGCAACCGCTGAAGTCTTATTATGGCAATAATATATACATAAAAGTACGCTCAAAGGCGTACTTTAGCTTAATGATGCATATACAGGTATTATCCTTCACTCTTTTTATCTGAAAGATACATTGTTACTTCACTGTCTTCTTTCAGATGACTTTCATTAGAAGTATCATATGTATCACTGTTTACATAGATATGGAATTCCCCGGTCGTTTCAGCAAGTTCCAGAATATCCAGATCTTCTCTGTTAACGGCAAATTCAATCATATAGGGAACACTTGTTTCATCTTTTGAATCCATTTCTTTTCCCTGATGATCTTTTAAAGATATGATTCTTGCATGTTCAATCAGACATCCATTGATAACAGAGTGATCTTCTTTTGTAATAGATACATGTATATCTGCCCTCTGACCAGGTGATAAAGATCCTATGGATGCCGCATCAGTTTTAATACCGAAGACAGCCTGTCCTTCTTTTAACATAGCAGAAGGATGATCCGGCATATCTCTATCATCTGCTAACATGGATTCATAGAACAAAGAGCCAGCAGGTATCTTACCCTGAATATCTGTATATTTACCGATAATCTCTGATTTGTCTGTTACAGCATGATTCAGTATGTATGCTTTCGCAACAGGTACAGATACAATGTCTTTTTCCTCTATCTTACTTCTTGGATTGATGTCGTGTACTGCCATATAGGCAGTCTGTACATCAATCTCTCTTTCTGCATAAATCTTTGCCATATAGAAGAAAAGAAATACAATGACAAAACAACATGCAATGCACAGCATTGCTTTTCTGATAACCTGATGTTTCATAGGGTTATCCTCTTTTCAGTAATACGAGTTTGATTTGTAGAGATCAGATACTGTACAGAGGATACAGGTATTCTGTATTCTTCTCCTTCTTTTCTGAGGCAGGCTTCATGATTGTAAACTGAAAGACAGCCTGTACAGATTCTGTGATTTTCTGCATAAACAAGTACTTCTTTACCAATATAGGGATTAAGATCTTTTTCTTTCATATTAACAGTCCTCCTGTTTATATATATTGATAAAATCTTCAAATCCCCTAAAAAAACTGACAGATTTCTCTGTCAGTCTGTTAATTCATATGCTTACGCAGCATCATTTGCATGCTCGGCAAGATACTTTCTGATTTCCTCTTTCTGTTCAGGCTTGGATGGCTTGCACTGATCAATAGAACATTCACCAGAAACAAGCTTTTCTGCCATACCTGCACAGCCAGGGTTACCGCATCCGCCGCAGTTATAGCCAGGCAGCATAGCCAGGACATCTGCGACTCTTGTATCTTCCTTGACATAGAATTTCTTTGATGCAAATCCCAGGATTGCGCCTAATATGACACCCAGGATAATCATCATCAAAAATGCCTTAACGATTTCCATTCTCTTCTTCTCCTTTGAACGTACCCCGCATCGTGCAGTCTGCAATACCGCAGGCTTTGCAATCAGGTTTCAGATTCTCACAACCCTTTGGAACCGGGGTTTTCTTATTCAATCGCAGCAATACTACATTCAGCAGGAACAAACCCGCTGCTAACAGTACCGCAATTAATGTTCTCATTCTGATTCCTTATACCAGACCGGCTAAAGAAGAGAATGCGATAGCCATAATACCAGCCACAACGAAGGCAATCGGGTTGCCCTGGAAAGGCTTTGGCAGATCATTCTGAGAAAGACGTTCACGAATTGTAGCGAAGATAACAAGCATCAGCATGAAACCTGCTGGTGTAGCAACAGAGTTAACCATTGTCTGGGCAAGGTTGTAACCCTGTGTAATGTTATCCTGTGCAACGTAAAGAACTGTGCAGTTTGTAGTAATCAGAGGCAGATAGATACCTAACTGCTTGTACAGACCAGGAGAATACTTCTTGATAAATAATTCAACAAACTGAACGAATGCCGCAATCAGAAGAATGAATGTAATCAGTTCCATGTACTCGAGGTTTAATGGAACCAGGATGTAGTAGTACAGAAGCCATGATAATACAGAAGCACCGAAGATGACGAAGATAACGGCAAGGCCCATACCGATGGCTGAATCCAGATGTGTGGATACGCCCATGAATGGGCACATACCTAAGAACTTTGTCAATACGATGTTGTTAATCAGCATTGCGCTGAGGAATAAAGCAAATAAATTCATTATTTACCAACCTCCTTTGCTGGAGCGGCTTTCTTGGCATTGGCTGCTGCCTTTGCCTTGACTGCCGCAATCTTGGCAGCTTTTTCAGCTGCAGCCTTCTCATCAGCAAGCTTATTCTTATATACAGCTACAAGAGCCGCAATTGTTGCAAAGGTAAAGAATGCGCCGGTTTCACCCTGGAACAGAGGAATCTCAAATCTCTTTGGAAGTAAACGTATAGAGAAGATCACTGCACTTCCAGCAAATGGGTTTGTTAACTCCAGAACACCTGTACCAAGAATCTGTCTGATTAAAGACATGCATAAGAGTCCGAAAGTATAGGCAAGGCCCATCTGAAAACCATCTAATGCTGATTCCCTGACATTATGTGTGCAGGCAAATGCTTCTGCACGTCCCAGAATAATACAGTTAACAACAATCAGTCCGAGGAATGCACCTAATGCTGTATACAGGTCTGCTGCATAGGCATGTAAGAACATTTCAAGGATTGTAACTAATGTTGCGATAATAACGATGTAAACCGGAATATGAATGTCATCTGGTGTAATCTTGGCAATTAAGGAAACTGCCATATTGGATAATACCAATACGAAGATAACACCAACACCCATACCTAAAGCGTTGTTAATGGATGTAGAGATAGCTAACGTTGAGCAGATACCAAGGTACAGACTGAACGTTGGGTTCTCTGTGATCAGCTTTGAGAAAAAGCCATGTTTTTTTACTTTGTTTTCACTCATATCTGACCTCCTTATTTGTTAATGGTATTGAACATTGTTTCAGCAGCTTCAATACCCTGTTTGACAGCAGTTGTTGTGACCGTAGCACCGGAAATTAACGGTACATCATCACCAACCTTCAGACTCTTGATCTGATTGACATAATCATCTTCGAAAGCCTTGGATCCCTTGCCTGCTGTTTCATTCTGCTCCATTGCTTCATAACCTGAAACAGTACCATCTTTATTGAAGCCGATTAAGAAAGTAAATCCGCCAGAATCATAACCAGTGTTATGTACCTTGAATACATAACCCTTGTCACCAGCCTGATAGATGTTATCAATCAGACCACTTTCATCCTTGGAAATATACTGATCTGTAACTTCTGTAAAGTCATTTTCATCAGGATAAAACTCCTGTAATGTACTCTTTACCTGAGCAACTGCATTTTCATTGATCTTAGGCAGTGTTAATGCATTTACTGCAGATAACAGTACGCCTGCAACTGCACATACACAGGCAAGGAGGATTGTCTTATATAAACTTGAATTCTTGTCCATATGTACCTCCTCATCCAATCTCAGCCGGGTTTTCCGCTATGGAAACATCAGCTGTCTCTTCAACTTCAGGTGTTACAGCAGAAGTCTGTGCGTCCTTCTTAGGAAGTGTAGCACCTACAAGTAAAGCAATAATCAGAGAGATGCAGGAAATCGCAATGACTCTTGTACGGATTGTAGAAGCGTCTTTGATCTGGTTTCCATCGCATGCCTTATCAATTGCAGGTGTCAGCATATTCATCAGAAGAATGGAGAATAATACGCCATCCGGAATGGAAGCTCTCCATCTTAATACCAGAGTTAAGCATCCTGCACCGATCGCAAAGATAAACTTGCCAGCATTTGTGACTGGGGTTGTGACCGGATCTGTCAACATGAAGACAGCTCCAAACATGACACCGCCGCCCAGTACATTGAATAATGCAAACGCAAGACCTGTACCATGACCAATACCGACAACCAGGGAAACAATGAAGATTGTCAGGATATATGTGCATGTTAAGCGCCAGTCAATATCCTTTCTCCAGATCAGATAAATACCACAGAGAATAATAACTAATGCACAGGATCCGCCGATTACTGATGCATAGTTGCCCATGAACATGTTGCCAAGGCCGCCAAAGCTCTTAACAACACTATCAATAGCGCTGGCATCTGCAGCCCATCCGGTTGTGCCCATCTGAGTCATTGGAGTAGCACCAGATAAGACAATGTCTGTGATATTGGAACTTGTAGCTTCAGAGAAGCTGTTCATGATGATAGCTTCACCAAAAGCAGCCGGGTTAAAGATATTCTGACCAAAGCCGCCGAAGACAAGCTTGCCGAATACAATCGCAATAACTGTAGATAATACAATGGCATAATAACTGACATCAATCTTTGTAATCAAAGCAATGATCAATGCTGTAATCCAGCCATAGGAATGTGTAACATCCTTCCAGATATTCTTGGATTTCATGATGGCATAGAAAGCAACTTCTGTTAATAAAGCAGAAACTACCGCAAAGGCAGCCATCAGAATAACTCTGGCAGCGTACATACCGCCGAAAGTAACCCCATGCCATACCGCAGAATACGTCAATACAACAAGCAGACAGATTGTTACATCTCTCATGATGTCGGATGTAGACTGTTTGGCACGATAATTAGGGGAAGGTCTGAATGAGAACTTCATTATTTCTTTCCTCCCTTCGCAGACTGCATGCGTACATAGTTCTTTGCCCTTCTGACGTTTTCAGTCACATCAATCTTTGAAGGACAGATATATGTACATAATCCGCATTCAATGCAATCCATAACATGCAGCTTATTCAAAGTATCCAGATCGCGTGTCTTGCCAAAGGCGCTGATGCGTACTGGTTCCAGACCAGCCGGGCATGTTTCCGTGCAGCGTCCGCAGCGTAAGCACTTGACCTCATCCTTTTCATAGTTCTTTAAAACCGTAATACCGTTATTCTGCGGGGCAATAACAAACTGATCGTTTGGAATTGTCTTTCCCATCATAGGTCCGCCAGAGATTAACAGCACATCATCAACGCCATCAGCGTATCCGCCAATTGCTTTAATGATCTCACAAGCCTTTGTACCAACCGGTACAAAGACATTCTCAGGATTCTTTAAGGCATCACCAGATACCGTTACATACTTATGTGTAATCGGCATACCGTTATCAATTGCATTACCTAATGCAATAGCAGTAGAAGCATTATCGATAATCATGCCTGCTTCAATCGGCAGCTTGTCATAACGCTTTCCAGTTAACTGATAAACCAGAGTACGTTCCCAACCCATTGGATAGAGATCCGGAACGGTACGGATTTCAATCGGTGTACCTTCAAATGCCTTTTTTAATGCGGCTATCTGATTCTTCTTGTCTTCCTTGATGGCAATGCATCCCTTCTTAGCCTTGGAAAGTTTGAAGAATGCTAATGTACCAGTCTTCAGAAGATTCATGTTTTCTTCAATGTTCTTGTAATCTGCGGTTAAATATGGTTCACATTCAACAGCATTTATCGCAAGAAGATCAACATTTTCTGGTTTCAGATATTTAACATACGTAGGGAACCCTGCGCCACCCAGTCCAAGCATGCCGGCATTCTTAACAAAGTCAAGAAGCTCTTGCCAGGAAGCTTTTTCATAGTCAAAAGCAGGGAATGCACGTTCTGCTGTATGTTTATGATCATTTTCGATCTTCAGGTGATCAGCCTGTGTCATTGAAGAAGTCATGAACTTTTCAATGGCTGTAACTTTTCCGGAAACCGGAGAGAACAGCGGCAGATAGAAGTGATCGTTTCTTTCTGCAATCTTTGTACCAACCTTTACTTCATCACCAACTTTGACACACGGCGTGCATGGGGCATTACCGTTGACAAGCGGAACCCAGACAGTATCCGGATCAATAGACTTCAACACTGGTTTGTTTATCGTCAGATCCTTATGACCGTCAAGATGATGATGCATAGGCCCATTTAACAATGACATATGGTCTTTACTCCTCCCATCAAAACACAAAGATTATAACATTGTTTTCACATAATCAAGCATTAATGCACGGATTTTGAATGACTTATCAGGGCATCTGTCTAAATCATTTTAAGGAATTATCAAAGTGTTAGGAAAACTTCTAAAACCGTGCTATCATCTCAGGGATGAAAAAATATAAATTACTTATTATAAGCTTATGTGCTGCCCTGGCTGGCGGATGTACAGCTTCCTCTTCCTCTGATAACAAGGAAGATACTTATACTGCTCAATCTACCAGGACGGTATTTGATACGGTATATGCATTCAGTGAAACCAATCCGGATGAGGATGCTTCTAAAAAGCATTTTAAAGACAGCGAAAAGCTGCTTGAGAAATACAACCAGCTGTTTGATATCTATAACAACTATGATGGTTTAAATAACCTGAAGACAGTCAATGACAATGCCGGCAAGGAACCTGTTAAAGTAGATCAGTCGATTATTGATATGCTTAATCTTGCCAGGAAGTTCTATGACTACTCGGATGGAGAATTTGATATCACGATCGGTTCTTTATTAAATGTATGGCATAACTACAGAGAAGAAGGCATCAAGCTGAATGAATCCGGGGCCAAAGGAAACCTGCCTGCAGATGAAGAGTTGAAAGAAGCTTCTGTTCATAAGGGATGGGACAAGGTCATCATTGATGATGATGCGAATACTGTCTATATCACGGATCCGGATGTTTCCATAGATGTTGGCGGCATTGCCAAAGGTTATGCGACCGAGTTAACTGCACAACAGATGGAAAAAGAAGGCATGAAATCCGGTTATCTGAATGTCGGCCGTAATATCCGCCTAGTTGGTAAGAAATCAGATGGAACCGATTGGCGGATTGGTGTCGCTGATCCTAAAGGAGAACAGGCTAACGGATTAGTCACAATTGATGAGAAAGATCCTGTATCGGTTGTAACTTCCGGTGACTATGAAAGGTATTATGTTGCCTCTGATGGCAAGAAATATTCTCATATTATTGATCCTTCTACGTTATATCCTGCTGTTCTGTATCACAGTGTCACAATCATCACACCTGATTCTGCCGCTGCCGATTGTCTTTCTACCACACTATTTACTATGAGTGTGGAAGAAGGCAAGCAGGTATTAATAGCTTATGAAAAAGACAGCGGTAATGATGTACAGGCGGTATGGGTAATGGATCCTGATAAGAGTCAGAATGAAGATGGCAAAGTGTCTGGTGATTATTTCATCACCTGTACAGATGGTCTGAAAAACAATCTTACATTTACACAATAAAGGAACCACTTGCATGTGATTCCTTTTTTATTTATGAAGATTCTTTTGTATCTGCCGGTAAATGATGGAAGAAATTCACAAGGAATGGAATTGTTATTAATGCGGACATTGTTTCCGAACAGGATTGCGCCATCTGCAATCCCTGTAAACCCGCTATAGCCGTTAATACCAATACACTTGGAATCAGAACCAGTCCACTGCGCAATGTCGCAAGGAAAGTAGCTTCACCACTTTTACCAATGGATTGAAACAGCATGTTCCCAAACATGGTCACCGGCATCAGAACCAGAGAAATACACTGCCACCGCATTGTGACAACACCAATCTTAGTTACTTCAGGATCATCACGGAAGAAACGGACAAATGGTTCGGCGTTGATAAAAGAAGCGACTGCTAAAGCTGCCATGATGATGGTTCCTGCTTTCAAGGCAAAGAAGAAGCCGTCTTTTAACCTGCTGTATTTACCAGCTCCATAGTTGAATGCTGATACAGGCTGGAATCCCTGTCCTATACCTACCGCAATGCAGAACAGGAAGTTAACAATTCTTGTCACAATGGATATGGCTGCTACTGCCGCATCCCCATAGACAGCCGCATTACTGTTAAGAACCATTGTTGATACAGAGTTCAATCCCTGTCTTGCCAGAGATGGGAAACCGGTTGAAATAATATCGGTAAATACTTTTCTTCTTTTTGTAAAGTACTTCAGGTTAAAGCGGGATTGTGTCTCTCCTTTTAAATAAGGAATCATAAGGATTACCATGGATACATATTGTGATACGGTTGTACTTAAACCAGCTCCACCAATCCCCATATGGAATATTCTTACTAAGACATAGTCACCGAATATATTCAGAATGCCGCCTGCAGTTAATCCAATCATGGCATAGAAGGCTTTGCCTTCATAGCGCATGATGTTATTCAAGACACAGCTCGATGTCATTGCCGGACCAGCAATCAATATAAAGAACGCATATGTTCTTGCATAAGGAAGAATGGTATCCGTACTTCCTAATAAGCGCATTAAGGGATCCATGAACATTAATCCTATTAACAATACTGCCATACCAGCCAGAATAGATGACCAGAAAGATGTACTGCAGTATTCTCTTGCGGAATCTACATTCTTCCTGCCTAATTGTCTTGCTATATTGGAACCTGCGCCATGGCCAAACATAAAGCCAAATGCCTGTAAGATAGCCATTAAGCCAAAGACAATACCGGTTGCACCACTGGCTGCGGTACTGATTGTACCTACAAAGTAGGTATCTGCCATGTTATAGATATTTGTGACAAGCATGGAAATAACCGTAGGAACAGCAAGCGTAATGATAAGCTTCCCTACTGGTGTTTCCGTCATCTTTTTATACTGTTTTTCTTCTTCTTTGTTATCCATGCCATGTATTATACAACGTATAAAAAAGATCTGCAGTTTTCACCTGCAGGTCTCTTGTTAACGGGTGATGACTTTTGGATTGACGAATGGTACAACATCCTTTACTGCTTCTTTGGCATCGATGCGTACTTCATCATTATCAAGATCAATTAAGACATACTTTCTGTTTCCCATGCCAAGCTCCTGCATGTAGGATAACTGTCTTAAGCCATGTCTTGTCTCCATTCTTTCCACAAGATCATGATGATCCGATTCCTTCATCGCATAGATCATATCGACAGAAGCCTGATCAATGGCACAGATATCTAATGAAGCCAGAATACCAACATTCGGAGTAACTACCGGGGCAGCCGCAACACCTTCACAATCACAGGATACAGACATATTTCTCATGACATTGATGAAGGAAATATGTTTGCCGAAATGATCCACAGTTGCCTTGGCTGATTCGGTAAATCTCTCCATGAACTCTTCCCTGGAGATATCCCACATATCAGGTGAACCAGGTGTTGTATGAATTTCCTTCTTGCCGATTCTTCCATCCGCACAGCCAATACCGATATTCTTGTTGGAGCCTCCGAAGCCGCCCTGTGTATGGCCCTTGAAATGCGTTAATACAAGCATGGAATCATAGTTCAGTTCATGACTGCCGACATGCATTTCCTTAAACCATTTGCCATTTTCAACCGGTAATGTAACAACTCCTTCTTCATCCATGATATCTACCGGGCAGAAAGTCCAGCCATTGACTTCCAAAGTTTCACGATGCTGTCTGGTTGTATAACGGTCACCTTCATAATATGTATTTGTTTCTACAATCGTACCGCCGGGAATATCATTTTCCATTAACTGCTTTACCCATGGACGCGGCAGAATGTTCGGTCCATGCTTTTCACCTGTATGAAGCTTTACGGCAATCTTACCAGTCAGATTACTGTTAATCTTCTTATAGGCTTTTTCTAATCCCTGTGCAGATAAATCTCTTGTGAAATAAACGATTGATTCATTACCAGTACGTTCATTGTAAGGTACATACTTATCGCCATCTGTACCAGGCATTATCTTTGTCATATCCCTATTCTCCTTTTTTCGTTACGATATATTCCAGTTCATCTTTATCAAAAGTCGGATCAGGTCTTCTGTTACCTGTCATTTCAAATCCAGCATTTGAGTACAGCATACGCTTATGCAAGTCCTGTTCATTCACCCAGACATGCATGACTTCTGCGTCCTTTTCAGCAAGTGTCTCAGCGGCTGCCTGTGAAAGAGCCTGTCCTACGCCTGCATTATGGAACAAAGGATCTACATACAGAGAATTCACTTCCAATTTCCTGCCATTCTGGGTCATATATAAAACACCTTTAATAATGCCATCATCATATACACGGATGCCTTTTAAAGCACCTTTGTCATTCTGAAAATGCAGGGCTAAAGGAAGCACCTGGAATTTGTTAAACCTGGCGGGATCATCATACAGTCTTTCATGAATGATTTCATGATTATAGGAAACAATAATCTCGGCAATTCTTGAAGCATCTTTTGTTTCTGCTTTTCTTACATGTTCTGCCATCATCATATGCCTGCTTTCTTACATATATTGTATTACGAAATACTGATTATTCTTCTTCAAATCCCTGAATAACAACAGGTTCTTTCTTTAACATCTCTAACTGTTCTTTACTGAAATACTTCTTGTTTACAACAGCTTCATATACATATTCCTTAAAGTAAGCTTCTGAACATACATAATAGCCATCTCTGCCATTTTCCTTACCCCAGGAATTCTCTATCTTCCATCTGTCAGGCTTATGATTCTCATCAAAGTTCACACCTGTTAGTAGCATGGCATGGGTAGCGGCTGAACTTCTTAATTCTAATCTGTCTTTCTTAGGCATGGAAAGATCCACACCGCCAAGCAGACCATCATATTCAAATGAATCCGGATCCCATACGCCTTCTTTTCTTGCCCCATAAGCACCGGCATCACATGCAAACCATAAAGGTTCGCCACCTTCTAACTGCTTTACACAGAGAGCTTCCATTTCCTCTTCATTCACATTCAAGGCAAACAGGTCATGATCTGCCATGTTTCCCATGGAATGGAATACAACCGGTGTATCCATTTTCTTATTATCAGTAGGTTCATTGATGACAGCTGTATAGTCATCTAAGGACATGCCGATATATTTTTCATAGAAAGACATTGGATTCAGATTACGGTCAATATGATATTCATTCTTTTCATCCCTGTAGGCAAAATCAAATGTATCTGCCGGTTCACCAAAGGCAATGCATTCTGCCTTATAAACTTCCGCAAGCATTTCTTCCTTGCGTTTGGAAACATCTTCTCCCTTTTGAACCCTCTGACGTAATTCCATGGCATCTTTCTTCAGAAGCTTGTTAATGAGCGTCATGAATTCATCGGTATGATCAGACTGATATGTCTCTGGTACGGCGCTCTTTGGAACAGCACCATATTTCTTAATCAGGTCAACTGCCATACCCCAGTAGCCGCCATCATCAATGCCTCTTAGGATATACTGCATCATCTGATCATTAACCGGCTTATCCGCATTGGCAATGATCATTTCCAGAAAGTTATTAGCTTTTTCAAGCTTGTCATAAAAGGTAATGTAGTTCTGTGAAAGTTCAAATTCCTTTAAATGCAGTTTCTCTGCGACAATTTCACGCATAATGTTCAAACATGCAAACATCCAGCATCTGCCTGACTTCTGCTGGGCTGTGATGCCTCTTGTTTTGAGTTCAATGCTGAAAGCACCATTGAGCCTGGCCGCATTGCCTGGTACATAGGCAATATTCTTTAATTCTGTCTTGGCGGCGGCAGCACTTAATACATGTGCCTGTGCATCCTTATCATATGCATCACGAAATGATGCGATTGTTTCTTTACTTAATCCCTTCATTATTTTTCCTCCAGTATATTCTTTTCTGCTTCATCAACCCATTCATCCATATGTTCCGCAATCGAACGGAAACCAATCTTCATAGGCGGTAAAGAAGCCTTCTGATGTACAGGCTGTCTGGTACGGTTTCTTCCCGGCTTCTGCAATGCTTTTAAAGAAAGCCTTGCCTGATGAGTTTTGGGATCAAAGTCAATGATCTTGACTCTGACTTTATCCCCTGCCGTTACATAACGGGCAATGTTCTTAACATATCCATCACTGATTTCGGAAATATGAATCAGACCGCTGGTATTTCTGTCTAATGCCACAAAGGCACCATATGGCTGAATTCCTGTCACTTTTCCTTCTACAATCATGCCTGTTTTATATTTCATATCTATACACTTCCGCTCAAAAGTATATCATGGATCGGGCATAACAGTTGATCCATCACGAATCATCTTTTATATTTACTCCTGTAATAAGAGGTGTATAGCATGACTAGAGAAGATGAAGAAAAAAGAATCAATGAACAGATTGAAGAAAATATGAAGGGCCATGAAATCCCGGCTCCTGAAGTTCCTAAGAAAGAACCAAAGCCGCAGACTGAGACAGCCCCTGAAGAACTGCTGAATGCAGAAACACCGCAGCGTCAGGATCTGATTAACAGAATCAATCATACATTAAATAAGATCAGACCTTATATTCAGGCTGATGGCGGTGATGTTCAGTTCGAAGATTATAAAGATGGTGTTGTCACAGTATCCATGCTTGGCGCATGTGCAGGATGCTTTATGGCAAGTGCAGATATTACCGAAGGAATTCAGGCTATTCTGATTGATGAAGTTCCTGAAGTTAAATCCGTAAAGATGCTTGAAAGTTCTCCATGGGGACCTCAGGCAATGAATTTCTAAGAAAACAAGCAGACAGATGTCTGCTTTTATTATATTTTTCTATAA
>DXZE01000005.1 GCA_019415435.1 Erysipelotrichaceae bacterium
TTCTCTTCGCTCTTATATAATATCATGTTCAGATAGCCAAACCGCCCCATAAAGGAGCGTGGCTTCTACCGATTAAAAGATTTTTGTGAATGTTTCAGGATTTGCTGTAAAGCTGGATAATGTAGCTTCTGCATTCTTTAAAAACTTCTCTGCGTCTTCGATTGTTTTCATATTCAAGCCTGCTTAATCTTCTGCCTGCAGTTCAAATATCATATCTCTTAACTCAGCAGCTCTTTCGAAATCAAGTGAGGCAGCTGCTTCTCTCATTTCCTTCTGCATATCTTCAATCAGCTTATCCTTATCCTTCTTGGCAAGCTTGGCCTTCTTCTTGATATACCTGGCCGCATATTCCTTTGTTTCCTTGCCATGGATAACTTCTTCGATTGGTTTCTTAACTGTATGCGGGGTAATGCCATGTGCCTTGTTATAGGCTTCCTGAATGGAGCGTCTGCGGTTAGTTTCATCAATCGCAGCGTTCATGGAATCCGTCATCACATCCCCATACATATATACTTCACCATGTTCGTTACGGGCTGCTCTGCCGATTGTCTGAATCAAAGAACGCTGCGAACGCAGGAATCCTTCTTTATCCGCATCAAGAATACATACTAATGATACCTCTGGTATATCAAGACCTTCTCTTAACAGGTTGATGCCAACAATCGCATCTACCTTGCCGGTTCTTAAATCATGAATGACCTGACTTCTTTCCAGTGTCTTTGTCTCATGATGCAGATAGGCTATCTTATAGCCTCTTTCCTTTAAGTAATCGGTCAGATCCTCTGCCATGCGTACGGTTAAGGTAGTAATCAATACTCTTTCATTACGGGCTATTCTCTGATCTAAAGCTTCACAAATATCATCTACCTGTCCTTTGGTTGGCTTGACAGTAATCTTAGGATCCAGTAATCCGGTAGGACGGATAATCTGTTCTACCACATGATGATCTACTTTCTCTAATTCATAATCACCAGGTGTTGCGGAACAATAGATAACCTGATTGATCATTCCTTCAAACTCATCAAACTTCATCGGACGGTTATCTAATGCCGAAGGCAGACGGAAACCATATTCGACTAAGGTTTCCTTTCTCTGTCTGTCACCATTGTACATACCTCTGATCTGAGGAAGGGATACATGAGATTCATCCACAAACATCAGAAAATCCTTAGGGAAATAATCAAAAAGATTATATGGACGCTGTCCCGGCTTACGATTATCAATATGCATGGAGTAGTTTTCAATGCCCGAACAATAACCATTTTCACGGAGTGCTTCTAAGTCAAACCTTGTTCTCTGTTCAAGACGTTCTGCTTCTAAGAGTTTTCCTTTCGAACGGAAATACTTCAATCTGTCTTCTAGTTCTGCTTCAATTGCGTCACAGGCTCTGGCCATGGACTCTTTGGAGCGGGCATAACCGGATGCCGGGAAGATATTATAGAACTGATAGGCATTTAATGTATGTCCGGTTACAGGATCTACTTCTGTAATTCTGTCTATCTCATCGCCAAACATCTCAATACGGATATTGAAGTCATGGGTATAGGAAGGTGTCAGATCAATGACATCCCCTCTGACCCGGATTGTACCTCTGCTTTGTTCAATGTCATTACGGGTATACTGCAGTTCAACAAACTTCCGTAACAGATCATTGCGGTTATATGTTTCTCCTACCCGGATTGTCACAAACATATTCTTGTATTCCACCGGATCACTTGCGGCATAGATACAGGCTACCGAAGCTACAACAATCGTATCTCTTCTTTCAATCAATGAATTCAATGCAGATTCACGGAACATATCCAGTTCTTCATTGATAGCGGCAGTCTTTTCAATATACATATCATTCTTAGGCATATATGCCTCAGGCTGATAGTAATCAAAGTTAGAAACGAAGTATTCTACCCGGTTATGTGGAAACAGTTCCTTAAACTCGGAATATAACTGTCCGGCAAGTGTCTTGTTATGGGAGAAAACAAGGGTCGGACGATTTTCCCGGGCAATGATATTGGCCATGGTAAAAGTCTTTCCGGTACCTGTAGCACCTTCCAGAACCTGTTCTTTTTTACCTTCTTCAATACCCCTGCATAACTGTTCGATTGCCTCTGGCTGATCACCGGTCGGCTTGAAAGGAGATACAAGTTCAAATTTATCAGCCATTCAGTTTTTCCTCTGCCTTCATTAACTGTGTATCTTTTGTATCATCAGTTTCATAGCTGAGTAATACTGCTGAACGTAAGGAACTGTATGTCTCTTCATTCAATACGCCATCACCACTTAAAGAATGATCACTCTGGAACTGTCTTAAAGCATCTTGTGTACTTTGTGAGAAATAGCCATCTTTACGATCCACTGTATAGCCTAAATAAGAAAGACACATCTGTGCATCCTTTACGGCATCTCCAACACTGTCATAGGCATAGGTTTCATCATCCTTCATGCCCGCAAATGTCTCATAGAATACATCCGGAAGCTTTACTTCCTCATCCGGTGTAATACCCTTGCCATTGATCCAGTCTCCCTTAGGAGATAACCATCTGGAAGTTGTATATTTTAATGCAGACCCATCCGTAAACTGGGTAGATACCTGTACCGTACCCTTGCCATAAGTTGTTGTGCCCATAACCGTCACATCTTCTCTCTGTTGGGATAAAGCAAGTGTCAGTACTTCTGCCGCACTGGCAGTATTCTCATTGACAAGAATGACAACCGGTCCAAGATCAGAATACTGTTCATCCGATGTCTTCGTGACTCGCTTGTCTCCATTTTTAAATTCCTGCTGTAAGACAGTAGAACCCTTTGGTAAGAAACAGGAAGCTATCTCTGAAACAGAATCCAGATAACCGCCGCCATTATCCCTTAAGTCAATGATTAACTTAGTCGCATTCTCCTTCTTGAAATCATCCAGATATGCCTTTACAAGATCTGGTGTTGTTTCACCAAACTGATATAACTGTAAGTATGCAATACCATTATCCTTCATTTCACCAAAGGTACTGGCAGATACAGCAGCTCTTGTAATCTTTAAGGCTATATTCTTACCCTGCCTGATAAAGCCGATCGTAACACTCGTACCTTCTTTACCCTGTACCAGTTCCTTGATCTTATCAGAAGTATAACCGGTGATATCTTCATCATTAACTGTATGAATAATATCACCAGCCTGTACACCTGCTTTCTCTGCTGGTGAATCACGGAATACCTTGTCTATGATTGCCTTGCCATCAGTATTGATAAATTCAACACCTATACCGACATAGTTACGGTTGATAGAATCCGTGAAATCCTTCATCTCATCTGCCGTCATATATTCTGTATGTGTATCTTCTTTATTATTCGTAATACCGCTGACTGCCTGATCGGTTAATCTTTCATCCAGATTATCGATATCCTTGCCGAAATACCAGTCATTCTCCATGATGCTTAATGCTTTCTGTATTTTATCCGCAGAATCTGTTGTACCGGATGAAATTGCCATGATATAAGGACGGGCAATAAAGCCTGCCGCAAAACACACTATGATACTCACTATTAAAACAATGCGCAGCTTCTTGTTCTTTTTCTTTTCCTTGCGCAAAGCTTCTTCATCTGGCCAGAGATGTCTTTTCAAGGAAATGGTCTTCATTTCCTCTTCTTTACTGTCATTCCATAATTCCGGATCTTTTTCTGGTTTATTTTCTTCCATAAGAAACCTCAGACTTTCAAAAGGAGTTCCTTTTCAAGAACTCCTTTATTCTAATACAAAATATTCCTTAACTGCCGAATAACGATTCTGGTCTTAAACGGCAAGGTGCCCCCAGGCCAGAACCACACTTACGATCACTTCCAGCCCAGCCTGCCCCAAAGGCAAGATCACCATTCCAGCTGTTTTTGAAGGCATTGAAGTTAGACGCATCACCAAGATAGAATACTTCTACATGACAATGCGGACCAGAAGAGTTGCCGCTGGAACCTACTTTGCCAATAACAGTTCCACTGGTCACAACAGTACCAATTGCAATTGGTGTATTTAACATCATATGCAGGTACTTGACCGCATAGAGAGAACCATTGACATTGACTAACAGGTATACCTGGTTGCCACCACCATGTGAGCCGCCATTAGCTGTACCGCATGTATTGCCCAGACCCCCATATGTAGGACATCCATTAGCACTGTTCAATACAACGCCATTCGCTACGGCATAGATATTACTGCCTACCGGAGCCGCAAAGTCTTCACCAAGATGCGGAGCGCCACTGCCGTATGCCCATGTACCGGCACTGCGGTGAGCACCCTGTACAGGATATGTCCAGCCTGCCGCAGCTGCCACATTGCCAATACTGGCAAGGGTTTTCGTAATCTGAGAAAGATTTGAAGTAATACGGTTGCCCTCTGCTTCAAGAGCTGCCGCCTGTTTCTCCTGTTCATCGATGATAACCTGTGTCTGGGCTTCCAGATCCTTTAATTCATTCTGTTCATTCTGTAACTCAGCCTGGGCTACTAACAGAACATTCTTATCATCTTCCAGTTCTTTCTTCTGGGCATTTAACTGATCTATCAGATCCGCAAGCTGCTGCTGAATCTGACGGTCATACTGCGTAATACTGTTCAGACCGTTGGCTATACGGATAAAATCCTCAAATGTCTGTGCTCCCATCAGAATATCCACATCTTCTGAGGTACGCATAATTGGCTGACGTATAACCATTCGTTTCTTTATTTTATCTTTTAAATCATCAATCTGACTCTGGGTATTATCAATTTCTACCTGCTTGGCATCAATCTCTGCCTGTTTCTTGTCTATCTCGTCCTGCTTGGCATCGATCTCTGCCTGCTTGCTTTTAACCTGAGCCTGCAGGTCTTTTAATTGTGCATCATACTTTTGTAAGTCTGCCGCAATCTGTTCACGCTGCGACTTGATATTCTCTAATTCCTTAGATTGTGATTTACTCTGTGACTGCAGATACTGGACATATCCCTGACATGCATCAGAACCGGCATGACCGGCTGAGCTGCAGTACTTGGACCAGTAATCACTGTCTGTATAATCTTCCGCAAATACCGGAATGATCCAGACCGTCAGCATCATCGATAAAATCACACATATTCTGACTGTTCTCGTCAGAATTCTCATCTCTTCCACCTCAGATAACGGGTAACGGATAACCAGGATCCGATAAAGCCTACAACGATACCGATCAAAAGAAGAACACCGCTGAGGATCCAGGTAAATGGTACTGGATTAACCAGACGGAATACAGAAGAAATCAATACACCGCCAGTGTGCTCATAAACAGCACCATAGCCATAGACTGTTAAAAGAATCGGAATAATAGAACCAAGAATACCAATAATAATACCTTCACAGACAAACGGTGCACGGATGAAGTGGTTTGTAGCACCAACATTTCTCATGACGGTAATCTCATCCTTACGTGCCGCAATTGTTAACTTGATTGTATTCTGAATTAAGAAGATTGCTAACAGAGTCAAAGCTAATACAAAGATCGTTCCGACTCTTCTGATGGAAGTCATTGTATCAACCATCATAATCGTTGACTGACCACCATAGTTGACACCATCTACACCATCAATCTTCTGAATCTGATCAGCGATATTTACAATCTGATCACCAGATTCTGCCTCTACATAATATGCATCATGCATAGGATTATCTTCCCGGAAAGGTTCAAAAGCTTCCCTGGTTCTTGCATCATCGAAAGAATCAATATAATACTGGAACTCCTGATCCTTGCTGGAATAGGTAACACTCTTGACACCATTGATTTTTTCAATCTGACTCTTGATGGAAGCTTCCTGTTCTTCTGATTCAGAGTCATAACTGATCATGACAGAAATTTCCATGGAAGATTCAATATTTCTTGTAAAGTTCTGTACATTCCATGTGAATATCAGAAACAGAGAAATAATAATCAGGGTAATTGTGACTGCTATAGCAGAAGAAATAGACATACCCCAGTGTCTGCTTACACCTCTGAATCCCTCTTTAATTGGTCTACTGATCATGACGGACATAACCTCCTTCCGCAAGATCTGCGACAACATGTCCATGTTCCAGGGCAATCGTTCTTCTTCTGATGCGGTTAACAATACCGGCATCATGGGTAACCATTACAACAGTTGTGCCGTATTTGGAATTGATTGTATCAAGAAGTGACATAATCTCGGCAGACTTGGTTGGGTCCAGGTTACCAGTCGGCTCATCCGCAATCAGCACCTTAGGACGGTTGGCAATGGCTCTTGCGATCGCAACACGCTGCTGCTGTCCACCAGATAACTCATCCGGAAAGCTGTTTCCCTTATCACTTAAACCGACAACATCCATAACTTCCGTTGTACGTCTTTTAATTAAAGATTTCTTCAGATTAATAACCTCTAATGCATAGGCAATGTTTTCATACACGGTCTTATGCGGTAATAATCTGAAATCCTGGAAAACAACACCGATATTACGACGGTAAATAGGCACCTGCTTTCTCTTCAGATGTCCGACATCAATACCGACAATATTTACAATTCCCTTGGTAGGAACTTCTTCACCATCAAATAGTTTGATTAAAGTAGATTTACCGGATCCGGTTGGACCGATAATATATACAAATTCACCCTGGGCAATGCTTAAATTCACATCATAGAGTGCATTTGTACCATTCTTGTATTGCTTGTATACGTGTTTGCAATCAATCATTTGACCCTCCTGTTATTAAAACAGTTACCGAAATTTTAGCACAAAATCATTAAATATTCGGTGAAGCATACGTGAATCCTTCACCGTGCATATCAGATGCATCTGTTGTAATTGTAAATGCCCGATCATCAATTTCCTTGATTAAATCAAGCAGTCGGCTGTATTGACGGGATGAAACAACACAGAGAATAACCATCTTTTCATCACCATTATAGCCACCCTGACCATGCAGTATTGTGACACCACGGGCAAGTTCCTGATCAATCGCATGAATGATCTCTTCCCACTGCTCAGAAATGATCATAACACTTTTAGCCTGGTTGCCTGCCCCGGCGGATAATACCTTATCGATCGCAAAGCCTGAGGCAAAAACAGAGACAAAACCGATTAATGCCGCATTGATGCCATAGGCTGCTACACCAAGCAATACCGTTAATGTATCGGTAATGACTACTCCGGTAGATATCTTGATACCGGTAAGCTTATGAAGAATTAATGGCGGTATATCCATACCACCCGTAGAGGCGCCACCACGCATGACGATACCGATACCAATTCCACCCAGCAAGCCTGCATAGAAGCTTGCCAGCGTAGGATTAATCGCAATCGGAATAAACGGATATATCTTAGCTAATAAGGTTGTAAACACCGGATAACATAAGGAAGATAACAATGTATCCAATGCAAACTTCCTGCCTAAGAATATTCTTCCTACAATCAATAATGCTATTGTCGCAGTATTCGCAAAGATGGTTTCATCTATATGAAAGAAAGGTTCCAGAGCTACCGCAATACCGGCAACACCACCAGACAGAATATTATATGGCAGAATAAAGAATTCTACTGACATTGCCAATACAAATGTACCAGCGATTGTTAATAACACATCCAGAGCCTTTGTACTTATTTTTTTCTTTCCACGCATAACGGAAGTATTATATCATGGTAAATGGTATGAAAACATATACTCATAAAAAGCATATATGGATCTGGATACTGACATTTGTCTATATTGGCTGGATATTTTCAAACTCATTAGCCAATGGCAATACCAGCGGTTCTTTCAGTAAAGATGTTACCAAGGTTGTCATGAACATTGTACATAGTGCTGGTTTTTCCATATCCTTTGACTTACTGCATCACTATGTACGCAAGCTTGCCCATTTCAGTGAATACTTTCTGTTAGGCTGTTTTGTATGTGAATCCCTGCATCTCTCTGATCTTTTTCCCAGGAAAAAGATAACTTTCTTTGTTTTATGGATCGCTGCACCATGCATAGATGAAGGCATTCAGCATTTCATTCCGGGCAGATATGGTGCCATTACGGATGTATGCATCGATATGAGTGGATTTATATGCGGAACATTGTTTCTGTATATTATTCTATGCATCATTCAGGATATTCATTTACGCAGAAATCATCTTTCAGGGAAGATTCACTGATAAACCTGTTCTTGTATGAGATTCATTCATTTCCTCATCTGATACATTAAAGAAACGATATGGACTGTTGCCTGTATCATCCCAGGTAAGATCAACATTGACATAAGTTCCATTCAGATACACAAGATTCCAGGCATGATCCTCGCCTTCACTTGTACCCACTACATAATACGTAGGAATACCAGCCTGATTCATCACATACTGGAATGCCTTAGCATAGCCTGCACATACCGTACTGTGATTGACCAGGGCACTGTAGGCAGACTGGTTTAACGATGCATTCTGATCATACTGAATAAGATTCAGAAGATCATCATGAATGCATCTTTCTTTATCTACAGGTTCTGCATATTGTGATGCATCATTCAGAATTGCATTGACCTGATTATCATACTGTGTCTTAGCTTCATTCAGATGATTGATTGTATCGTTATACTTCATCACAATAGCGACAATCGTTCCATCTTCGGTATATTGATAGGAATAGCCTGTATCCAGCCAGAATAATTCCGGATGATCATAGAATACTGCCTCAAAGACCGTCTGGATCTGATCGACAGATACCTGTACAACTGGCGCAAAGGAAGAAGCACCTTCCGATGCATTGGCATACATCTGTGCATATAACTGCTTCTCATTATCATCCAGCATTTCATAGTAAATGTTATACGTCCCATTAAAAGATTCACCAGCACCGGTAATACCGGAATCATTTGTATCAGTACTATCAGAGACCTGCTGTCCATCCGCAAATAAAGCAGTAAAAGTATCTCCAGCGATCTTTTCCGTACTCTTTTTTGCAACTTCTGTTGCATCAGACATCCAGTTATTCCATGTATCAGAAAGTATCTTACCTGCCTCAGGACTAAAGAGTGCCATCACTAAAACAATAATGATACCTAAACATAGTCCCATCAGTATGTTTTTAAATATACGCATATTCCTCCTTACGTAAAAAGGAAGACATCAGCCTTCCCTTTACATTAGAAATAATTCTCAGGTCTGATGCGGCATGGAATGCCATAACCATGGTCACAGCGTCTTCCATATCCATCATAGCTTCCAGCCCATCCGCATCCAAAGGCAAGATCACCATTCCAGTTACGGATATAGTTTGTAAACTCAGAAGCTGAGCCAATCATAAATATTTCAATATGGCAATGCGGACCAGTTACGTTACCGGTTGCGCCTACTCTGCCGATTGCCTGACCTGCCGACACAAAGGTTCCCTTTGCGATCGGTGATCCATTCTGCATATGCAGGTATTTTACCGCATATAATGTATTGCCTAGTGTTGTAATCAGATATACCTGGTTGCCACCGCCATTAGAACCACCATTACCATGGCATGTAGAACCTAAAGCACCATACGAGCACCCATCGGCACTGTTAATGACATAACCTGCTCCGATTGCACGGATGGTGGTACCCCGGGCTGCCGCAAAGTCATAACCTAAATGACGGCCACCGCCAGGATAGTTCCATGTACCAGCACTTCTTCTGGCACCCGGTACCGGATTAACCCAGCCATTGGATACAGCTGGAGTATTGGAAGAAGAACCACTGTTGTTATCGGTTGCGGTTCCGGAACTGGAACCGCCGGCATTACTGTTGTTATTCTGTTGGGCTTGGGCTGCAGCTGCAGCTGCGGCAGCCGCTGCGGCCGCATCGAGCTTTGCCTGATAATCATCCAGAGAACTGGAGTTCGCGTTAATCGTAGCTTTAACATCAGAGATATTAGACGCTACGGTCTGCCCCTGTGCTTCTAATTCAGCTGCCTGATCTTCCGCCGCATCCTGAATGACCTGTACATTAGCCTGGGCTACCGCAACCTGCTGTTTCTGTTCATCGACAGCTTTCTCAGAATCTTCCAGATCCTGCTGTTCCTGTTCCTGCTTGTCCTTTAATGCGGATAATTCTTTCTTGTCCGCATTCAGCTGATCTACAACTGCCACAAGTTCATTGGTTGTCTTCTGATCATATTGTGTAATGTCACTGATACCATTTAACAATCTTAAGAAATCAGAGAATGACTTGGCACCCATCAGGATATCAATATATGTATTGACACGCATCGTCCCCTGACCATCCGCCATACGCTGCTTGACCTTGGATCCGATCTCATCAACCTGTTTCTGGTTTTCATCAATATCAGCCTGCTTGGCTTCCATATCCGCAGCAGTCTGATCAATCTCTGCCTGCTTGGCACTAATCTGATTGTTCAGATCAGTAATCTTGGAATTCAGATCATCAATCTGACTCTGATACTGCTTGATCTGATCTGCATACTTGGCAATATTAGCAGATATTTCTGCACGCTTGGCCTCAATATCCTGTAACTGACTGGCCAGTTCCTTGTTCTGACTGCTTAATTCAGCCTGGTATTGACGGCATGCCTGACGGTCTGCCTCGGAATCAATACTGCCGCATGGGTTATCTGTTTCCGCATGTACGGCTACAGCTACCGGCTGTACATATAGTAGACATGCACTGAGTGCAACGACTAATTTCAATATTTTTTTTCGCATAGTGAGATTATAGCACGTACCTGTGAATTTATATGTGAAACTATACAACTTGTATAGTCAATTACAGTACTCGCAAAAGGAACATCATAAAGACAATTCCAAAGCAGGCACCGCCTAGATGTCCCTTCCAGGATATGCCCGGAAGAAAGTTCATGACTAGGTTAATACCGATTGTATACATTAACGAACTGTTTGCTGTTACAGCTTCAAAACCTCCGGCATGAATCACCATGGCTATTTCAGCAGCCATTAAGCCATATAAGCCAGAGGATAAACCACCGCTGATCGCATGATCATCACCTATATAGACCGCAAAGATATTTCCGGTAATGATGGATCCAAAGAAGAGAATAGTGAACAGTATATGTCCGAAATACATTTCCATGCTTTGTCCCAGTGACCACATAACGGAAAGATTCATTAACAGATGCCATACGGAGAAATGGACAAATCCTCCTGTTAATAAACGGTAATACTGATGTTCTTCTTCAATATAAGGTTTATATACTGCACCACTATCTGCAAATGCGGATTGTTTTCCTTCTCTGTCAGAAAGATACATCATGCGGATATAGTTCACTACGGATATCAGAATACATACATATGTAATAAAAGGTATTATTCTCATGAACTACCACACCTGATACGTAGTTCTGATGTGGTATCTCTGTGATGTACTCTTCTCATGCCGAGAAAGGTATTACCATAGGGATTTTGATTCTTGTGGCCTGTAGTTATGCACCTTACGGCTGTCACTATGGTCTCACAATGGCCGGTTCACTCGACCTCTACTGTTTTTATACAGTTACCTGTTTAAATCTGCAAATGCAAAAACTTCTGGATTCAACAGATTTGTTAATATTACTGATGATGTATCACAGCCTGCTTTTCTTAAAATATTTGCAGCACCATTGATATCTGCATTCAATACAGTTCCATCTGATGAACGATACAGGCCTCTTTGAATACGTTTTCCAGAAAAATGATGTTTTGTTCCATCACCTTCTACATAGACCGGGATATCATCGCTGTCCAGGAAACTTGCCTTACTTGTATATGACTCTTCATTTCTGACAACAGTTACGCCATACTCACATGCTTTCAATTCAATCATGGATTTGAGCATTTCAAAAGGAATGCTGACAAAATTCTGATTGTTCACTGTACCAATGCTGCTGTTCTGTTTCCAGAAAGCATTAGAGCCTAACACAAGACAGCCAATGTCATTGCGCTGACACCAGACAAGCAGCTTCCTGCTCATTTTATGAAAGCAGTCTCTGATGTAGCTGGTTCTGTATTCAGAAAGTCTGTCAAGATACTTTGACCACACACGTTCTGTTGTTTCTTTTCCTTTGCTCATCAGACTGATGCGTTCAGCTTTTTTCTTCATGAAATACTGATTGACTGACTTGATGAATCTGCCTTTAAAAAGAATACTTTTGCCCGTATCTGAAACAACAGCCATTGTGTTGTCTACACCAAAGTCAACTGCAGCTGCATGTTTACCGCTTTGTACAGAAGCAGCTTTTACCTGATAGACAAGTAAAAGTTCGTATCCGCCAGAAACAGGTTTCACCTTTACTTCCATCAGCCTGCCATGTCTTCTGCGTACAGGAATGCGAATCTTTGTACGAGGAAGCTTCAGTTTTCCATCATAGATGACAGCATCCTGATTGGTAAAAAGATAAGAAGCTGTATCATTCCTGCAGTATCCAGGCATCTTAGGTTTACCTGTATAACCAGAAGGATCTTTCCTGTATTTCTTTAAAGAGGCAAGCCAGCCTTTGAAATCTGTACAGACCTGTCTGATGACATGCTGTGCAGTCTGCATAGGAAGCCCGGAAAAGAAATCAGGATTATTTGTAATACGCATAAGCCTCTGCAATATGCCATACCCAAGCACATAGTAAGACTTCTGACCTTTAAGAAGTGCAAGTTCGCCTTGAACTTCTTTCTCGTTAGCTGTCAAAGCAGTCTTGTTGTGTGCTGTAAAGGCATTGCGAACGCGAAACAATGCAGCATTATGAAGACACTTTGCCTTGTGAGCAAAGTTATCCAGATATGCATACAGCTCATGATTTCTGGTTACATAAATCCTGTCAGTTCTATACATGAATAAGTCCTTTTTACTCATATATTATATCATATATAAAGTGCAAAATATGGCTTATTTATGCGAAAATATATTGTTTTATAACAGTGCAGAAATCAAAAGAATAGAAGAGTACATCAGTTAACAGTAACGCTGAATTCACCACCGACCTATGAGGACGGCGTGCTCTTCTGAATTGCTAATAGACAGTATTATACAGGTTTCCTTAATAAAGGATGGTATTTGCGCCATCCGTTTTATTCTGTCTCTAAGAGAATTCTGTCATCATCCAGATCTTCACCAAATCGTTTCATCAGATCTTCTGGTGTGATGCCTTCTCTTTCCTTTCCGGATATGTCTGAGATAATTCTTCCATCCGCCATCATCAGAGTTCTGTTTCCGGTAGAAACAGCCTGTTTCATGTTATGGGTAATCATCAGACAGGTCGTATGATTCTCTTTCACGATCTCTTTTGTCAGCTTCATGATCTTATCAGCTGCGCCAGGATCTAATGCAGCTGTATGTTCATCCAGCATTAACAGCTTTGGCGGCACAATCGTCGCCATCAAAAGTGTTAATGCCTGCCTTTGCCCGCCTGACAGTGTACCTACCGGAACCGTCATTCTGTCTTCAAGTCCCATATCAAGACGCTTTAAGGCATCTCTGAACTTTTCTCTGTCTTTGGAAGAAATACGGGAGAAATCCGCCTTGCTTTCACTGGCACGTAAATAAGCAAGAGCCAGATTTTCTTCAATTGTCATATGCGGGGCAGTACCCTTTAAAGGATCCTGAAACAGACGTCCGATCTGGGTAGATCTCTGGTATTCCTTCATGAAAGTAATGTTCTTTCCATCCAGAACTATCTTACCTCCATCTACATAGAAGCTGCCGGCAATGGCATTAAATAACGTGGACTTACCTGCACCATTGGCACCTAATATCGTAATGAAGTCACCAGCATCTACATGGAGAGAAAGATGATTCAGTGCTTTCTTTTCATTGACTGTACCGGGATTGAATATCTTTGTAAGATTTGTAATATCAAGCATGATTTTTTCCTTCCCGGCGTGCTCTCATGGATAAGGCAGCACTGTTTTTCATATGTGGAGCCGCAATAGCTAATGCAACAATTACAGCTGTCACCAGTTTCAGACATTCAATTGGAATGATATGGGTTCTTAAGATAATGGCATAGATCAATCTGTAAATTAAATTGCCAACAAGACATGCCGTAATATTACGGTCAATTGAGCGGCGTCCTTTAATCACTGCTTCCCCTATGATTAAACAAGCTAAGGCAATGACAAGAATACCTGTACCGGCATTGATATCTGCACTCTTCTGCATCTGACCGGCTAATGCACCAGATAAAGCTGTCAGACAGTTGGCGATAACAAGACCGATTGTGACCATCTTGCCTGGATCAATGGAAGAAGCGGATACCATATCACGGTTATCACCAGTAGCTCTTATTGATAAGCCAAGTCTTGTGGATAAGAACCACTTCATTATCAGCATGCATACAAGCATGACTGCAGCACCAATGATCAATACATACCAGCTGCCGCCAATACCTGTCTTTCTGAATATTGTAAAGATAGTCTCATCTGTTAATAAGGATACATTTGCCCTCCATCCCATCACACCAAGATTAACGGTATATAAACCTGTATTGGTAATAATACCGGCAATGATGGAAGGAACACCCATCTTAGTCTGCAGAAAGGCTGTCACAAAACCTGCACAACCTCCGGCAATCAATGCCATTAATATTCCCATAAAAGGATGTCCAGATGCCGCATATGTTACGGATACAGCCATGCCTAATACAAAGCATCCGTCTGTTGTCATATCTGCGATATCCAGGATCCTGTAACTCAGAAACAAAGCCAGTGATACAAGACCATAGATACATCCGAGTTCTAAAGCTGTCTGTAAAATATAAAGCATCTGTTAATCCTCCATAATACGTATTAGTTTTCTGATGTTGTTACTTCTACAACCTTTCCGAAATCACTGAATGAAGAATAATCAATTCCTAATGCCCTGGCTGTATCCGTGTTAACTGTCACAATACCGCCATCCATTGTATAGTAATCATCAACATCCTTGAAACCTTCTGTCATAACCTGATATACAAGATCTGCTGTCTTCTTGCCAAGGTCATCATAGTTAACACCACATGTAGCGAATGCACCGCTAGTTACGAAGGAATCAGCACCTGCATAGAATGGAATGCCTGCTTCAGTAAGTTCTTGTGATACAGCACCGGCAGCTGCCATAACAACGTTGTCTGTTGGTGTAAATACAGCATCTACATGATCAGAAATCAATGATGATACAGCTGTTAATACTTCATCATTTGTGTTACCGGTAGCCTCTGGCGGATTATCAATTCCCTTTTTCTTCAGATATTCCTTAGCTTCTTCTATAGCCTTTGTAGAGTTTGTTTCACTCTTGGAATACAGCAGACCAACATTCTTGATATCTGGATTGACACTGAACATCATATCGATAATCTGTTTTGTATTCAAAGCATCAGATGTACCTGTTACGTTTTTAAGACCTGTTAACTTGGCAGCCTCCGGGTCTGATACAGCGGCATATACGACCGGAATATTGGAATCTTCAGCGGATACGACTGCCGTCTGGGCAGCTAATGTAGCGATAGGAACAATCGCATCTGCACCATCTGTAACAGCACCATCTGTAATCTGTTTGATTGTTGTCTGATCATTCTGACCAGACTGTACTTCACCATAGTCAATTGTGACATTGTTCTTCCTGGCTAATGCATCTAATTCATCTGTAATCGCATCTGCGATCTGATCTAATGATGTATGGTCCAGCTGTTTAACGATTGTAACCTTGTAAGTCTTCTTTGAAGATGCTGAAGCAGCAGAACCTGATGAAGATGATGAGCATCCTGCAAGTGAAGCGGCCGCAAGCATTGCGGATAAAGCAACTGTAATAACCTTTTTCATGTGATCTTTCCTCCTTTTTACAATGCATTTCATGCCCAGAGAAACAAAAAAGCACCTGTCCATAAAGGACAAGTGCTCTGACCTGCGGTACCACCTTTTTTAGCATTTCTGCTCTCTTGAATGAAAATGCAATCACATTTTCTGTCTGTTAACGCTGACACTGCGTCCTGAAATACTCGCCTAAGCTTTCATCAGGCCCTCACGGGTCCATTTGCATACCGCTCACGGCAGGGCTCTCACCATCCCCTGCTCTCTTATCCGCTGCGTCGTATGTTTGATCTCCCGATCAACGGTTTGTTTGTATACATGCATTTTAGGGATACAGGAGTATCAAGTCAATATGTTTCATCATATTTCTGCAATTATTTACATTCTACAAGTGTAAATTGTTTCATTCAGTTACATAAACTGTTCATGATTCTTATGACTATTAAGCGATATAATCATTTTATGAATAACACATTTAAACAGATGATCCTTGCGGCTGGCAAAGATATGCAGAAAAGAGATCTGACTGTTGAGACATGGGGAAATATCTCAGTCAGAGATCCTCAAACAGGTCTTATCTATCTGACACCCTCCGGCATGGATTACAGCACATTAACAGAAGACGATATCGTAGTGCTGAATGAGAAAGGAGATATCGTTGAAGGTAACAGGAAGCCATCTGTAGAAAAGATGCTTCATGTACTTGTTTATCAAAGACGTAAGGATGTTAATGCAATCCTGCATACACACCCTGTATCTTCTACCGTATTTGGTGTCTTACATCAATCGATTCCGGTTGTCACAGATGAAATGGCCCAGGCAATTGGCGGGGAAGTAAAGTGCGCCGGGTATGCTTTACCAGGTTCCATAGAACTGGCACATAACGCAGATAATGCATTAGGAAATGTACAGGCATGTCTTTTAGCCAATCATGGTGCGATTTGTGTCGGTAAAGACATGAAGGAATGTTTCAAGGTTGCAGTTGTATTAGAGACTTCTGCGGATATCTATGCAAGAGCATTAAGTATAGGCAAACCAGTAGAAATCACTAAGGAAAATACCGCATGGATGCGTGACTTTGCGGTTAATAAATATGGGCAGAGATAAGGAGTAAACAAATGAATTTTAAACAATTGGATGTTGTCAGAATTACAGATGATGGTAAGGCAGTTGTCATTCTTGATCAGACTCAGTTACCAAACCATGAAGAGTATCTGACACTCACAAATGAACAGAGCATGTGGGATGCGATCAAGCTGTTACAGGTAAGAGGAGCTCCTGCAATCGGTGTATTTGCAGGATATGCAATGGCTGTGTTGGCACAGCATAATACAGCCTCTGATTATGATTCTTTTAAGAAGGAATTTGACCGTCAGGCAGATTATCTCAATACTTCAAGGCCTACTGCTGTTAACCTCAGCTGGGCATTAAACAGAATGAAGAAGTATGTATCTGATCATAAAGAAGATCTGGATACATTAAAGAAAGATTTAATCGCTGAAGCTAAGCAGATTGACAGTGAAAACCTTGAGATGAACCGGAAGATTGCGGAATATGGTGTCACTCTTCTGCATGATGGGGATGGTATTCTTACCCATTGCAATGCCGGTTATCTTGCCTGCCTGGGCTATGGTACAGCAACTGCACCTATGTATATGGCTCAGGAAAAAGGCATGCATATCCATGTCTATTCCGATGAGACAAGACCACTCTTACAGGGTGCAAGATTAACTTCGTATGAGTTATATAAAGCAGGTATTGATGTCACATCTATCTGTGACAATATGGCTTCGCTTGTCATGAAACAGGGTAAGGTACAGTGTGTCATGGTAGGATGTGACAGAATTGCGGCGAATGGTGACTTTGCGAATAAGATCGGTACTTCTGGTGTTGCAATACTTGCCAGGTACTATGGCATTCCATTCTATACATTAGGTCCTTCTTCTACCATTGACTTTAATACACCTACCGGTGATGATATTCATATTGAAATGAGAGATCCGGAAGAGATCGGATCCATGTGGTATAAGGAACCTATGATTCTTCCTGAAATCAAGAAGTTCAATCCTTCCTTTGATGTAACAGACCATAGTCTATTAACAGGTATTGTTACAGAAAGAGGCATTGTGTATCCACCATTTGATATCAATCTGAAAAAACTGTTTAATCAATAAGTAAAAGGAGACTGATTATGGAACCAAAAGAGAGTTTATCTGCTTCAATCGTAGTCAAAGACGAATTATCCAAAACCGTACTGATGCCTGGTGATCCGCTTCGTGCAAAAACATTAGCTGAGAAATATCTGACTGATGTTGTCTGCTTCAACGACACCAGAAACATGCTTGGCTTCACAGGCACTTACAAAGGAATGAGAATCAGTGTCATGGGACATGGCATGGGTGTTCCTTCCGTAGGTATTTACACACATGAGTTATTCACCCAGTTTGGGGTAGACAATATCATCCGTATCGGATCTGCCGGAGGTCTTGACATGGATGTCAATGCCAAGGATGTTGTCATTGCCTTAGCTGCCTCTACAAACTCTAATTATGGCAATGCCTATGGCGTACCTGGACAGTTGGCTGCCTGCGCAGACTATGACATGCTGGAAACAGCTGTAAATGCTGCAAAGGAGAAAGGCATTAACTACAAGGTAGGAAAAGTATATACATCTGATTTCTTCTATTATCCACAGGCTGGTTTAAATGAAAAGCTCAGAGATTTCGGACATCTTTGTGTAGAGATGGAAACAGCAGGTCTTTATTGGGAAGCATGTGCAGACCATAAGAGAGCACTTTCTATCCTGTCTATCTCAGATCATCTGTTCAAGCCAGTTGCTTTAAGTGCTGAAGAAAGACAGAACAGTTTCACAGATATGATGGAAATTGCCCTGGAAACAGCATGGAAGTTCACTGATTAATTAAATTACATGCAGAGATGAAGTATCATCTCTGCCTTTTTATACACTTTTCCTTTTATGATTAGCACTCTATATTGACAAGTGCTAATCATTAACTAGACTGTAAATAGCAACAGAGATATGAAAGGAAGTGTTGATGATGTTAAGAAATGTTTATGATTCCGGTGATGAGTTTATTGATGATATCAGAAACGGATGGAATAAAAGAGTAAAGTCCATACGTACATGGGGATTTATCATAGCCATCCTGATGATTGTGCTTGGTGTTCTGTGTACGATAAAGCCATTACAGACAACCTACGCACTTGAAGTTGTTGTTTCTGCGGCATTGGTTATTTTTGGCATATGGGGTATTGTCCATTACATTAAGTTACCGGTTATGTTAAGAAGTGGTGTTACATTAGCATCCAGTGTATTGAATATCATACTTGGCATTACGTTACTAACATCACCTGCAGATGATGTCCTCTCTTCATTTGGATTCTTATTTGGCTTAAGTATGATGATGAGCGGTTTTGAAGAAATTACACAGGCTGGTGCATTGCATACATTTGGTATTATTGATACAGGCTGGATGACATTTAATGGTGTATTGAATATTATCTGCGGTATTGTTCTTCTTGGTGCACCGATGGCTTCTGTATTTGCGGTAAGCTTCATCATTGCTTTCTATCTGTTAGTTGGCGGCATTACCTTACTTGTTGCATGCATCAAGTCAAAGAATCTGGAAGACGAAAGCATATAAAAATGGTTCTTACAGCTGATTGCTGTAAGAACCATTTTCTTTTACTCATTTGTGAGATCTGCGCCAAAGTACTTATCAGAAATCTTAGCTAATGTGCCATCATCTCTCATTTCCTTGAGAGCATCATTGATAGCCTTGCGCAGGGAATCGTTATCTTTACCCTTCTTTAATGGAATTGCATATGGTGTTGCGTCATCCATAACGGCTCTGATTTCAAGATCTGTCTTGCCAGTTGTCTTGAGGTAATCCTGTACAGATGTCTGGGCATTAACCATTGCATCAACACTCTTGTTTTCAACAAGATCCATGCACTTGGTCAGATCATCAACACCTTTAACAGTTGCACCATACTGTTCACCAACTGCTTCATAGGTAGAACCAATTGAGTTAGCTGTTGTCTTACCCTTCAGATCTTCAAAGGAGTGAATATCTGTATTGTCTGTTCTTGTGACAAGAACCGTATGATCATAAGCATATGGATCAGAGAAGTCGAATGTCTTCTTTCTGTCATCTGTGATATCTACACCATTGACTACGATGTCATATGTACCAGTAGACAAGCCTGTTAACAGACCATCCCATGGACCTTCCACAATGTTAGCCTTAACACCAAGCTTATCAGCGATGTTCCTGGCTACTTCTACATCATAACCAACAAGGTTATCATCAGAATCATGATAAGAGAATGGCTGCCAATCGCCTTCCAGACCGACTGTAATCTCACCTGCATCCCTGATGCGGGCCAAATGATCATCAGAAGATGATGATCCGGAAGCTGCGGAACCAGCTGCGCTGGATGATGAGCATCCGACTAATGATAAGGAAAGCAGTGCTGCCAAAGTACCTGTAACTAGTTTTTTCATAAATTTTATCCTTTGCCGCCAATGCGGTCTCTTTCTAAACGAAGGAATTCCCTCGTTCTTTCTTCTTTTGGATTTTCAAAGAATTCCTTTGAAGATCCTTCTTCTATAATCTTTCCACCTTCCATGAATATGACATGTTTGGAAACATCTCTTGCAAAACTCATTTCATGTGTGACAACAATCATTGTCATGCCAGCCTGTGCCAGTCTGCACATGACCTCCAGAACTTCTCCAATCAATTCCGGATCTAATGCAGAAGTCGGTTCATCAAAGTAGATAATGTCTGGATTTGTCGCAAGCGCTCTTGCGATCGCAACACGCTGCTGCTGTCCGCCAGATAACTGTGAAGGGTAATAATCAGAGCGGTCACTCATGCCAACTCTTTCCAGCATATCCATACCGATCTGATTAGCCTTGTCCTTTGCCATCTTACGTGCGGTTGTAAGACCCAGGGTCACATTCTGAAGTGCTGTCTTATTCGCAAACAGATTGTAATTCTGGAATACAAAGCCTGTCTTTCTTCTTACCTGGGCAATATCTTTCTTTGATGTATGAGCCAGATCATACGGCTTGCCGTGAAAGACCATTGTGCCGCTGTCGGCTGTTTCCAGAAAGTTAATACACCGGAGCAGGGTCGTCTTGCCGGAACCAGATGGTCCTAATATTGCAACGACATCACCTTTATTCACGGTGATATCAACACCTTTCAATACATCTAACTGACCGAAAGCCTTATGAATATCATGTATTTCAAGTAGTGCCATTCATTTACCCCCGATCCGCATTATAGTAATTTAATTTCTTTTCTCCCCAATGCTGAATACCGGTCAGCACTGTACAGAAAATCAGATAAACTACTGCAACTTCTATATACAATGGCAAGAACTGATAGGTTCTGCCTGCTATTCTCTCGGTTTCCATAAACATCTCGGCAACCGTAATATTTGCGGCTAAAGATGTATCCTTGACAAGGGATATCAGATTATTAAAGAGAGATGGGAATGCACTTCTGAATGCCTGCGGCAGGATGACATGCCACATAATGGATGCATAGCTCATACCTGCGCAATATCCTGCCTCCATCTGTCCTTCCGGTACACTTTCTATTGAACCACGTACGGTTTCAGCACAATAGGCACCTGTATTTAAAGAGAAGACCAGGATAGCAGAGTTAATTGCACTGATTCTGATACCAACACTGGTTAATCCAAAGTATGTAATAAATAACTGTACCAGCATTGGTGTTCCTCTGAACACCCAGATATAGAACCATACGATCTGTCTCAAGACAGGAACCTTTGCATACTGTACCATGGCACAGACAACCGCAATTACCATTGCGATAGCGAATGAAATAACTGTCAGAGGAATTGTCACCTGAATGCCGGACATCAGCATCTTAGGAAATGACTGTACCAACAATTCCCATATATCTCCAGCACTCATGTAATTCCCTCCTCAACAATTATCTAAAAGAATAGACTTAACCATCTTCGCATGCAATTCATATGCTCAGATATTTTTATAACCTCCTTTAATTTCTCTAAGCATATTTGAAAACATGTACACATGCTGATGCATATAAGTTATGACTATATTTAAAGATTGAAACTATGATTCAGTGCATATTTATAACTTGTAAAAGTATAAAAAAAGACATCATGAGACATCTTCTGTATTACCGCGTATCAGTCTGACATTAGGTTTTGATGCATGAGATCATCATTCTTTACCTCATGAATACGGCTCTTTAATTCTGCAGCCTCCGCAGGCGTAAAGCCATTTTCATCCTGAAGTAAAAGACTTTTACCACGATCACGTACAACTTGTTTTATTAATGCAAGTGTTGCTGAAGACATTGTTAATCCAGGCGCATTACAAAGCTTACGATAAGCATCCTATGTTTTCTGATCCATCTCAAATGTTAATTTTGTCATAACTATATTTCCTCTTTCAGGCAGTATAGCATCCGTTATTTCAAATAATAAACAGATGGTCACAGGAGATACTCTCATAACCATCTGTCTGACTTCATTCAATTACTTAAGCAGTGTACCAAGAACCTGATTGACAGCTTTGCCATCGGTTTTACCCTTGTATTCACTCATCATAGTTTTCATGATCTTACCCTGGCTCTTCTTGGTAAGTTCCAGGTTCTGATCAGAAACAATCTTCATGATAGCTTCCCTGATCTCTTCTTCAGACATCTGCTTTGGCAGATACCCTTCCAGGATAGCAATCTTCTGATTTGTCTGATCAATCAGATCTGTACGGCTGGCTGGTGTTTCAGCCAGAGAATCTTTCTGCTGTTTGAGTTCCTTCTGAATGCATGTAATCTCTTCTTCTTTGGAAAGTTCCTTGCCGCTTTCCTTCTCTTTTAATGCAATTGAAGAAATAACCAATGAAAGAACCCCCTTCTTAATAGTGTCATGATCCTTCATTGCCTGCATATTATCTTTTCTTAACTGTTTTAATAATTCACCCATATTAATCCTCCTTCTTCTTATCTAAGATATCCTGCTGGTATTGTCTCGATAATGCCAGCAGTTTCTTATACCATTCTGTAAAATACGGACGTATGTCTTCCCTTTGAATACGTTCCGTATTCTTCTTCGTTATATCGTCTTCTCTGCCGCTGTTCAATATCGGCAGATCATTCTCCATCTTATATGCAATGACATCTTCTACTACTGTAAATCTCTTTTCAAAGAGTTCGGTAATCTGCTTATCTATTTTATCTATAGCATTGCGGTCTTCTTCTAATCTGTTCATATACTGTACCTGTACCTATTATATACTTTAATAAAAATGTTTCACGTTTTCAGAATTATGATAGAATTCGTTTGCGTTATATATGAAAAGGATGTGAAAGTATGGCAAAGAACTTTGTATTCATATCGCCGACATTTCCAAAAACATATTATCAGTTTCCATTGGCCTGGAAACGTATCGGCGGAACATCTTTATGCATTGGTGAAGATTCATGGGACTCTCTTTCCCAGAATATGAAAGATGCATGTGATGAATACTATCAGGTTGGCAGTATGAAAGATTATGATCAGATGTATCGTGCTGTAGCCTGGTTTGCTCATAAACATGGAAAGATAGACTGGCTTGAAAGCAATAACGAATACTGGCTGGAACAGGATGCACGCTTGCGTACAGACTTCAATATCACTACCGGTGATAAAACTGATACAGTCATGCGCTTCAAGACAAAGTCCAATATGAAAAAGTATTATGCCAGGGCAGGTGTCCCTACTGCAAGATACCACATGGTATCTGACTATGACTCTGGCAAGGCATTTGTAAATGAAGTAGGTTATCCGGTTATTGTAAAGCCTGATGATGGTGTCGGAGCTAACTTTACATGGAAGATCCATAATGATAAGGAATTAAGAGATTTCTATCATCAGCACCTGCAGGTTCCTTACATCATGGAAGAGTTTGTACCTGGTGCAATTGTTTCCTTTGATGGTATTACGGATCAGAATAACAACATCATCTTCCGTACATCTCATGTATTCCCTGATCCGATCATGGATATAGTCAATCAGAAGGATGAATGCTGGTATTACAGTGTCAGAAAGATTCCGGATGATCTCAATGAAGCAGGTGAAAGAGTCATTCATGCCTTTGATATCCGCGGCCGTTTCTTCCATACAGAATACTTCCGTTTATCCGAAGATAAACCAGGATTGGGTAATAAAGGTGACTTAGTAGGATTAGAAGTCAACATGCGTCCGCCAGGAGGCTATACCCCTGACATGATGAACTTTGCCAATGACATAAATGTATATCTGATTTATGCCAATATGGCTATGTACAATGAAGGTCTCTATAAGACTAATCGTCCATATTATTGTGTCTATGTTGGTAAGCGTGATCGTTATAATGACCTGTATCTGCATAACCAGGCTGCTATCTTTACTAAATATGGACAGTCTATTGTCATGCATGAAAGAATGCCTGAGTTATTAGGTTCTGCCATGGGTAATGAATTCTATATTGCAAGATTCCCTGATGAAGAAGAAGTATTTGAATTTGTCAAATATGTCTACGCAAAGAAGGGTCTAACTGATGAAGACTGAATGGTTTAAAGAATACTCCAGTAATCTTGGCAGAGATATGGAATTCCAGGTATATGGACATGCAGGTAAGCCTGTACTGGTATTTCCTTCCCAGGATGGCAGATGGTTTGATTATGCTGATAATGGCATGATTGATGCGGCAGCACCATATATAGATGCTGGCAGAATTCAGATGTTCTGTATTGATTCCAATGATCAGAACTCATGGTCAAGAGTCAATGACTGGGATAACAGAAACCGTATTGAACAGCAGGAAGCCTATTACCATTATGTTGTAGATGAACTTGTACCACGTATCTATGACATTAATACAGCTGCTAATGGCGGTCATAAAGCAGATGGCATATTAACAACCGGATGTTCCATGGGCGGCTTTCATGCCTTAAACTTCTTATTAAGAAGACCGGATATCTTCTCTGGCTGCATTGCCTTATCCGGTGCCTATAATGCAAGACTATTCTTCCCTGATTATATGGATGATCTTGTCTATAACAACTCTCCGGTAGATTATATCAATGGCATGCCATATGATCATCCATATGTTGAGATGTATCGTCACAGGGATATCATCATATGCTGTGGCAGAGGCGCATGGGAACATCCTATGCAGGAAGATGCCCAGCGTATGAAAGAATTATTCGAATACAAGAATATTCCTGCATGGGTAGATTTCTGGGGAAATGATGTAGCCCATGACTGGCCATGGTGGCGTAAACAGCTTCCATATTACTTAAACTTTGTATGTTAAAAGATGCCTCGCAGCATCTTTTATTTTTGGGTCATAGATCAGTTTACGGTCATCCTTATACTTTGCAAACTTCTTAGCCTTATCCATGTCTTTATTCTTAATGCATTCATAAGCATTTCTCGCTTTTGCAACAGTGATTTCAGGCAGTGTTTTCTGTGGATCATCCGATGAGATATGGGATTTCTCCTTTAGGAATCCCATGGTTTCAAATGTCGCATTTTTCCGGTAAGACAATACGTCTCCATACTGGTAGTTTTGTATGTTCCAATATTACTTTACATATGTGTACAGGCATATTCCTCTCTCCTTATGTTCAAAATTACCACTTTTTATTTACAGAATATTTGGTATCATAGTTAGGTATTCATTCGGGGGATTGGTGAAATTGGTAGACACGCTAGTCTTAGGAACTAGTGGCTCAGCCATATGGGTTCGAGTCCCATATCCCCCACGATGCCTGTAATGATTTACAGGCTTTTCTTTTACCTGATTTACAGTTTTCATAAATTGTAAATAGTTACTTTTAACATCTTGAATTGGCTAATCTCCGGCTTGTATACTGCAGTCATAACAGATTCATAAAAGTACATATACAAGAAGGAGGAACATTATGAAGGAAGCATGTTATTTTCATGATAATTCTGTCATTCTGAATTATACGGCATCATTTGTTACATCTGCCAATCAGCTGTTGGATTCTGATCCATTCAATCAGTTTCTGGATCATTATCTGAACTCTCTGAATACACATAGACTCGATCTCCATCAGTTCTTATTCCAGAATACAGATGATCCTGAGCAGGTAAAAACAAATTTAAAGAGTGTATTCAGAATGCTGTTATTGATGAATACAAGAAATATAGATTTCCCATATCTTGAATTACCGGATATATTCCTGGATGTAGTTGAAGAAGGCTACAAGTACTGGACATCTCTGGAGCGTTTCTCTATTTTATATGCGCCAAGAGCAGACAGCTATCAGACCAATGCCTTCATGAATGTAGATGGTCAGATCAATGAAATAGCCCGTGATTTCTATCGTACATTAGAACGTAAGATCACCGGCAGAGCGGATAACATGTACAAGCAGATCCAGGCTGGTACAAATGCTTCATTGCTTATGCAGCAATACAACTGGGATTGCCCGGAAAAGTATTCGGTATTAAAGAATATAAGCTTTGTCCATACGATTATGGTGCGTACACCATTAATCATACACACAAAGTCCAATAAACGTACCAATACCTTTACCGATGCGGATCATAACCCGATTGAAGACTTCAATGGTGATGCAGAAGACTGGTTCTGCTATCCTGCTTTAATAGGCAAGGTACTTGTCTATGCCTGCTTCCATAGGGATTATATGTGCAGTTGTGTAGCAACAAGCGGTCTTTTCCAGCTTGCAAGAGAAGAAGATTGTGTTGGCAGAAAGCCTGATGCCATCCTCTTATTTGGCAACTATGATGGCACTAAGGATACCGTCTTCTACAAAGATAAGGAAAACGGCATCTGGGTAGGAAAGACTTCTGCTTCAGAAGAGATTGATTATTTCGGCTATACAAAGAAATCCATGCTTACGCTGCATAATCTTGTCATGATGGAAAGAGGATGGCTGCCGATTCATGGTGCCATGGTCAATCTGTATCTGAAAGATGGAACCAGGAAAGGTCTGATGTTCATGGGTGACTCTGGTGCCGGTAAGTCAGAAACATTAGAAGCATTGAGTAATCTTGCCTCTGACATCATCGATCATCAGGAAACCGTATTTGACGATATGGGTACCATCCATATGGACGAAAACAGAAATCTCTGGGCTGAAGGCACAGAAATCGGTGCCTTTGTAAGATTAGATGATCTTGGTCAGGGAACTGCTTATAAAGAACTGGATCGCTCCACCTTCTTCAATCCTGAAAAGACCAATGCCAGAGTTGTTATGCCGGCAGCCCCTTATAAGACCATCACAAAGGATCATAAGATAGACTGTCTCTTATATGCCAATAACTATGACGATAAGCGTGGCATGCACTTATTCGCAAACAGGGAAGAAGCCGAAGATACCTTTATCCAGGGTAAGAGATTTGCCTTAGGCACAACCCAGGAAAAAGGCTTATCCACGACCTTCTTTGCCAATCCATTCGGTCCGATGCAAAGACAGGAAGACTGCAAGGTATTGATTGATAAGATCTTTGCCCGTTTGTTTGAAAAGAATATCCCGGTTGGTGAAGTCTATACTTGTCTTGGTTTACCAGATAAAGGTAATCATGGCATTGATGAAGCCGCAAAAGAACTGCTGAAGTTTGTACAGGACACTGACAAGAAAGAATAAGCAATTTAATGCCGCATCTGAAACATATCAGATGCGGTATTTTCATACTGAAAAACCGGGATCTCTCCCGGTATTTATTATCAGAATAAGCCCTGTGACATCATTGCGTCAGCCACTTTGACAAAGCCTGCAATATTAGCACCCTTGACCAGATCATAGCCAAGACCATATTCTTCCGCATACTTACTGCTGTTATCAACGATTGACTTCATAATGCCCTTCAACTTTTCATCTACTTCTTCCGCTGTCCAGCTCAGTCTTTCAGAGTTCTGAGACATCTCTAATGCGGATACGGCAACACCACCGGCATTGACTGCCTTGGCAGGCCCTACAATCACACCATGATCCTGCAGATAAGCAATAGCTTCATTTGTGGCAGGCATGTTCGCACCTTCAAAGTAGTACTTTGTGCCATTATCTACAATCTGCTTTGCCTCAGCAAGTCCGATTTCATTCTGAGTAGCACATGGAATGGCAATATCTGCCTTAACACCCCAAGGCTTCTCACCTTCATGGAACTCTAAGCCAAACTTGTCCGCATACATCCTGACGTTAGCATTTCTGGAAGCTCTCATCTCAAGCAGATAGTTAATCTTCTCTTCTGTATTGATTCCATCCGGATCATAGACATAGCCATTATGACCAGAGATTGTTAATACCCTGGCACCTAATTGGGCAGCCTTCTTGGCAACACCCCAGGCAACATTACCATAACCGGATACAGCAATGGTCTTTCCTTCCAATGTATCATTCTGATGTTTCAGAACCTGTTCTGCATAGTACAGGGCACCATAACCGGTAGCCTCCGGTCTGATCAGGGATCCGCCATAAGATAATGGCTTGCCTGTCAGAACACCGTTATCAAATGAGTCACGGATTCTTCTGTACTGTCCAAACAGATACCCTATTTCACGACCACCGACGCCAATGTCACCGGCAGGTACATCTGTATTAAGACCAATATGTCTCTGCAGTTCTGTCATGAAAGCCTGGCAGAAACGCATGACTTCAGCATCACTCTTGCCATGAGGATCAAAATCAGATCCACCTTTACCACCACCGATAGGCAGAGTTGTTAAGGAATTCTTGAATACTTGTTCAAAGCCTAAGAATTTCAGAATAGAAAGATTTACGGTAGGATGGAAACGAAGGCCTCCCTTATAAGGACCTAAAGCTCCATTAAACTGAATACGGTAGCCTCTGTTAACATGCGGCTTGCCTTCATCATCTGTCCAGGCAACTCTGAACATGATCTGTCTTTCCGGTTCAACCAGTCTTTCCAGTAATGCGGCTTTTTCATATTCCGGATGTTTTTCAATAACCGGTTCAATGGAAGTCAGCACTTCTGTAACAGTCTGCAGGAATTCGGGCTGATCCGGATTCTTCTTCTTTGTTTCTTCGATTACACGCTCAACGTAAGCATTCATATGAATCTCCTTTCAAGAATGAACATACATTCTAAACAAAACTAATTTTATATTGTTTTGCCCTGTGCGAAAAGTTTTCTTGAAAACGATTTTGGCAATTTTTCACATATGTTTTGAAAAATTAATTCATTATTTACAATCATGCATGCACACTCTGCTGTACTGGTTCCAGCTTTAAAGTATGCATGTAGTAAATGACATTGATCACAATGCCAAATGTCGTAGCACAAGGTGAGGCAAGACCAATCATCGTTAATGAAGCATGCGGCTGCACACTCATGATATATGCCATTGGTAATCTTACAATCATTGTCTGCAATACGCCCTGTAACATAACCCAGAAAGACTTCTGATGACCAATAATACCAGCAATTACACCAATTCCCATACCGGTAAACATAGCCTTCTTTGCACGATCTTCTTTACCTGCACATGCATTCTGTGAAACAAAGCTGGACATAGATTGTGATAAAGAACCAGGTACAAATAAAAATGCATGATTGCTCAGACATATTTACCATGTAACTGCTACATCGACACTTGTACCAGATCCATTTACTGCAAATTCACCTGTATCACATACAAGTGCTTTTCCTAAAGAGATATCCATAACGGATCCCTTAGGATGGCTTCTAAGATCCGCTGCGACCATGACATATGGCCCCAGCATCCTGGCACCATCCTTACGTACCCAGTATGGATACTCTGCTTCATGAAAGCCCATGGAACGCATCACACTGATAACCCCGGACATATTCAGATTGTAATATGTCTCTTTACCAGATGGTCCATATACAGAGCCTTTGGAAGTACTTAATACAGCACCATTCCATGTATATACCACCGGTTCATTCTGAATGGTTTTTAATCTTTCCGAGAAAGTAAGCTTATGATCCTGCAGGGAATCTTTTAAGACATATCCTGTAACACCATTTACTTCTGTTCTTGCATATGTATCTGATAAACCTGTTACAGTCACTGCATCATTCTGTTCTAATTGTGTTAACGCTTGAGAATCTTTGGATGGTTCTGCATAGACACTTACTGTATCCAATGCATACATTACCTGATTGACTTCATCAAAGATTTCATCTTTTGAATCTTTCAAGAGTTCAGAAGATACCCATCCTGTATTTCCTTCTGTATCAAGGATCCAGGCATAGTCATCATTTTCTTCCAGCACATAAACAGAATCACGTTTCTTCAGATCATCTGTTACAGCTGAAAGCATCTGCGGCTTTACTAATAAACCTGTATCTGCATTCAGATACTTCACTTCTGATTCATCGAGTCTTTCTAATACTGCCTCTTCATCATAGGAATCTTCCGGATTTCCTAATGTGACAGACGCAACAGATAAAGAAGTCATATCGTCTTCATCATCTGCCAATGCCTCATGCAAAGGTGCACACTGACTGACAACATACAATGCCAATACTGCTGGTACTTTCGTTTTCATCATTGCCTCCCTTGTCCCGCATATGCAGGTACAACAGTGAGGCATTTTATAAAACAAAGTATAAATAAGTCAAATTTTAGGCATATTTAAGCGTTTTCATTGCAATTTTTCACATTTCAGTCACATATTTCATGAAATAAGACCATAATGTTTCAAAGCACCGATGATACCATCATTTCTACAAGTAGCTGTGACATAATCTGCGTGTTTCTTTACTTCATCACTGGCATTACCCATAGCTACACCAATACCGGCCGCTTCAATTATATCGATATCATTTCCACCATCGCCAAATGCCATGCATTCATTCATATCAAAGCCATAGTAATCCATTACCTTTTTGATTCCTGCCGACTTGGAGCACTCCGCAGGGATCAGATCCACTGCCTGGTTCCACCACCTGACAGCCTTCACACGGGTAATACCTTTTAATAACTGTGCATCCTGATCCGGGGTCGTACAAACCATCATCTGAAATATACTTTTTCGCATAAATTTTTCAAAATCATCATCCGTTAAAACGACATTTCTGTGCCCGGAGAATTCCATATACTCTTCCATTGTGTCTTCCTCTCCATTTGTGCCGAAGAAGCTCAATGAACATAGACCCGTCACCTTATGCATACGTCTGGCATTATATACAATGTTATAAACATCCGGATAACGTATTGTTTTGCAGAAAATCGTATTCTCTTTGTCATAGCAGTATGCACCATTAAAGCAGATGGCTCCATCAAACTCCAGATGCTTTGTCGTTGGCAGAAAGAATGGTGGCCTGCCTGTCGCATAAAAGATCTTGATTCCCTTATCCTGTAACTCATGCAGGGTATCCTTTACCCAGATACTGATACCATCCGCTTCCACATCAATTAATGTACCGTCTATATCAAAAAACACTGCTTTAATTTCCATACTTCTTAATTCCTCTTCTCTTGCTTAAAGATGGCAATGCACCTGTTTCCATATAGTGATGTGCAACAGAAAGCATATCTTCATGTACAGTTAATAACTGCATGCGTGTAGCAACATTTTTTTCCATTGCATACACGGTTTTACCATCACATATAAGCTCACATTTATAGCTTCCGGCTTCTTCTGTATTCTCTTTCAGCCAAACGTTATGTTCTCTTTCGACCCATTTTTCGCTCATGTCTATATTTTCGCATAAAAAGGAAATAAGCACATCATATTCAAAATACAAGAATTGGATTTATATGAATTCAGAACTGCGCTTATCCCTGTTGGAGAAGGTTTATGGAAGAGAAAGACGAAACATCATTATCATTGGAAGAACTGGAAGAAGTATTACAGGAAATCCGTTACTGAAAAGGACAGCGTATGCTGTCCTCTTTCTTTACTGTACGGATTTTACCTTGCTTAATACTTCTTCCTTGATTTCTTCATTCACACGCAATGCATTCTCACGTGAATCCTGATTGGAATAGAAGTAGAACTTGATCTTTGGTTCTGTACCAGATGGTCTGATTGCAAACCAGCTGCCATTAGCAAGGAAGAAACGCAATGCATTCTGCGGTGGAATATCTTCATAGCCATTTGTATAGTCAATGATCTTTTCTACCTTGTACCCAGAGACTTCTTCCGGTAAGTTAGCACGGATCCACTTCATCATACGCTGGATTCTTTCAGCACCAGGAATACCTTCCAATACGATATTCGGTTCATCCTCTGCAAAGTATCCATACTTTGCGTATATCTCCTGCAGAACATCCCATAATGTCTTGCCCTGTTTGCGGTAATACGCTGCTGCTTCAGCCACAAGCATACCTGCAGAAATACCATCCTTGTCTCTGATATCCTCACACGCGGCATAACCTACAGATTCTTCATAACCGAATAAATATGTATAACCATGTTCATGCAGGTAAGGAACCTTACCGCATATATTCTTGAATCCGGTTAATGTTTCAAACATCTTAACGCCATAAGCTTCTGCCATAATGGTAGATAGTGTAGAAGTCACAATTGACTTAACCATGGCACCCTTGGCAGGTAATGTACCGGCTGTTTTATGACCTTCCAGAATATAGTTAACAAGCAGATAACCAGTCTGGTTGCCGTTTAAAGGAATGTACTTGCCTTCCTTGTTTCTGATCTCAATCGCAAAGCGGTCTGAATCCGGATCCGTAGCCATCAGCAATTCCGCATTGAATTCCTGTCCGTGCTTTTCCGCTAAAGCAAATGCCTTAGGATCTTCCGGATTCGGATACCCTACAGTTGTGAAATCAGGATCAGGGTTTTCCTGTTCTGGTACAATCTGCCAGTTTGTAAAGCCTCTGTCCTTTAACATCTGTCTGAATGGAATAGAACCACATCCATTTAATGGTGTATAGACTAGTGGAATAGAAAGATCCAGTTCATCACCGGAATGGATCGCAAGCCCTTCAATCTTATCAAGATATTCGCGATCATAGTCAGATCCAAGAACAGTAATCTTACCTTCTTCCACATCCTGTTTATAGTCTGATGTCCTGATACCAGTCCAGATATCCACAGCATTGATCTTTTCAGTCATGCCATCAGCGACATCTGAAGAAACCTGGCATCCATCTTCCCAATATGCCTTATAACCGTTGTATTCCTTAGGGTTATGAGATGCAGTGATATTGATTCCGGAAATGGTATTCAGTCTGCGTACCATATAAGCCAGTTCTGGTGTTGGTCTTAAGTCTGGAAATGTATAAACCTTTATGCCATTAGCCGCAAAGATTCCTGCCGCAAGTTCACTGAACTCCTTTGAGAAATGTCTTGGATCATGGGCAATAACAACACCCCTGTCCATAGCTTCCTTACCATGAGAAACAATATAATCCGCAATTCCCTGACTTGCTTTACCAACCGTCAGAAAGTTCATGCGGTTTGTACCGGCACCTACTTTTCCACGTAAGCCGGCTGTACCAAACTTCAGATCCTGATAGAAACGATCTTCAATCTCTGCAGGATCATCCTTGATATTCTTTAATTCCTCTTTTAAAGGATCTGCGTCCTGCAGATGATCCAGCCACTCCTGGTATCTTTCCTGTACATTCATATGATATTTATTACCTCCAAAAACCTCTGCCTCTATTGTAAATCAAAACATGCAAAGAGTCAGTTTATCTTGTAAAATCTGTTATCTTATCCGGTATATCCATAGGCTGGATCAATCCTTTTTCCTTACCTGCTTCTATACTCTTTAGCATCCAGCTCATATATTGTGCTAACTTATGCATAGTCTCCATATCTGTATCATCATCTTCATGAATGCAGAAACAATCAGAAGAAGTTATAACCGGCATATCTGCCTGATAGAAATAATCATTCAGCATGCTATAAGCATTCTTATAACTGTTACTCCTTGCATAAAGCATAACTGCCCCAGCCTTATGTGCCATTCTTTCATTGCCACAACGGAATAACCTGTTCATGAATTCAATGACTTTCTTATCTGGTTCTGAAAAGAATACATCAGAAGCTACTATAAAAGCATCATACTGATCACTATGATCTATTACTTCATTCACTGCATCAGAGAATATGCATCTTCTCTTCTTAATGCATTTACCACAGGCAGTGCATGGATGAATATCTTCTTTTAAAGAGATAACATCAGAATCAATCTGTTCATCATTTAAACAGTCTCTGCATTTCTCAATACCTTTATACAGAACACTGTCTTTATGTCCATTTCCATCTATAAATAAAACTCTCATACAAAACTCAGAACTATTATAATGGATAAGAGGTATTTCTATGAAAAAACTATTCACTGTATTATTAACCATTCTGTTTCTGACAGGCTGTTCATCGCCTTCTCCTGAATCCACTGTAAACAGTTTCTTTGAAGCATTGGAAAAAGGAGATATGGATACTGCCGAAACATATATTGATGATGATATTTCAGATACAATTGGAGAAAGCTTTGAATCCTTAGATGAAATATCAGATGAATTCAAAGATGCAGGTGCAGATAAAGATGCCCAGAATGAAGTAAAGGGATTGAAAAATACTTTAGTCAAAGCAGCATTTCAATCCCATAAAGTAGACAAAACAGATAATACTTCTGATACCGAAGCTACCGTTACAGTAACTGTCACAGGTGTCACTGATGAATCTATGACAGATGCCATGGCATCTATAGATTACTCTGATTTCTACAGTACCATTGATTCTGATACATCAGAGAAAGAACTCTATAACAAAGCCGCAGACTTCCTGGATGTACAGACTGAAAAAGCATTGAAGTCAGCTGACACAGGAGAAACAAAGTATAAATTAACTCTTGAAAAGAAGAATGCCGGATGGATTATTAAGAACATTGAGACAGAATAAAATAATTGCATAATCCTGTGTTTATGTTATGATTCATAAGCACTTGAGTGTTTAGCTCAGCTGGGAGAGCACTTCCTTGACGTGGAAGGGGTCATGGGTTCGAGTCCCTTAACGCTCACTCTATATTGATAGAATTGCCGCATAAACATGCGGTTTTTCTTTACTTAATTTGAATACGCAGAGTAATTCGTAGACTACTCTTTAGATTTTCTGTTTAAGAAAGCAGAAACAACTTTCACTTCCGGAGCAGTGCTGTACCAATTTAAAGACATATCTTCGTTTCTCTGTCCCATCATCCTTTTTGTAACTGTAGGATTGATGCCATAGGCATAGCTATCGGCTGCCAGCGATTTTCGCATGATTTCACGATCGTATATCTTATCTTTTTCATCTGGCATGTAATGACCATACTCAGACATACACTCACAAAAGCTTTGAAAAGTTTCCTCGAAAATGTAAAAAAAGGTACTACCTACATATAGTTAGCACCTCTAGTTATTTTTAATATTGCCACCGTTTTACTTTATCGACTCCAAATATTCAATTTCTTTATCTGTAAGCTTATAAAGTTTAAATACCATCTGATCAAGCAGGTCTTCCATTTTTAATGTATCTTCTCCATTTTTCTTTGCGGTCAATATCTGATCTACAACATCAATAAATTTCTGCTGATTATCTTTCGAAATTTCGGGTACAGGGAGCTTTTCAACGAACATAGGTTTATATTCAAAATAACCACCGTTACGCTCTACACCAAACTGACGGATATACCAATCTCCAAGCTTGGAATTGAGAACCGCAAGAAGATATTTGTTTCCTGGAGTAATCATAGGAGATGGAGCATTTACAAGAATATCTTTATCAGCAATTGCGAATTGTGCTGATCGGCATAAATTCCCCCATACAATTTTTGTTTTAGAAAATTCTTTCCAGTAACCAATCGAATCTTGTACCTCAAACCATTTGTTCGATGTCTTCTTTCGAGATTTTATTTCTTTACCATCTATAACATGCCTTGCTCCTGTTTGCTCTAAACGCTCAATACCAAAAGATAATAAATATTCTTTAATTGCTGTATACTCATTAATGTCGTAATGCATACTCGGAAATGTTGCAATAAGCCATAAATCAGCATAATTGCAAACATATCTTTTGATATCCATACCTCTTAATATCGGCTTTATGATTTCAGCAGATTTTGAATCTTCAGCTATCAACTCATCTTTCTTCTCACCGGATATAATGAAAGCATCATTTAATCCGGTCACAATTCCTCTATTTATAGATATATCCCAATTAGACAACGGTGTTCCAATCTTCTGCATCTTCTTGATGATGGCCTGAGCTTCCACGGGGAGAATGGTTATTGGATCACCTTTTTTACCCAAAGATATATTAACAATGTCGCCTTCCGTCAGAGTCTGTAATGACTTTCCGCTAAGCTCTAAAGACTTTGCATTGTAAGTAAGTTCCTTCCTCTGAACTTTCTGATAAAAGGATATTTCTGTATTTACAGTTGCTGCCTCAAAAACTCCGGCCCCAACTTCAATCAATACAAGCATATTTCCATGACTGGCAAGATATTGTCTTGTAGCCTTCCCATATCCAGCCTTCATCCATTTATCGCTGCAGATCCATGCATCATATCCATGATTGACAGTCATTTCGATTGCCCGCTCAAAAAACAAACAGTAAATATCACCTGTTTTTGCAAATGTTTCATAATTCATATCAGCGTACCGATCACCAAGTTTTTCACCGGCATCGTTGATTGCTGTCTGAAGCTGAATATATGGAGGATTCATTACTACAATGTCAAAACCGGTAAAGATATAATTATCAGTTAAAAGATCCGGAAATTCGATTCCCCAGTCAAATGAATCACGATAAATTTTATCTTTTGTTTCGTACTGCTTAAACAGGGAAAGCTGTTGCGTATGTGTATAAACCAGTTCTTTGATAGCACTGATCCTTCTGCGAATGTCTTTTTACGGTCTTTGCTGCTCTCGTGTCTGTATGCATCAACATCATGCTTATACTCCTGCAGACGTCTCTTCATTTCTGCTGTGACATTAGACTTAAAAATCTTCTGCCCTGGAGTGCATGGCATTTTGCTGAATAAAGAATTACCGGTTTTGATATTGATATCAATATTAGGAAGTGTTTCCATCACATTATTCTTGTAATAGGCATTTTTAAGTAATTCTATCCATAATCTCAGACGACAGATCTGAACCGCTTTGTCGTTCATATCAACACCAAACAGGCAATGTTCAATAATGTTTCTCTTTTCATTGAAAAGTGTTTCCTGAATACGTTGAGAAGCTTTACTTTCCTTATGATATTGAAATGGATTACCTTGTGCATCTGTAACCATCAATACATCATCCTGCACATAAATATCACAATCTCTTAACAGCTCATTTGTGCCATTCACAAAGATAATTCCAAGCCTTGACTTAATATAGATTAACTGGTTCAAAGCAGATACCAGAAAATGTCCTGAGCCTACCGCAGGATCTATCTTCCTACCGTCTTTGATACCAAGCCCATAATGTAAAACATGCCGGGAAAGCCCAGAAAACAAGGCTTTCTCAGCACATTCTGTTGCGCTCGTTCCATTGACCGGCGCGGAAAATCCACTGTATGGGTTGCAAACACTCGCATAGTTCATAAACATTTGCACCCTCCTTTATGGCTCTCAAGAAGAACAATTAAAATGTATATGTAACGTTAAAAAGTGTTAAATCATTAAAACGTTTAATCCGCTGTCCATCGTGATTCAAAATCATCCTTAGACATTTGAAGGCTGGCTTTTAGATTGCTTATCATTTCCTTCATGCTTGGATTGAACTTTGCGGACATCAGGAACTGCTTCACAGCCGATCTAATATCCTTTAAAGAAGCCTTTGCCTTCGTCCAGTTCGGCGGGCTGAATACCTTATTGTTCTGGTTTGCGTCCTCTAATGCGGTTTCAAAAGCCATGTTTAAGCATTGTCCGGATACGGTAATTACTTCCTCCAGAAGGCCCGAATTCTTTAACTTCTTCAAGACTACTGCTGGATTTGGGACAAGGTCCTGCATCTTATTGATCTCACCAACCAGAACAGATATGGTAAACAAATGATGATACGGCCCATAAGCTTTCAAAGCTATCAAGGCTTCATTAAATTCCAGTGGATTTGTACTATCCCAGTTCTTGTAGACTTCTTTATACAGTTCAGACAATGCCTGTATCTTTTCCGGCGAATATTGTCTGTGGAACAATTGCTCGAAATATTTATCGAAAATTCTGCTCTCACTATAAGAGATTGTAGGCCTTTGTGAATGCCATGCTATTAATTGTTTACCGAGAGATGTTAAATCAACAACATGGGCCGTATTATACTTTGCCGGATCAGCTTCCTCACCACGTTTTGTAATAAAATAGCCGTCAGTATAAAACTGCTCATATGCCTTCTTCATAGCAAGAACATACTTATCGTTGCTACGAAGATCGCGAGCTTTAACAGCACTTTGAGAGTTTGTGCAAGTGCTAATATTGTCAGCACGTTCCGGATCACTAATTTCGTAAAATCGGAACATAATATAGGCATCAGAAGCCTTTCTTACAGATTCACTACAACTATAAATTGTATTCAAGGACTGACAACCATTTACAACATTTAGCTCTTTAACAGCCATTGTGTTGCCGTCAATTTTTATTGAAGAGCAAATCGCTGTCACTCCATTATGTAGGAAAAAGAATTCCTCTGGATTATTTCGTAGAGTTCTTGCGATTCCCTTATTTACTTTATTGCTTAAGCCTAGAGACTGACGAACATTTTTTCTGAAGAGCGTACCATCCTTTATGCCAGGAATTTTAATGCATTCTCTGAGCGGAATTGCCGCTATAACAGCACGTGTTGCATCAATACTCATATCCATGAATTTCCCTGGCTCAAGGTTAAATTCATAATTAATATACGGCCTGTTCTTATTTAATGCTTCATCGTAGCGTGCTTGAATTGTTTCATCATCAATCAGCATAAGATTCGCACTAAGCGTCTCACTCTCTGATAGCTCTTTTTGAAAAGCGCCCAGGTCAGCCTTCGCAGCATCAGTAAGATTAGCAGTAGTGATTAGTTCAAAACACACTTCATAATCATCTTCCAATGCTTGCGATATCTCATTGATTTTCTGTTTGAGCTTATCATTTGCAGATTCTTGTAGTTTCGATAAATCTTTGATCTGTACCCATGAAGCAATCACTTCTCGGAGTGGTTCTGCATCAATCGTACCTTGGTAAAACTTTCCCTGAAGTATATAAACTGTTTGAGTCTGGTCATCAACATAAACTGCATCAATCTGTTTATCGCCGGGTCCGTCAGTGATGCATGCTTTAGCTTCAAAAGTATCTAAGTTATGAATATTCCTGAGATACCAAGCTACAAATCTCTGGCCATCATTAGGATAGTTTTTCAAATAATATTCTTGAGAAATATCCTTCTTTATTTGATCATACATACGACTTTTCCCCTCTACATAAAGAAGCCATCAGTATCGAATAAGTGATCCAGCTCATCAATAGTTGCAGCCCTTGTCACTTTATCACGCACAGCGCTCTTGGCCATATCCAAGCGTCTGAATTTTTTATTTCCGGCGGAATCTTTACTCATGCGAATAAGCTGAATTCTTCCCACCTCTAGATTAAGACGAGCATATTCAGCAAATCCTTTAGCCTTTCCAAGATTATCTTTAAAATCCGGATTGTGCGGCTCAAGAATATCAATTACATATCCAGAAATTTCATCTTTTCGAACCACAATAAAATCAGGGTATGCCGGCTTAGTGATTCCATCTTCTTCATATGGAATACAAAGGGCCCATGAGCCTCTCGAAGGATTGCGAATCCAGCAAACAAAATCCGGCCGATGTTCTTCTTCCGAAATTACTCCAGCCTCCCAAGAATTTAATTTTAATCGTGCCACTCCTGTATCTTCATTTACGAAAAGGTGGTCTCGATAATCTTGCCCTCCTGCATCATGTGGCACTTGAATGGTTTCCGGCAGCCTAAAACTATGCTTACTTACCTTATCGCCATCTGAAACAATACTGTTATACTGTTTTCGAATTGAATCTGAATCTATCCGAGCAATGTATCGTCTATATTGATCATTCAACTCATGAAATCGCTTCTCTGCATACTCATGAAGTGAATTCATGCACTCATCATCCGCTGCAAAAATAATGACATCTATTTCATAAACAGCCGGATTAGACCAATCTCCATATTTATTGCCATATGCAAGTCCTACACCTTCATTACATAACTTGGCTTCCGCCGCTCGAAATTGTCTCTCAATATCTGAGTCCGTAGTAGTAAATAAATTGTGAACAGAGTAATTATCTACGCTTTCGCCAAAAGCATCAAAAATTTGTGTTGCCAGTTGAAACTGCTTTACTTGCAGCACAAGATCATCATATTTACCATCTGCCTTAAGGCCCAGAATATGCTTATGGATCATTTCAACAATCTGATCCTTAACCTCATCAATGGCTTCTCTATACAAATTTGACATCGTAAGCAGATGCACCATTTTGAATAAAGATTTTAAATAATTATTAATCTGAAAAGCTCGTACATCATAAGATAGTAGATCACTGTCATTTATAAATTTCATGACAGCCTCACGATCAAATAATTCGTCTGCTTCCTTAATATGCTCCTGTTCAGCTGCTGCATCTACTACTTTTCCTACGTTTTTATTAATTGACTCAGTATCTTGAATTTCACTTGTTGTAGTGAGTGATCCTGAATTTGCATCTGCAGTTTCATGCGTTATGATTTCGGTAGGATTGCTAGAATTGCTTTGGCCTTTTCTGCCTGATTGCAATGTATTATCGTTCGAATCTGCATCTCGGACCACATTATTATCTACAGGATCCATTGGGCTTGAAGAAACAGAAATATATGAATTTAAAGGGCTTCTTTCTCCATTCGCAGCATTTTTTTCGGCCAAATATTGCTCCATGGTCATTTGATTCGGATCAACTTTTTCAACTCTTCTCTTTTTAACCGTAAGAGTGTCAAATGTCTTGCCAGACGTAGATTCGCCATAAATATCTGTGGGAATTTCTCCGCCTTCAGATTTCTGCAGCTCTTCAACAACCTTTTTAACGTTTGCCTCATTAAAATACGGAAGATAAAGATGTACATCATTAAGTACATCATCTACTAAGATTCGTTGCTGCATAGGGGTTCTGATCATTCTTCCTAGCAGCTGCGCAATATATGTGGCGTCCGTAGCATGACGAAATGACATCATGGTCTCTGCTCTTGGACAATCCCACCCTGTTGAAAGATTTTCCTTGAAAAAGACTACTCTGATATTTTTATCATCTGCGATGCGAGAAGGTTCTATGTATGGAACCTCCAAGCCATCTACAACTAGTGTGGAATCGGTCTGCCCAAATGTGTGAACTACCTGGCCTTTCTCAAACTTATAGCCGATGCGTTCCTCAATTTTTCTCAAGCAATCATCTAGATCTGTATCAGAGAGCTTTTTACTACTTCCATTTAAAACTTGAATAATCAAAATGGGATTCACTTGAGCATAGTGTTGCTCTCTACAATATTGCTCCCAATGCCCGCATTTCACCTTCCAGTCATCAACTGCAGCCTGAAGGATTGCCATATCGTTATTCAATGTTTCATCATCAGGATACGTAATAACGATTCTATCTTTTAATAGTCCTGAAGCACGCACTTGCTCAGCGGTAACTACAACTTTATGAATCGTTGAAGATGTATTTTCAACAAGAGCATTGAATCGTTGAGTCGTGGCTGACATTCCAATAACCACTGGCATAGCAGGAATGTGATCCAAATCACTACCCTTAATGAACTTCTGCATAATCGTTGTTGCGCGGCTTGCTTCACGTCCCTGCATGCCACGGTGTGCTTCATCAATGATGAAATAAAGACGGTCGTTCTTTTCTCTGACGGTATTTGCAATGGTCTCCCAGATCGTGTAAGTCCTTCCATCTCCGTGTTTCGTTAGATTCGAAGAGACCGAGAGTTTCTGCGTATTCAAGAAATAAATATGTCCATCCTCGAATGTTTCCCGGTCAAATGATTCCTCTGAAACAGTCACACACTGGCCAAGTCGAATCTTATCTGCCTTTGCATCAATTTTCAGTTTCGACTGCTCATTTAGCTGAGGAGAATCTGAAAGCCAGACAAATACTGCATTCTGTTGTTCTGCAAACTGACTGTTTCCGAAATAAATATCCTCAATCAGAGAAGCCATAATGATTGTCTTTCCAGCACCCGTGGGAGCAGTGAAGGATACAACCTGTGGCGAATGCGTTCTATGATAGCCGCCCATTGCCTCGGCGATATTCAGGCGAAGAGCATCCAGCGCTCTTTGCTGAAATGGGAAAAGTTCTACCTTCATCTTTACCTCCCTGTGTTAATGCGGAAATTATCAAGATAATCTCGATAAAGCTGGTAGCAGTTTTTGTCCTCGTAGGAACGAATCATTTCCCGATACGCAGATTCCGAATCTGTGATGATATAAATCGTCTGTATTTCTGGATGCTCCATCAGCTTCTTGTCAAATTCCGAATAGTAGGTTTCATCAATAAGAACAGCAAACTTGTTCTCCGGAAGTACAAGCATTTTGGGGAGCTCAGTGACTTCCAGCTTCGGGCATGGTCCGATGCAATTTGCCTTCATCCACAAAACAGGTAAAAGCTCTTTAAACTGTCTGCCAAGCGCAACGGCATTTTTATCGAGGAACCCCAGCTTAAAGAAGGCTGCATTGGCTTTGAATCCCTCAGCCATCGGAATGTCGCTTCCGAAATAGTTTCCCTTCAACGGTTTGCCATTCACATCATGGCCTTCGATACTGCAGACGGTACGCGGCCAGGTGACATAACGGGCGATGCCGAGCTTTTCCCATTCTTCATCGCCGGGTTTATATCCCTGCTTCGTTAATGCTTTTGCTTCTGTATCGGATACCTCATTGTTTGTTACCATAATGCAGCGCCGATGTCCGCCATCCTCGGCATTGAGAAGATTGACGGCATGGAGAGTTGTTCCTGATCCAGAAAAGAAATCGACAATTAGTGCATCTGGTTTCTGAGAAACAAAGAATTGTAATGTATCTTGAACAGCATAAAGTGACTTAGGGTAGTCAAACCTTTTTCCAATAATCGAATTCAGAATATTGGTTCCATACGTTTCAGCATTATGAGATTTCATATTCCAAACGCGTTTTGGTGGTGTTGTACCTTCAATTTTATACTGAGCCATTACAGAGCCATCAGAATTATGACCAATCACCTCAGCTTTACCGTTTTCAATGTCATCTATCGTCCCTGAAGGAAGATAATAAACTGTTCCTGTTTTTTTCTTTGCATTCCAGTTATTTACACGTAAATATCCTTTTTTCAAATTTTCTCTTGCTTGATCGGGAACAAGGCTCCAGAGCCTTTCGTCACCATCCTTACTTAATGGCCATAAAGCAGTGCACCCTTCAAGGACAGGCACAGTATTTCTATCAACTCCATGTGGAATGACATCACCTATTGCCTCAATTTTCCCACTATTATTATTCACAAATATAGGATAAAACTGATTAGGTCTAGAATTTCTCTTAGCTTGTGGAGCTCTCCTTCTAAAACCGAGCCATTCAATTTCACGACCTGATTCCTTTTTCACTTCATCATCGAGCATATTTTTCTTAGTAGGTATAGCTGATGATTTTCCGAATTCTAAAATAAAGATATACTCCTCAACACGTGAAAATTGGCCAGTTCTTACTACACCTTTTGCACTTATTACAGTTGTAATCATTTGCATTCGAGCTTCAGGAAATATCTCTTCTAACAAACATCCTAAGTGTAAATACTCTTTTTCGTCGATTGTCACAATTAACACTGAGTTTTTTGGATTCAAGAGTTTTTTGGCTAATTTAAGCCTTTTCTCCATAAAAGAAAGCCATTTACTATGTCTATACTGGTCGGAGCTATCTACATAGTCATTGTTGTATTTCCAGTCACGTGCTCCTGTGTTATATGGCGGGTCAATATAAATGCAATCGACTTTTTCTGCGTAAAGGTATTCCAGAAGCTGAAGCGCATGGTAGTTGTCCGCTTCAATAAGCGTATGCCATAGATCGGAATCAGGCGCATTGCAAACAGAATCAATCGGCTTGAGATAAGGATAAATGGGCTCACCGAATTCTGCGACAGCGACGAGCTCGTCCAGCGAAAAGTTCTCAACATGATGATCCTGTCTGTGCTCACAGGTGGCTTTTTTTCCATCAATAGACCTGACAATATAAATGTCATCGACCTTACCGGTCTTGAGAGACACCTTTGATCCCCGCTTGATTTTGACATCATAAAGCGGTGTGCATTCAGGAAGATGCTCCTCGAATACAAGGCCGAACTTCTTCTGCTTACTCATTTTGTCCACTTCGCGAAGGATTCTCTCGCGGAGATCTGGATCATCGACCTGTTTAATTAAATCCTGTAGTAGCGCCACAGTTCTTCACCTCATTCTTCCGTTATCGTTTTGTTCTTTATATGGTAGGCGATCCCTTTGTCTTCACAAAAGGCGATCACCGTCTTTGCACATTCATTGTAGAAGTGACGATGGTTCACAAAAGCATTAGCAACCTTACTGTAATTCGTCCGTCCGAATATAATCCGATCTGTAAAGACAACCGCCTCAAGAATCTCATTCAGATCCTGCTCAATCATATTCGGAGTTGGATAAGGTTCTATGCTTACCCAGGTTTTGCATCCTGCATCATGCAGTGCTTTCAATGCAGCAAGTCTCTCCGTATATGGTGCGGCTCCAGGTTCCATTTGCTTCCTGTATTCCTCATTCAATGAAATCAGTGTAATACCATACTCATTCTCCTTCGACAATTCAGCGAGCTTCGATGGCAGAATTCCTTTTGTTAATGCTGTGCATTTTATACCGGCCGCATTCAACTTTTTGATCGCTGCTAGGCTCATTTCCTTTACATCGTCATATCCGTACATAAACGGATCGGTCGTGAAGCAGAGCTGCACGGACTGGATTTTATCTTTAAGTCGCGGGATCTCCTTATCCAATAACTCCAGCGTGTTTGATACCAGTTTCGGCTGCAACCATTCTTCATAACTTTTAATCTGTCCAAACCTTTTCTTCATCAGATAGGCATAGCATGGATATTTACAACCATGCGCACAGCCTTGCACATGGTTCATAGTGTAGTCTCCATATTCAACACCTGTCTGATATAGCATGGACTTTCTTCTAATAGTTTTCAAAAGCCACATCCTCTCTTATCCTTTTCGGGTTGAGAAAGAAACCAATTGACACCTTTGACCAGTTATAGGGTTCAGAGAAAAATGAACATTGTCGCCATAATATGTCTTAAGCTGTTGCTTGATTTCTTTCCGAAAACAATCTGATGGAAAAATAGGATGCAAAGATAATAAATCCCATAATTTCTCAACCGGAACATCCTGCTTTCCACAGAAATTATTTTGTAAATATTTTGCTATGTCCAATTTTGTGTAGCAAGACTCGTCGGTAGGAACTACCGCTGCTCCTGAACTCGAGTTTGAAAAATCCAATTCCATCTGCACATTTTCCGTATCGACATTCTTTGCAGACGATTTACCTCCAAACACCTGCCACGCACATTTTTTATAAAGCTTGAATCCCTCAATGTTACTTGTACAATGAATCAAATCATATTGCAGGGAATTGTTCTGATTATAAAAAGGGAATGAAGCAACAAAATATCTTCTATTACCTTTCATTCGATCAATGATCTCATCAACGCGTTTTTCATATGCAACTTTATTGGAGCCATACGGCAGTACTTCTTCAAAGCTTTCAAGATACGTATGTTCATATTTCTCTTTGGAGCTCTTCTTCTTTACGCTACTAATCGCCCTGATCGGATCAAGAAGAGCGTGGTTAATCATTACCTCACCCCAGTTTCTGAAAAAAGGAAGTAATACATCCCAATGAATATCTGCGTCATAGGGATCATAAAGCAGAAAGTAATGCATATGCCCAGCACCATTTAACTGGGGACCGATCATTTCAAGCAGCTCCTTTGCGTCCATATTAGTTGTTACTATTTTGAAGTTTCCACCGTCCTCAGGAAGCATGCTACGCAGCTTCTCGATACGTGGTTCTGATAGGTCATTAAAATAGATTTGGATCGTTTTATTTCTATATGTGTTTGCAACGTCTTGAAGTACTCTTGCCACTCGTATAGGAGAACCTTCTACGATATTTCCGTCCTGATCGTGATAAATCCCAGAATTGCACATGCAATCAATATAGATTAAACCGTTACATTTATCATTATTCATAAGCTTTTGAGCCCATGTTTCGATATATTTTTTTATGAGTTCAAATTTTAATATTGTGTGCGGGCTTGCATATGAAATAATTTCATCTTTTTTTGTAGCCATATTACTGCTCACTTTCATCATCATCTGTAGGGAGGAATTCCATAATGTCTCCAACATCACAGCCAAGTGATTTGCAGACCTTCATAAGGACTTCCATACTTACAGGTTCTCCCTTGGACAGCTTAGTTACAGAAGCCCAACTGATCCCAGCCGATGCTTGCAAGTCTTTCTTCAACATGTCTTTGTCGATCAACAGCTTCCAAAGTTTCTTATAGCTTACTTTCACAGCATTCTCCTCTGCGCAATATGCATAAAGCACTTGACCTGCTTTCAAAGCTTCCAAATATAAACATTAGATACAGATATTTTACTGCCTAATACTCAATAATTCAACAAAGATCTTCACAAATGCGCGAATATACTTCTGCTTTAATTGAATTCTCTCTGTGCGAATGATATAATTTTTTGTGTTCATATAATCAGCCAATGAGGCGAATTTTCAATAGCAAAGAGGTAAGTTTTAGTGACAACCTACAGAAACGAAATAGAACATTTTATTTACGAAAAATGCTACAACTCCATGTTTCAAGAAATTGCCTCCTATGTTTATTCCCATCCAAATGTATTAGATCTTACTTATTCCAGAGTTAAATATCCCGACTCAGCGATGATGGAAGATATGCTGATAGAATATGTTAATGATATCCGTATTTCTGATGATTACTTGCTATTTAATGCCGCGGTTAGTGGACTTGTAGAAATATCATCGTCCGAGGACTATCGCCCGCTCTCACAAGAATCCAAACAGTGGTTGTTCGTTGGATGCCGTGTAAAGATCACTGATAAAATAGAATCTTTTGAAGTCACAAGCATTCGAAGTTATCACGAAGGCAGCCAGCACACTGACGAAGGTGTTGCTGCTTCCCGTAACATTGTCCCGATTATTTATAAGAAAGATCTCGATAAAGAAGCTACAAATTTCCTGATTGATAATTACCCTGAAGCACTGGAAAAGCCGATGCCTGTTCCTATCGAATCGATAGCCGAAAAGCTAGGTCTGAAAATCATTCAAGGTAATCGTATTACAAATGACTTTAGTATATTTGGCGAGATCTCATTTTCTGATGGCAAAGCCAAGGTCTATGATCTCTTTTCCGCTCAAGAAACAGAAATCGATCTGCATCGAGGCACAATATTAATTGATGTCAATACCTTCTGGGAACGCAATCTCGGCTGTGTTAAAAACACTATTGCACATGAGGTCTACCACTGGTATCGGCACCGCATGTATGCTGCAATAAAAAGTATTTTGCGCGGAGAAAAGACAATTGCTTGCCGCTGTCCCAGCACTATGGTCTACCCGGATAAAGATTCTGAATGGACCGATGAGCAGCGAATGGAGTGGCAGGCAAACAGCATCGCTCCCCGCATCTTGATGCCTTTGGAAACATTCAAGCAAAAAGTTGATGAGCTGTACGAGAGCTATGACTATAAAAATTCTCCGCTCAAGCCACAAATTCTTGAATGCATTGCTCAGGATCTCAGCAAGTTCTATGGCGTTTCCCGGCAGTCTGCCATCATACGAATGATAGAGACCGGCTATAGCGAGGCTGCAGGCATCTATCAGTGGAATAATGACTCTGGCTATCATTCCTATTTGACGCCAAATGAACTTTATTACGAATATTCACAGAACGAAGAATTTCGGCATCTCATCGATTCCGGACTTTTCCGATATGTTGATGGCTACGTTGTAATAAATGATGAAAAATACATCTCGCCGAATAATGACGGCTCATCTACATTAACTGACTATGCTTGGGCGAATCTTGATGAATGTGCACTCAAGTTTTCAACTCAAACAGTAAAACCAGCTACTTCCAATCTACTTCCATTTGAGATATTTCACCGCGAGAACGCTAAACGGGAAGTATCAAAATATGAGCCTGAGGCCAACAAAGAAACCGTTGCTCTATCAGAGAAGACCCAGCAAAAGCGTGATGAGTTCTTGACTCAGAACAACACTTATAAAGCCATGTATCCTCCAAAATCATGCTGGGAAATGATCTGGGACTATATTGAGGCAAATAATATGAGCAAATCACATTTTTGTACTGCGACAGGATTAGGAGAAGAAGTTTATCGCAAAGCAGAGAAAAAAATAGATACCCAGCCTGAGGTAAGAACAGTTGTGGCAATTGCACACGCTTTACATCTCGACATTCAAGTCGTTGAAAAACTGCTTCAGGTTGCAGGAAGGGCCTTTAAGGATACTGACGAAGACAGAGCCCTTAGATTTTGCATCACCGGAATGTCAGATTGTTCTCTAGACGAATGTAATGAATTCTTGGAATCATTCGGCTATAAGCCATTAGGTACCATCCAGAAGAAATAAATAGTACTTTGCCGCATTTCAAAAAGGAGTGCGGCATTTTTTTATAAATTTTTCCGACTCACCGAGTCGGATTTTTTTTACCCTTTTTCCGGATTCAGAACAGTAAATCAATATCAATCATCACTACTTCATCTCTCACCGGCACCGCAGATAGCCAATTCAGAATATCTGCACGTCTTTTCTCATTTTTAAGCTTCATAAACGAAACATTTGTCAACCCCATCCTGCCAAATTTCCCGACTCACCGAGTTTTGGGGATTTCTGGCTTCTTTTCTACAATGAAAATGTGCAAAGGCACAAGCCTGCATCATGTCAGGCGAGTGTCAATGCCATCGTCTTCGATGTTCACCCTAAGTACAAAGGTGGCCGAAACAGAGAAGATGATAACAAGTGAATATCTCTTCCGACCTATCGGCATGGCCGGATCAGCAGAACAGGTTTTTTTACCCCGTTCCGATGGTCCAGCCATGCTTTTTTCATGCCTCCGGTTCTCCTCGGCAACGGGAAGAACAGGAGGTTTTTTATGAAACTGCACAAGACAAGAAGAGATCAGCGTGAAACCTACAAGTATTACGACGCAAACGGAAAGCTCGTAATCGAACTGAAACCCGGAGAAAACGATGTAACGGAAGCAGACATCCGCACTCTTCATCTTCTGGATGACAAAGAGGTCAGGAGTAACCTCAAGTACCGTCATGGTGACCTGAAGGAGCAGAAAGCGCTGGCTGAGAAATGGAAGCAGGATTACATCGAATGGTTTGAGAAAAGGTATCACCGCATGCCGGAAGATTACGAGATCGAGCTTGCCATGAAAGATGCCGTTCCGGACAACTGGATCGCCTCCATTGAGGAGCTGACAGGTGACGGCAGCGAAGATGGTCTCGGTGACAAGGCAAGATTCCTCTTCACCATCGACGAGCACGACAAAAAGCTGCCGGCGGATGTGGAGAGGCTGAACGAGGTCATTGCTGCAATGCCGGAAAGCTGGCAGAAAATTTATCAGCTGAAATACATCGAAAAATACAGTAACTGCGACATTGCAAAAATGCGTGGCGTGACGGAAAGCGCCATCCGTAAGACTCTGGGCAAAATCACGGATGCCATCGGAAAAGATCCCGTGCTTAGAAAAATGCATCACAAGGGTGCGAAATCAGTCTGAAAACGAGGACGGAAGACCTGAGGAGAACTAACTCTCCCCAGGTCTTTCTTTACAGATTAAGGAGGTTTTTATGGAACACAGTTATATGCCTGTCATCTACATCTGCGCTCCCTACGCAGATGATCCAGAAGGCAATACGGAAAAAGCAAAAAAGTATGCCCGGTTTGCAACGGACAGCGGGTACATTCCGATCTCGCCTCATCTCCTGCTCTCCTTTATGGATGAAGCAACAGAGCGCAGGAAGGCCATGTTCATGGATCTGGTTTTACTTGGCAAGTGCTCGGAAATCTGGTTCTTCGGAGACCGGATCACTTCCGGCATGGACATTGAACTGGAACGCGCCAGAAAGCGCCGCATGAAGATCAGGCACTTCACCGAGGACTGCCGGGAGGTGACGTTATGAGGGCTCTTTGCATTGCCTACGGAAATTCCCGTCAGGCAAAAACATGGACCAATAAAACAACAACCTTTGACGACCTGAAGGCTCGTCTCAAGAAACCGATCCGGACAACCGAGACTGTCGAGGAATATTCGAAAATGGCCAAGTCGGCCCGTGACGCCGCCAAGGACCACGGCGGTTTTGTCGGCGGCTCCCTGATCGGCGGACGCAGGAAGATCGACACCGTTGAGAAGCGCTCCATGGTGGCTCTGGACGGCGACCGCATTACGCCAGAGTTCCTTGATAACTACGAGAATCTCTGCCCGTACACCTCAGTGCTCTACACTACGCACAGCAGCACGCCCGACAACCCAAGAGTCCGTCTGGTCTTCCCTTTGACCCGAGATGTGGCTCCGGAGGAATATGTCGCGGTAGCAAGATATCTCGCTCAGTCCTTGAACATCGAGTACTTCGATGAGTGCAGCTATCAGCCTAATCAGCTGATGTACTGGCCGTCGTGCCCGTCAAATGGAACGTTCGTCTACAAGGAGACGGACGGCGGATGGCTGGATCCGGATGTGATTCTCTCCGCTCACCCGGAGTGGCAGGACCCGACAAGGCTTCCCACCTCATCGAGAGAAAGCAAGGCCAATACCACCCAGCAGAAAAAGGTACAGGATCCGCTTACGAAGTCCGGCGTCGTCGGGCTTTTCAACCGTACCTACTACCCCATCGCAAAGGCTCTGGAGACATTTCTCTCCGATGTATATGAACCGACGACAAATCCGGACCGCTGGCACTTAATCAAATCGAACTCTATGGCAGGCGTCGAAATCAAGGAGGACAAGTTCGTCTATTCCCATCATGCCAAGGATCCGGCCTATTTGCAGCTTTGTAACGCTTTCGACATTGTGCGGATTCACCGCTTCGGCGACCTGGATGAAAAGAAATCCTTCAGCGCGATGTGCGATTTTGCCATGCAGCAGGACGATGTGAAGCTGGCTGCTTCCGAGGAACGCATGAAGGATGCTCAGTCCGATTTTACAGATACCGGCAACAACGACTGGAAGAAAAAGCTCAAGTATATGTCCCGGTCCACCCTTCTGCAGAACACCGTGTACAACCTCAATCTGATTCTTGCCAATGATCCGGATTTCCAGAACTTTGCCTTCAACGAGATGGCAAACCGCATCCAGGTAACCGGGCCACTGCCGTGGGACAGACCCGAAGGAAATGAGTTCTGGAGGGATGCCGATACGGCGCAGCTGAAATCCATCATCGACATCCGCTATCTGCCCTTCTCCAGCAGAAACTACGATGTTTCCTTTACAAAGACTGCAGACGACCGCCACTTCCATCCCATCCGCGACTATCTGGACAGTCTGCCGGAATGGGACGGGATCGAGCGCGTGGAGGATCTCTTCATCCGCTACCTTCTGGCTGATGATACGGAATATGTCCGGACCGTCACCAGAAAGACCTTCGCTGCTGCAGTCGCAAGAATCTATGAACCCGGAACGAAATTTGACTGCGTGCCTGTTCTGGACGGCGATCAGGGAATCGGAAAATCCTCCATCGTAAAAGATCTCGTGACTTCGGACTACTACAGCGAGACGCTCTCCCTCACTGATATGGACGACAAGTCCGGCGCAGAAAAGCTGCAGGGATTCTGGGTCGTCGAGATCGGAGAACTTGCCGGAATGAAGAAAGCCGACATCGAGAAGGTCAAGGCCTTCCTCTCAACATCCGACGACAAGTACCGTCCTTCTTACGGCAAGGTCGTAGAAAGCCATCCGAGGCAGTGCGTCATTATTGCGACCGTCAACGGCGAGCGCGGATACTTGCGTGATATCACCGGAAACCGTCGTTTCTGGATCATCAAATGCCATCAGAAAAAGCAGAGGAAGGCATGGAACTTCGACGAGAACTACCGTGCCCAGTTCTGGGCGGAGGCAAAAAAGATCTGGAAGGCTGGCGAAAAGCTGTACCTCGAGGGTGACGTACTGGAAGCCGCCGAGAAAGAGCAGCGCGGCGCTATGGAGGCGGATGAGCGTGTCGGCATGGTCGAGGAGTACCTGAATACCCCTGTTCCCGCCAACTGGGACGACATGGACCTTTATGCCAGAAAGAATTTTCTTCAGGGCTCTGAATTCGGAAATCCGGATCATGGGGAACTTCATCTTCGGAACGAAATCTCCAATGCGGAAATCTGGTGCGAGTGTTTCAACAAGAACCTGCCGGAACTCAAATCATCCGACAGCTATCTGATTGCTGCCCTCATGACACAGGTCGATGGCTGGGAACGCACCAATGACAGAAAAAAGCAGGCCTTCTACGGAAGGCAGAGGCTCTATCGCAGGATTTGATTGGGACAAGATACGTGGACAGGACAAGATTTCTATATATATTCGAAATCCTTGTAACAAAAAGGAGTAGGTAATAACAACACACGCGTAAGGGTATATAGGGAGTTCTTGTCCTTTCTGTCCCCTTGTCCAAAAGAAAATTTGAATCCCCTATGGCATGAAAACAATTGATTTTAGCGGCTTTCCGGACATTTGGCTCCCTATGAAAAGACTCCTTTTCACGGGGACAAGCTCCGGACAGGCTATGGAAAGGATGATTTTTTATGAAAGAACTTGATGAAAAGTATATCGCCCGGTGCCACCGGAAATTAAAAGAATATGGTGCGCCTCTCTCCGGCTGGTATTGCGTAGAGGTGATCGACATTGCAGATGAAATGGATGACGAGGATGCAACAACCGAATGTGAACTCTGCGGCTGCAAGAAAGTGCGCTACATCCATGTGATGCGCCATGACGACTACTTCGATGATTTCCGCGTTGGCTGCATCTGCGCCGGAATCATGGAAGGCGACATTCTTGAGGCCAAGGACCGTGAGCGCCGCTTCAAGAATCGTCAGAAACGGAAGCTGAACTTTCCAAGACGAAAATGGAGAACTCTCCGGAACGGAAATTACTACCTCAACTATCACGATCATGGCGTATTCATCAACAGACTCGGAAATGGAAGGTTTTATGCCCGGTGTGGCAATGATAAAAGCTACCGCTACAAGGGAAGACCCATCGACAACTTCCTCTCCGCTGCTTATGCCGCCTTTGATCTGGCGGACCCGAAGGAGGCCTTATGAGAGAAAAAGATATCGAACAGAAACTGGTGCAGGCAGTAAGTGCTGCCGGAGGAATGGCATGGAAATTCACCTCTCCTGGTACGGCAGGCGTGCCTGACCGCATCCTGCTTTTCCCTTCCGGGCGGATGGCCTTTGCTGAACTGAAGGCACCGGGCAAACACCTCCGTCCGCTCCAGAAACGGAGAAAGATCCAGCTCGAACACCTTGGCTTTACTGTATTCGTCATTGACGACCCGGAACAGATCGGCGAGGTCCTCCGGAAGATGGAAGGAGGTACTGGCCATTGAAATTCGTACCGCATGACTACCAGAAATTCGCCATTCAATACATCATCGACCACCCCATTGCTGCGGTCCTGCTTGATATGGGTCTTGGCAAAACGGCGATCACGCTCACTGCCATCGAAGAGCTGATCCATGACCGCTTCGAAGTAAGATCCGCTCTCGTCGTAGCCCCTCTTCGGGTAGCCCGGGATACCTGGCCATCTGAGATTGAAAAGTGGGATCACCTGAAGGACCTCACCTTTACGGTTGCTGTCGGAAACGAGAAGCAACGACTCACCGCCCTGAAGAAATCTGCCGACATCCATATCATTAACCGCGAGAACGTTCCGTGGCTCATTGAGAAATCAGGCATTCCCTTTGACTACGACATGATCGTAATCGACGAGCTCTCCTCTTTCAAAAATCATCAGGCCAAGCGCTTCCGGGCGCTGATGAAGGTCCGTCCGACAATCACACGGATTGTCGGGCTCACCGGTACCCCTTCCTCCAATGGGCTCATGGACCTGTGGGCCGAGTACCGGATTCTGGATTTTGGAGAGCGGCTCGGAAGATATATTTCCAGATATCGCCTTCAATATTTCCGACCAGACAAGTACAACGGCCCTGTCGTTTACTCTTACAAGCCGCTACCCGGAGCTGAAGAACAGATCTACAACAAGATCTCCGATATCACGATTTCCATGAAAAGTACCGACTACCTGAAAATGCCGGAACGGATCATGAACGAAGTCAGGGTAAAGCTCGATGAAAAGGAACAGAAGCTCTACGACACGATGAGAAAGGAACTGACGATTTCCTTAAGGGACAAGGAAATCGATGCCGGGAATGCTGCTGCTCTTTCCGGAAAGCTGATCCAGATGGCGGACGGTGCTGTCTATGGCAACGACGGCGGAGTCGTGAAGATCCATGACAGGAAGCTCGATGCGCTGGAAGATCTGATCGAAGGTGCTAATGGAAAGCCGGTGCTGGTGAGCTACTGGTACCGCCATGATCTGGACCGCATCAAAGAGCGCTTCTCTTCAGCAAGAGAACTGAAGAGTCACGAGGACTTTACGGAATGGAACAAAGGGCAAATTCCCATCGCCCTGATTCATCCGGCTTCCGCTGGTCACGGCCTCAATCTTCAGTCCGGCGGCAGCACCATCGTATGGTTCACTCTGACCTGGAGTCTTGAGCTTTACGAACAGATGAACGCCCGCCTCTGGAGACAGGGACAGAAGTCCGAAACCGTGGTCATCCATCACATCATTACCGAGGGCACCATCGACGAGAACATCATGAAGGTGCTCCGGACTAAGGACAAGACGCAGTCCGCACTGATTAATGCAGTGAAGGCAAACCTGAAAGGAGATGCGAATGGATCCTTATGAAAAACTCGCCAACGCCATCGTCCTTCTGGCAGCGAAGGATTACTGGAGTGCTCTAAAGCGTCTGAAGAAAACTCCGAGGAACCGGGAAGCCAAGGCTGCTGCCTCTGATCTGGAGCGGTTCTTCCGCTCCGGATGGTATTCGGCTCTTACCTCTGTAGATGGAGAGTACCTGATAGAAAACATAAGAAAGGAGGTTCTCGAATGACCCCAGAAGAATATCTCCAGCAGGCATATCGCCTCGACCAGCGCATACGTCTGGACACCGAGGAAGTAAAACGAATCCGGGAGCTGTCCTGCAGCGTTTCTGCGATCTGCTATGACAAGGAACACGTGCAGGCCTCTCATCCATCGGAAGCGCCCTTCGTGCAGGCGCTGGAACGGCTGGAAGAACTGGAAGGAAAGATTGCAGATGAACTGAATCTCCTTTCCAAGCTGAAAAAACAGATCGGCGAAATGATCCGTTCCCTTCCTTCCACGGACGAGCAGTTGATTCTCTCCTACCGCTATCTCTGCGGGATGACCTGGAAAGAGATCGGAACGGAACTTCACATCGACCGGACCACTGCCTGCCGTTGGCACGACAACGCACTCGATCACCTGAAGGTACCTGAAAATCCTGTAATGATATAAAAGTTGCACGCAATACCACACGTTGCAACAAGACGCACACCACCCCTATATGTTATAGTAGAATCAGCAAAAATGAATGATACCAAGTCGCGCAGGCGGCTGAACCGAAGCCTCGAAGGAAGATTCCTCCGGGGCTTTTGTTATGCCAGAAAGGAGGCGGCAGGCATGCCAAGGAAGCCGAAACGTCCCTGTCGATATCCGGGATGCAAAGAGCTCTGTGAGGACGGCGAACAGTACTGCTCCACGCATAAGAAACTGATGGAGAAGCACTATGATGACTTCACCCGAGGCTACAACGGACACAAGCGTTACGGCAGCCAGTGGAGAAAGATCCGGACACGCTACGTTCATAAGCACCCGCTCTGCGAGGAGTGCTTAAAGCATGGACGATTCGTTCCGGTCGAGGAAGTCCACCACATCGTTCCGATCTCCGAGGGAGGAACCAACGACGAGAGCAATCTCATGAGTCTTTGCCGGAGCTGTCACGAAAAAATTCACGAGAAGCGTGGTGACAGGAAACCGGGAGGGGCGGTCTGAATCTCTAAAACCAAAAGGCTAAAAGACCGCCGGCCCCTCTCGTGTGCGTTTTTTCCGGTTCAAACAGGGGATAAAACCCAGCCGCCTGCAGGAAAGGAAGTGTAACCCGTGGCAAAAGACGGAACATACCGTGGCGGCAGGCGAATTAAAGCCGGTGGCAAGCCCACTCCTGCTGCAGAAAAGATAGCAAATGGAAAGCCGGTTCAGATCATGAGAAATGACATTCCTGATCTGGAGCCAGATGAACTTGAGGCAGTGGATCTTCCGGAGGGAGCTGTGCTCGAAGGCGCAGATATGCCGAAGCCGGATGAATATCTCTCTGCCAAACAGAAGAACGGCAAGCCTCTCGGGGCCGACGTTATCTACAAGGAAACCTGGCTCTGGCTGAAGCGCCGCCACTGCGAAAATCTCGTAAACAAGCGTCTCATTGAATCCTACGCTCAGAACTTCGCTCGTTACATTCAGTGCGAGGATGCGATCAGTACCTACGGCCTTCTAGGCAAGCATCCGACGACCGGCGGTGTTGTGAGCTCTCCCTTCGTCCAGATGGCCAGCCAGTTTCAGAAGGCTGCCAATCTCATCTGGATGGAAATCTACGACATTGTGAAACAGAACTGCACCGAGGAGTTTGAGGATGGAAATCCGAATGACACGATGGAGCAGCTTCTTCGTTCAAGGAAAGGACGATAAATGGATACCGTAAAACTCGAGCAGGTACCAATTGATAAGCTGGTGCCTTATGCAAGGAATGCCAGAACACATTCCAAGGAACAGATCGCACAGCTAAGAGCAAGCCTTCGTGAATTTGGCTTTGTCTCCCCTGCCGTGATCGACAGTAAATACAACATCCTCGTCGGCCACGGACGTGTGCAGGCAGCACGCGAGGAAGGATATAAGACTATCCCCTGCGTCTTTGCCGAAAACCTGACCGACGCTCAGAAGCGTGCCTATATCCTTGCCGACAATCAGCTGGCTCTGAATGCAGGATGGGATGAAGAGATGCTCTCTGTGGAACTGTCCGATTTGAAAGATGAATCCTTTGATCTGTCACTCCTCGGCTTTGACGAAAAGGATCTGGAAAAGCTGATGGCAGGCCCAGGCGATGGCGGCGCACAAGATGATGATTTTGATCTCTCCGCTGCCCTTGAGAAAGCATCCTTCGTCGAAAAAGGTGATCTCTGGACAGTCGGAAAGCACCGACTGCTCTGCGGCGATGCTACTTCTCCTGAAGACGTCGAGCGCCTGATGGGAGGCAAGACCGCAAACCTGATCCTTACAGATCCGCCTTACGGAGTGTCCTTCAAAGCATCCGACGGGCTCACGATTGAAAACGACAGCCTGAAGGGCGATGAATTCTATAAGTTCCTGCTTTCTGCATTTACCAACATGGCCGCTCACCTTGAGAAAGGTAGTGCGGCTTATGTTTTCCACGCAGATACCGAGGGGCTTAACTTCCGAAAAGCCTTCATTGATGCCGGCTTCCATCTGGCAGGAGTGTGTATCTGGGTAAAAAACTCTCTGGTTCTCGGTCGTTCCGATTACCAGTGGCAGCATGAACCGATCCTCTACGGCTTCCTTCAGAATGGAAAGCATCCATGGTATTCCGACCGAAAGCAAACGACCATCTGGAACTTCAATAAGCCGAAGCGTAACAAGGATCACCCGACCAGTAAGCCGCTCGATCTTCTCTCCTACCCGATCAAGAATTCCAGTCAGGAGAACGCCATCGTGCTCGATACCTTCGGCGGCTCCGGTTCCACGATGATGGCCTGTGAACAGATGAATCGTATCTGCTACATGTCTGAGCTTGATCCGAAATATGCCTCTGTGATCCTCCGCCGCTACGTCGAGGATACCGGTGATGCGGATGGTGTGTATGTAGAACGTGGCGGCAAGAAGCTCCCCTATTCCGACCTCGTTAAGGAAGTCGAAACCACATAAACTGCTGCGTTTCTTCGGCTTCTCTTTGGTAGTTATTTCATTTAGATTCTCTTGCTATATTCCGGGCACAGAGTGATGTATGTACTACCAAAACAAAGGAGGTACATACCATGAAACTTGCATTTAACGTTACCAAGGAAAACAAGAAGGCTTTCGCAAAGGCCATCGGAGAGATCACCGGAGAAAAAGCAGTCTACCAGTTCACCCCGACCTACGCCTTCCAGATCGGCGACCTGACCGTAAACCGGGATGCAACCCTGACGGCTCCGGACGGAAAGGACCTCGGGAGCCTGCTCGAAGCCCTAAAAGCTCAGGGGTATGAATTGCTTGAAGCCACGGGCGCCCCGGAAGCTGAGCCACAGGAAGAAACACCTGCCGCAGACGAGAAGACGGAAGCAGATGAGAAAGCGCCGGAGCTTACGGTGAGCCTCCCGCTCACAGCCGCAAACGTCGGAACCCTGACGAACATCCTCTCCTCCAAGGGAGACCTGATCCGGCACGCCTTCGGAGTCACGGACCTTCGAATCAACGTCACCGAGGACAAGATTGAATTCCCATGGTTTACCCGGGAACTTACCGCCGAGGAAGCAAAAGCTTACACCACTTTCCTTTCCCTGCTCTGCAAGTTCTCAAAAGAGCTGAAACACGCCAGCAGCAGGCCGGTAGAAACGGACAATGAGAAATACGCCTTCCGCTGCTTCCTTCTCCGCCTCGGCTTTATCGGACCGGAGTACAAGAAAGCAAGAAAGATCCTGCTTCAGAACCTGACCGGAAGCGCAGCCTTCCGAAACGGAGCTCCGGCAAAGGAGGCAAAGGCATGAGAATGATAAGCGAGACAGCACTCAAGGCTCTGCGGGATAATTACCCGCAGGGCACACGAATCGAACTGGTGCAGATGGATGATATTCAGGCGCCGCCTGCAGGAACCCTCGGAACCGTCATCGGAGTCGATGATACGGGGAGCCTTCTGGTGAACTGGGACAACGGCTCCGGCCTCAACGTGATCTACGGCGAAGATGTCGTAAGAAAGGTGGCAAGATGATGGACCCGAAAGTAAAGGAGCAGATCCTTTCGATCCGCGATACGGGACTTACGAACATGTTCGATCTTCCGATGGTTCAGCGCCTTGCCTACGAGAGAGGCTACTTCGAGCTGGTCCTCTACCTCGAGGATCACCGCGATGAATATGCCCATTTCATCCTGCACGGCGAGGCATAAATTACACAGCTTTTGCCCTCAAATCTTGTGCAAATTATGATCTACATTTCCTTGCTATATCTTCCCGGTAGAGTGATTAATACACATGCCAAAGGAAAACAAGCACAAAGCAAGGAGGACAAAGCCATGACGAACATTTTTGAAGAAACCTACAACACCATCGCAGAAGCAAAGAAAGCCTACAAGGCAGCCACCACCGCAGAGGAGAGGGACACCGCAAGGGATACGGCGAAGGCAGCCGAGGATCAGATCGACGAGCTAGGCGACATTGCCTGGAAGATCTGGAGAGCCTACGAGAAATCAAGGGACAACGAGAACGAGATCCTCGACTTCGACGACATCATCTGGGACCGGGATGTGGAAGCCCTCACCGCCTGCATGAAGGAGAACGGCATTAAGGCCTTCACCTACTCCTGCAGGGCAACGGATGCAATCGAAACCTTATGGCTTTTTAAAGAGGCAGGCTGCACGATCGGCGAGATGGTCGAGGTCAACCTCCGGAAGGACTTTTTCGGCAAAGGCTATGAGAAGGGCCACGCCTTCAAGATGATCCTGAATTAAGGGAATTGGGAGGGCCCTGAAGAGGGGCCTTCCAATTCTGGAACACGGAAAGGAGACGAAGGCCATGACAAGACAGAAAAAGGAAATCCTGAAGAAGATTGACGAAATCGAAACATTTATTGCCGTCGATGATGAGCTTGGATGCGGAATGGCGCCTCCCGGTGCTTACGATTCTCTGTACGAGGAAGAGAACCGGCTCTGGGAAGAACTAGCGCACTTAAGCCATTACCCGGATGCCATATCGATGCAGATGGATCCGAGAGGCATCGCCGGAGCGGAGGTGCCATTCAAGTAAAAAGAATCGGGAACGGAGCCCTTATGAAAGGCCCTGTTCCTCGTACAAATACACACAATTTCTTCCGCTGATCTTTGTCACATATATGCGTTGGTTCTCCTTGCTTTATATCCGGCGCAGAGTGATATATGTACATGCCAAAGGAAAAGGGCACACAAAAGAAACGGAGGAAAAAGACCATGTGGAAAAAAGGAAGCATTAAGATCGAGAACCAGACATTCACCTACTGCGCAAAGGTATACGGAGAGCCTAGCGAGGACTACGGCATCGAAGGCGGCAAGATCAGCAAGCTTGAGATTTGCCTCGGAGACTTCCCGGTCGCAAGATACGACAGAGGCTGGGACATCGAGCCGGAAACAGAAAACGCACAGCTTGCGGTTCTTGCCATCATGAACAACTTCAGATAAGAAAGCACCGAGAGGGAGCCGCAAGGCTCTTTCTCTCGTACACAAACCACATGGTCTGGATCGCTTCGGCGGTCCTTTTTTGATGCAAGGAAAGGAGGTCGCCTGATGGCGATGCGAAAACTGAAGAATTACAAGCCGACACGCTTTATGGCGGAGACCTCCCACTACAGCAAGGAGGCTGCAGATTATGCCGTGCTCTTTATCGAAAGTCTCCGGCATACCAAAGGCAGCTGGTACCGGAAGCCCTTTGATCTGATTGACTGGCAGGAGCAGATCATCCGAGATCTTTTTGGTGTTCTGAAGCCAAACGGCTATCGCCAGTTCAATACAGCCTACATCGAGATTCCAAAGAAACAAGGAAAGTCCGAGCTTGCCGCGGCGGTCGCTCTGCTTCTCACCTGCGGCGATGGGGAAGAGCGTGCAGAAGTCTACGGTTGTGCCGCAGACAGAAATCAGGCCAAGATCGTGTACGACGTGGCCGTTGATATGGTGCGGCTCTGCCCCGCTCTGGATAAACGAGTGAAGATTCTGGAATCCCAGAAGAAACTCATCTATCTTCCGACGAACAGTACCTATCAGGTGCTCTCTGCAGATGTCGCCAATAAACACGGTTTTAATACGAGCGGCGTGATCTTCGATGAGCTTCACACCCAGCCGAATCGGAAATTATACGACGTTATGACAAAAGGATCCGGCGATGCCAGAACCCAGCCGCTTTACTTTCTGATCACGACTGCAGGAACGGATACGAATAGCATCTGCTACGAGGTCCACCAGAAGGCACTCGATATTATCGCCGGAAGAAAGATTGATCCGACCTTCTACCCTGTGATCTACGGCGCAGCGGAATCCGACGACTGGACAGATCCGGAGGTCTGGAAGAAAGCGAATCCGTCGCTTGGCATCACGGTCGGCATCGATAAGGTGCAAGATGCCTGCAACTCCGCCAAACAGAATCCCGGCGAAGAGAACGCCTTCCGGCAGCTGAGACTGAACCAATGGGTAAAGCAGGCTGTCCGCTGGATGCCAATGGACAAATGGGACGCCTGTGCCTATCCTGTGGATCCGGATGAGCTGGAGGACCGTGTCTGCTATGGCGGTCTCGACCTTTCGTCCACAACGGATATCACAGCCTTTGTCCTCGTCTTCCCACCAAGGGATGAGACGGATAAATATGTGGTTCTCCCCTACTTCTGGATTCCGGAAGACAACATTGATCTTCGTGTGAGGCGTGATCACGTTCCTTACGACCTCTGGGAGAAGGAAGGCTATCTCGAAACGACCGAAGGCAATGTCATTCATTACGGATTTATCGAGAAGTTCATCGAGAATCTCGGGAACCGATTCAATATCCGTGAGATCGCCTTTGACCGCTGGGGAGCTGTCCAGATGGTACAGAACCTCGAGGGCATGGGCTTTACCGTTGTTCCTTTCGGCCAGGGATTTAAAGATATGTCTCCGCCTACCAAGGAGCTCATGAATCTGGTCCTTGAGAAACGGATTGCCCACGGCGGGCATCCGGTGCTCCGCTGGATGATGGATAACATCTTCATCCGTCGTGATCCGGCAGGAAACATCAAGGCAGACAAGGAAAAGTCCACAGAGAAGATCGATGGCGCGGTCGCTATGATCATGGGCCTCGACCGGGCAATCCGGTGCGGCAACGATAGCGGCGAATCCGTCTACGACGACCGCGGCATCCTCTTTCTCTGATCATGTAGGAGGTATGAATGAGCATCTTTTCAAAACTATTTAAATCCAGAGATAAGCCGCAGAACTCCACGAACGGGTCCGGCTATCGCTACTACTTCGGCGGCACGACTTCCGGCAATACCGTAACGGAACGATCTGCCATGCAGATCTCAGCAGTCTATGCCTGCGTCCGTGTTCTCTCGGAGGCCATCGCAAGCCTGCCGCTTCACCTCTATGAATACACAGAGGAAGGCAGCAAGGTGAAAGCTGTGAAACATCCGCTTTACCGGCTTTTACATGATGAGCCGAATCCGGAAATGACATCGTATATCTTCCGGGAGACTTTGATGACGCATCTGCTCCTCTGGGGCAACGCTTACGCACAGATCATAAGGAACGGACGCGGTGAAGTCGTAGGGCTATATCCTCTGATGGCAAACCGGATGCGTGTGGACCGTGATGAGAACGGCCACATCTACTATGAGTACCAGATGAATACCTCGGATGCTCCCACGATGAAAACCGGAACGATCCGGCTCTCCCCGGAGGAAGTGCTGCATGTTCCCGGTCTTGGCTTTGACGGCCTTGTCGGTTACTCCCCTATCGCGATGGCGAAGAACTCCATCGGCATGGCAATGGCAACCGAAGAATACGGCGCGTCCTTCTTTAAGAACGGCGCAAATCCGTCCGGCGTGCTTTCCATGCCCGGGACGGTAAAGGATCCGGAGAAGATCCGCTCCTCTTGGGAAGCGGGCTTCGGAGGAAGCCACAAGGCCAACAAGGTTGCGATCTTAGAGGAGGGCATGACTTATACCCCGATCTCCATCTCGCCCGAACAGGCGCAGTTTCTGGAGACTCGGAAATTCCAGCTGGATGAGATCGCAAGGATCTTCCGGATTCCACCCCACCTCATCGGTGATCTGGAGCATGCAACCTTCTCAAACATTGAGGAGCAGTCACTGGAATTTGTCACTTATACGCTGGAGCCGTGGCTCGTCCGCTGGGAACAGTCGATGCAGCGCTCTCTCCTGCTTCCGCAGGAAAAGGAAAACTACTTCATCCGCTTCAACGTGGACGGCCTGCTTCGAGGAGATTACGGCAGCCGGATGAGCGGCTACGCCACCGGCATTCAGAACGGCATCTACTCCATCAATGATGTGAGAGAGCTTGAAAACATGGACCTGCTTTCTGACGAGGAAGGCGGCAACCTTCACGTCCTGAACGGAAATGTTGTAAAACTCGCTGACGCAGGATCCGCGTATGAGAAGAATACAGAATCAGAAAATAAGGAGGACTCAGATGAATCCACAGAAGAAGTTCTGGAAATGGGTAAGAAACAAAACGCCCGTACCGGAAAATCCAAGCGAAACAACTGAATCAAGAACCTTGTTCTTAAACGGAACAATCGCTGAAGAGTCGTGGTTTGACGATGATGTCACCCCGGATCTTTTTCGTTCCGATCTTGAGAACGGAACCGGCGACATCACCGTCTGGGTAAACAGCCCCGGAGGCGACTGCTTCGCGGCAGCTCAGATCTACAACATGCTCCGTGACTACAAGGGAAAGGTCACCGTCAAGGTAGATGGTCTTGCTGCATCGGCAGCGTCCGTCATTGCAATGGCAGGCGATACGGTTCTCGTCTCTCCTGTCTCGATGATCATGATCCATAACCCTAGCACTGTTGCGATGGGTGACACGGCAGAAATGCAGAAAGCCATCCAGATGCTCTCCGAGGTGAAGGATTCCATCATCAATGCCTATCAGGCAAAGACCGGTCTTTCGAGAAACAAGCTCTCGAAACTCATGGATGAGGAGACCTGGATGGATGCCGGCAAGGCTGTGGAGCTTCACTTTGCAGACGGCATGATCGAGCGCGATGAACTCTACGGTACCAAAACAGTACCTGAGCCTGACGAAGAGGATGAGCCATCCGAGGGCGATGAGAAACCGGACGAGTCGTCAGAGGAGATTGAAGAGCAGCCTTTCGGCATGCTTTTCTCCCGCTACCAGGTGGCAGCAGCGATCAATAAGAAACTCTGCGACTACGCAAGGAACCACCCTGCAACCCCGCAGGCCAAAGATACCACTCACTTACACAGGGTCGATGACCTCGAAAAGAGACTCGATCTCATGAAACAGTTCATCTAAGGAGGAAAATATTATGACTTTACAGGAGCTTATGAACAAGAGAGCAAAGGCATGGGAAGCTGCAAAAGCCTTCCTTGACTCTCACAGAAACACCGACGGACTTCTCTCTCAGGAGGACGGTGAAACCTACGACCGCATGGAGAAGGAAATCACCGACTACACCAAGGAAATCGACCGTCTGAACAGACAGGCAGCTATTGAGGAGCAGATGGGAAAGCCGACCGCTTCTCCCCTCACTGGAAAGCCGGGAGCCGGCGTAAAGGACGAGCCGGAGAAAAAAGGCCGTGCTTCTCACGCATACGCCAAGGCAATGATCGCTGCCATGCGTACCGGATTCCACCAGGTATCCGATGTTCTGGAAGAAGGCAATGACGCGAACGGCGGCTACCTTGTTCCGGAGGAATGGGATTCCCGTCTGATCGACAGACTCGAGGAGGAGAATATCTTCCGCGGACTTGCGACTACCATCACCACATCCGGCGAGCACAAGATCAACATTGCTGCGACTAAGCCCGCGGCTGCATGGATTGAGGAAGGTCAGGAGCTCACCTTCGGCGACGCTACTTTCGACCAGGTGATCCTCGATGCCCACAAACTGCACGTAGCCATCAAGGTAACGGAGGAACTGCTCTACGACAACGCCTTCAATCTTGAGAACTATATCATCGATACCTTCGGAAAGGCCATCGGCAATGCCGAGGAGGATGCTTTCTTGAACGGTGACGGCAAGGGCAAGCCGACCGGCATCTTCGCTGAGACCGGTGGCGGCCAGACTGGTGTGACCATCTCCGGCACTAAGATTACTGCCGATGATGTGATCTCCCTCATCTACGCCCTCAAGCGTCCGTACAGAAAGAATGCCCTTTTCATTCTGAACGACTCCACTCTTGCAGTTCTCCGCAAGCTCAAGGATTCGAACGGTGCGTACATCTGGCAGCCTTCCTACACTGCCGGTGAGCCGGATCGTCTCTGCGGATATTCCGTTCTGACCTCTGCCTATGCTCCGGCGCTGGAAGCAGGAAAGCCTGCCATCGCATTCGGCGACTTCTCCTACTACAACATCGGAGACCGTGGCACTCGTTCCGTTCAGGAACTCCGTGAGCTTTTCGCAGGCAACGGAATGATCGGCTACGTCGCCAAGGAGCGTGTTGACGGCAAGCTCGTTCTTCCGGAGGCTGTACAGATTCTGAAGGCTGGAGCATCCGCCTGACGGATTCCCTCTTAACTAGTAAAGGGGCCAGAGCCAATCACTCCGGTCCATATCATTATGGAGGTGCTTATGGTAAAGCTTGAGGACGCCAAGAAATATCTCCGAATTGATTATTCGGATGAAGATGCACTCCTGCAAAGCGAGATCTCCGCAGCAGAACGTCTGGTAGCTGATGTGCTGAGGAAGGACTCGCTCGACGACAGTGACAGCCCTCTCGTCATGGCTGCTGTTCTCTATGCCCTCGCTTACTTAAATGAGCACCGGGAGGAAGCAGACCATCACGCACTGATTCTTACCCTCCGCGCCATTCTGTTTGGAGAAAGGAGCCCTGGATTCTGATGAACATTGCAGGCATGAACATCCGCATCACGATTCAGAAAAATGAAATCGTGAAGGACAAGTACGGAAACCACACCAATGCGTGGACGGACTTTTTCACCTGCTGGGCAACGCCAGTTCAAAGCGGCGGCTCAGAGAAACAGGAAGCCGGAACTACGAACAGTACGGAGGCACTTGATTTCACGGTCCGGTATGCGGAATGCCTCGAAGGGCTCGACTCCACGAAGCTCAGGATCCGACACGGCGATGATCTCTACAACGTGACGGCGATAGACCCGATGGGATTCCATCACCGAAGTCTGAAATTCCGATGTGAGAAGGTGAAGCGATGAAGATAAAAGCAGACGATCTTGCTGCAACGGTTGAGAAGACACTCTCCGACTACGTGGAGGATGTGAACGATGTTGTAAAGCAGGAAATCAAGGATGCCGGCAAGGAAGCTGTAAAGGAACTGAAGGAAAAATCACCCAAGCGCAGAGGCAAGTACGCCAAGAGTTGGCGATCCACAGTTCAGAAGGAAACGGCTGTCGGCGCTGAAGTCGTCGTTCATAACAAGATCTATGGACTCACCCATCTTCTGGAAAAAGGTCATGCCAAGCGTGGCGGAGGTCGCGTTGATGGGATCCCGCATATCTCGACCGTGGAGGAAGACATCACCGGAAAGCTATCCGACGAGATTGAGAAGGAGTTGAAAAGCTGATGAACAAGATCATCACCATTCTGGAGGAGCTGGGTCTTCCCTTTGCCTACGATCACTTTACCGAGGGTGAAGGACCGGATCCACCTTTTCTCTGCTATCGCTGTCCGAACAGTGATAACTTCGCTGCGGATGGAACCGTGTATTTCCCGATTACCGAGATCGATATCGAGCTCTACACGGATAAGAAGGATCCAAAGATCGAAAAGAAACTGGAAGATCTGCTCGTGAAAAGCGGAATCTTCTTTGACAAAACAGAGACCTGGATAGAGTCGGAAAAGCTCTACGAGGTCCTGTATTCATTTGAACAGGAGGCCTGAAATGGCAAATAAAAAGAATAAGGTCAAGTACAACCTTAAAAATGTACATTATGCCATTGCGACAATCGCGGAAGACGGCACTGCCACTTTCGCAGACCCTGTAGCGTGGCCGGGTGCTGTATCCCTCTCTCTGGATGCTCAGGGAGACCAGACTATCTTCTGGGCAGACGGTGTGCAGTACTTCGTCACCACTGCAAACAGTGGATATAACGGGGACTTTGAGTCTGCAATGGTACCCGAGGACTTTCGGGAGAATGTGCTCGGAGAGATCAAGGACGGCAACGGTGTCCTGATTGAAGACGCGGATGCGCAGCCGATTCACTTTGCCCTGCTCTTTGAGTTTGACGGCGATGTGAATGAAATCCGTCACGTCATGTATAACTGCACGGCGACGAGACCTTCCGTAGCATCTTCCACGAAGGAGGATTCCATCGAGGTCCAGACCGAGAGTCTTACCATTAATGCCACCAGCATCAAGGATGCAATCCTTGGCAAGAACATCGTCAAGGCTAGGTCTGGAGCAGATACAGCCGATGCCACTTACCAGAACTGGTACAGCAAGGTGTACACGCCTGCCGCAGTAAAGGCAGCCAGCACAACGAGCACCACTACTTCGACATCTGGTTCCAGTAAGTAATAAGGAGGAACGATCATGTATCAGGAGATTTCGCTCCGGCTCAGTGATGGGTCGGAGCAGAATTTCCCGTTTCTCGCAACGGGAACAACAGCCTACCGCTTTAAGCAGGTATTCCATCAAGATCTGATGATCCTCTTGAACAAGATGGAAAACAGCGAGGATGATCAAACCGATATGACAGTCGGTGACAAACTCGCTTTCGTCATGAATGCACAGGCAGAAAAGAAGGATATGAATCATCTGAGCGTAGATGCTTTCCTTACCTGGGCAGACCAGTTCGATGGCGCAGAACTCTTCCTTCACATGCAGGAGTTCGTTACTCTCTATCTTGGCTCCAGAAGGACAACCTCAAAGCCAAAAAAAGAAGTCGCCCAACTGAACGGGAAGTAAACACGGCTGTGTTTATGCTGCGTGCCAAACAGCTGGGCTTTTCCTTAGAGGAACTCGACAACGTGGAGGAAGGACTCGTGATGGATATGATCATTGAATCCGGAAATGATCTCTGTGATGACGAGTACAGGCAGGTTGCAACGCAGCAGGATTTCGATTCGTTTTAATCAGCATCGGTAAAAGCCGGTGCTTTTTCATGCCGTTTTTCAGGAGGTGATGAGCTATGGCAGATCGTATCAAGGGCATAACGATTGAGCTGGATGGCGATACTACCAAGCTCTCCAACGCCCTGAAAGGTGTAAACAAGGAAATCCGTGATACCCAGAGCAATCTGAAGGATGTAAACAAGCTCCTGAAGATGGATCCGGGTAATGCCGATCTTCTTGCACAGAAGCAGAAATATCTAACTGACGCCATCGATGCCACGAAGAGGAAGCTGGCTGAGGAGAAGGAAGCCTTAGCTCAGCTCAAGGCAGGGCCGCAGACCGAGGAGACGCAGAAACAGCAGGAAGCGCTCACCCGGGAGATCGAAGCGACAAAGCAGTCCCTCGAAGGTCTGGAGGACGAATATAAGAAGTTCGGTTCCGTTGCCAGCCAGCAGCTTCAGGTCGCCGGTGACAAGATGAAAGAGGTCGGTGGCAAGATCAGTGACGTCGGAGGCGGACTTACTAAAGGAATAACCGTTCCGGTCGC
>DXZE01000050.1 GCA_019415435.1 Erysipelotrichaceae bacterium
TTTTTAAGCATTAGATGCCACTTCCCGATGTCGTATCGGGTCTACTCCTAAGCGGAAGGTCGACGGTTCAAATCCGTCCGGGGACGCTTTTTTAATCTTCATCCCTGTTTTTATAATCCTCTTCAATATTTTCTTTCCATGTATCTGAAAGACATCCAGTCATGCGCATCTCTGTTACAGCTTTATCGATACCTGCATAGTTATTTTCAATACCTGCTTTATCATTATGAAAGCGTACTGACTTTTCAGGTCGTATACCAAATCTGGAAGCTTCTTTAACCACGTCCATATTAGCCCCAAGAAACAAGAACTCCCAATGATATTTCTTCTTTTCCATATGGATCAGATGCCTGATATCTGCATAGGAATACTGCATGGAAGAATTCTCCAGACCATCTGTTGTAATGATAAATATCGTATGTTCTGGTGATTCGCCACCAAGCATCTTATGTACATGACCAATATGGTTAATAGAAGATCCAATAGCATCAAGTAATGCCGTGATAACTTTTCCTTCCGGTACCTTCTTCATCAAAACATCATAATCTGCAAGCGGTGCAAAATACATTCTGTTTCCACCATATCCCGATTATCCTTCAACATTGTATTAAAGTCTTTCTGGTTCTCTTTTGTCATAATGATTACCTTTATCAATTATTCTGTATATAAAAGATGATAGTTCAAAGCAACCATATTAATCCTGATTCTTATATACCTGCGTAATGATCTCAGCACAGTCATCAATTCCAAGTGTACCGGTATTCAGACATAAATCGTAATTTAGCGGATCTCCAAAATTCTGATCCGTATAAATCTCATAGTATGCCGCACGACGTTTGTCTTTATCCTTCAAACGCTTCTCAGGCTTCTCTGGTGATTCTCCATACTGACTTACAATCCGGTGTGCTCTGGATTCCATATCTGCATAGATAAAGCATTTCAGTAAATCATCATGATATTCCTTCAACACATAATCAGCACATCTTCCGACAATAATGCATGGTCCTTTATCTGCTAATTCCTTGATAATCCGGCATTGTTCTGTCCAGATGGCTATTCTTGTAGTTGGTCCATACATTCCAAGTGAGCCGAAGAATCCGCCATCATCCATATACTCACTCTGTTCGCTGACATAATCTTCCGCAAATCCGCTTTTCTCTGCAATCTGCTGGATGATCTCCCTGTCATAGCATGGAATCCCCAGCATATCTGCGGCTTTCCTTGCGACGGTACGTCCGCCGCTGCCAAACTGACGGCTTATTGTAATGATCTTGTCTGACATAAATTACCTCTTCCTACTTACAATATAACAATATTTTCAGTTTTCTTTCATACTTTTTTATGAAAATCATATATTATATCTGCTATAAGCAAGCATACTATTAGCACTCATGAATATAGTGTGCTAATATCTATGCATACACAGGAGGATATGTGTATATGCAGCAGAATATGAATAACAACAATCAAAACAACAAGCCGCGTAAGCCTGTGATGTATTACTATGCGATTGTTATGATTGTACTGGTTCTGCTCAATCTGTTTATGGTTCCTCAGATGGAAAAAGCACAGATTGTAGAATCAGACTACAGTACATTCATTTCTGACACAGAAAACAATCGTGTCAAAGAAGTCGAAGTACAGCAGAATCAGATCTTATATGAATTAAAAGGATCTGATACGGTTTACCGGACTGGCCTGATGAATGACCCTGATTTAACAAGTCGTCTGGAAGAACACAACGTAAAATTTACTGCAGATATTGTTGAACAGACATCACCATGGGTGAACTTCATCCTTGGCTGGCTGTTACCTATCTTTGTCGCAACATTACTGTTAAGATTCCTGTTGTATCGCGGTGCCTCTCATGGCGGTGGTCTTGGAAACGGCAGTTCCATGGGTTCCATGTTCAATCTTGGCAAATCCAACGCCCGTGTCTACAACAAGAAAGATCAGGGAGGCATTACCTTCAGGGATGTGGCTGGTGAAGATGAAGCCAAGGATTCCTTACAGGAAATTGTTCACTATCTGAAAGATCCTGAAGCGTATAAGAAGATCGGCGCAAGAATGCCTAAAGGTATTCTCTTAGTTGGTCCTCCAGGAACAGGTAAAACCATGCTTGCCAAAGCAGTCGCTGGTGAATCCAATGTTCCATTCATTTCCATGAGTGGTTCTGAATTCGTTGAAATGTTCGTTGGTATGGGTGCTTCCAAGGTCAGAGATCTGTTTAAGACAGCTAAGGATAAAGCTCCATGTATTGTCTTCATTGATGAAATTGATGCAATTGGCGGCAAGCGTTCTGGTGCCGGGTATGGCGGCAATGATGAAAGAGAACAGACTTTAAACCAGTTATTAACAGAGATGGATGGCTTTGAAGATAACAATGGCATCATTGTTCTCGCAGCTACCAACAGACCTGAAAATCTGGATCCTGCCTTATTAAGACCAGGCAGATTTGACCGCCGTATTCCGGTAGAATTACCTGACTTAAAGGGTCGTGAAGATATCCTGAAGGTTCATGCCAAGAAGGTTAAGACTGATCCGGATATCAATTATAACGTCATCGCAAGAATGGCATCCGGTGCCTCTGGCGCAGAGCTTGCCAACATTATTAACGAAGGTGCCTTAAGAGCCGTCAGAGAAGGCAGAGATACTGTTACCCAGAAAGATCTGGAAGAAAGTATTGAAGTAGTTTTCGCCGGATATCAGAAGAAGAATGCAATTCTTACTGATAAGGAAAAGAAGACCGTTGCCTATCATGAAGTTGGTCATGCGCTCGTTGCCGCATTGCAGACCCATACAGCACCTGTACAGAAGATTACGATTATTCCTCGTACCTCTGGTGCCTTAGGCTATACAATGCAGGTAGAAGAAGGCAACCACTATCTCTATACAAGAGAAGAACTTGAAAATGAGATTGCGACATTAACCGGCGGCAGAGCTGCTGAAGAGGTTGTCTTTGGAGAAGTATCTACCGGTGCTTCCAATGATATTGAAAAGGCCACAAAGATTGCCCGTTCCATGATTACCAGGTATGGTATGTCTGATGACTTCGATATGGTTGCCATGGAAACAGTAAACAACAAGTATCTTGGTGGAGACGCAAGTCTTGCCTGTGCAGATACTACCGCAGCCAATATTGATAAATTGGTTGTAGAACTTGTCCGCAAGGAACATGAGAAAGCCAGGAAACTTCTGGAAGATCATCGTGATGATCTGGACCGTATTGCTTCTTATCTGTATGAGAAAGAAACAATTACCGGTGAAGAGTTCATGAATATTCTTGAAAACAAGCCAGAGGCTTCTGAAGAAACACAGGCTTAAAAGAAAAGATGTCAGCTTGAAGTGAACCCCCTAAGTTGGACAACAACCTAGGGGGTTTTACTATGAAGCTGACACCTTTTTTATTTCTCACAATTTCTTTTTTCAATATCCATGATTTCATTGACACGTCTTTCATGACGTCCGCCTTCGAAATCCGTTTTCAGGAATACATCTACAATCTGTTTTGCAGTTTCAATACCGATAACTCTGGCACCAAATGTCACAATATTGCAGTTATTATGTCTTCTGGAATATTCAGCACTGTAAGGTTCTGAACATGTGCAGGCTCTGATACCTCTTACCTTATTACAGGCAAGACCAATACCTACACCAGTTCCACATATGGCAATACCTCTGTCTACATCTCCATTTGCGACCGCATTGGCCACTTTTTCGCCATATACAGGGTAATCTACAGATTCATTGGTATCTGTACCATAATTGATAATTTCGTAGCCTTCTGACTTTAAATAAGCCACCAGTTCGTTCTTCATGTCTACTGCGGCATGATCATTCGCAATACCTACTTTCATACTGTCTCCTTCTCTGCTTTACGCTGTCTTCTGTATATCAGATACGCTCCTATTAAGAATGTAAATATAGCAATAAACTGTGATGTGGAAAGTGGTCCTATTGTTCCTCTGACTGCATCACCACGAATAAATTCAATCATGAATCTGCCTATACTATAGAGAATCAGATACCAGGCACCTGTATCCTCAGGATGCTTACCTTTTGTAAGATTTCTGTAAAGGATAAAGAAGATTAAGAAATCTCCAGCGGCGGATATCAATTGGGTAGGAATAATCGGATCCGTCGTCCAGGCTAAGGAATTAGCCGGGAAGCGTACGCCATACCATGCATCTGTATGGATACCACCGCAGCATCCCGCAAAGAAACATCCGATTCTGCCAAATCCCTGGGCCAATGGTACACATGGCATCAGGATTGGGAAATATGTCATAAAATCCCAATGCATGAAATGGCACCAGATCATCGCGCCGACAATACCGCCTAAGATACCGCCATACACAACCCAGCCACCACTGCCAAGAACGGATAATGGGTTAGCTATAAACTGATCCCATACGGTCAGACAGTATGTCATTTTGGAACATGCATAGCCAAACACAACTACAAATATTACAAATGTATCGATATGCTCATAATCAAGACGATACTTTCTGGTTAACTTTTCTGCTAACCAGGCAGCCATCAGAATCCCTATGGCAATCATGACACCATAGCCATGAATTGTAACAGGACCTATCGTAAGCCAGTCATTGTGCATAGAAAACCTCCTTTGGATATTGTAGTAGAATCATGTCTTTAAATACAGTCATCCGCTTACTCATCCTTACGGTCTTCTGCTGTAACATCAATGACATTATCCTCTTCTTCATTCTTAAATGTCTTCATGAAATTAGAAAACTTATTTGCCAGGAATAGTGTCGCAATCAGGTCAGAAACCCCATCATATACAAGACCTGCACCAATCACAATAAAGACAATATTCTTTGCGGTCTGACCACTCAGCCAGAACATAATCACAACACCCAGTATGATGGAAATAATACCCATCACAAAGTAAAATGCAGACTGGGAATAATTGATTCTCTTTGCGACAATTGCCTGCTGTACCTTGCGGACACCACTAGCTGTAATAACAATACCAAGAATCACCGGTATCAGATCTGCAATCAGATTCTGCTTTGTAATGATGATAAGTCCAAAGACAATCGCTATGACACCATACACAAAGTCATTACGATAGAACGCATCCTTAACCGGAATCAGGAAATAATTGATTACCGCTACAGCACCTAAAGCCAGAAAACCAATGCCTATAATAGATGTAATCACATCACCGGATACCTTTGGAAAAGCTATTAACAGAATGCCAATAACTATATAAATGATGGATATCAGAATATTTGACCATTTAACTTCTTTCAACATATATCATTCCTCTTTTCACATCCATTATCATACACATTTTAAACCACTTTATGAACCTGAAATCTTATACAGATTATCAGAATGATATAATGATCAGGAAAGCAGGTTTATTATGAAAATCATTTGTGCAACACCTCTTAATGAAACATACAGAAAAGAACTGTCTGATATCACTGAAGACATTCAGTTTATGGATAAAAAGGATATTACTGCAGAAGATTTAAAAGATACTGATGCTGTATTAGGAAATGTTAATCCCGATATATTAAATCAGTCTTCATCTTTAAAGTGGGTACAGCTGGATTCTGCTGGTGCAGACAAGTGGTGCACCTTAAAAGATGATATTGTTCTTACTAATGCATCAGGTGCTTATAATACTGCAATCAGCGAACATATGCTTGGCTGTACATTAGCTGTTATAAAAAACCTTTACAGATATAAAGATCAGCAGGAATTCCATGACTGGATTAATCTTGGTCCTGTCAGAACTATCTCGCAGCTAAAGATACTTGTCATAGGCATGGGAGAAATCGGCACTGCCTATGGACAGTTAATGCATACGCTTGGCGCAAAAGTATATGGCGTACGCAGAACAATCCATGATAAGCCTGACTTTGTAAAGAAACTCTATACTACAGATACCATGCAGGAAATACTGCCATATGCTGATATTGTCGCATTATGTCTTCCGGAAACGCCAGATACATACCACATCATCAATGAAGATACCCTTGCAAAGATGAAAGAAGGATCTGTTCTGATCAATGTTGGCAGAGGTAATGCAGTAGATGAAAATGCACTGATAAAAGCCATGAAATCACATCATCTTTCCGCTGCCTGCCTCGATGTGACAGAACATGAACCTTTACCTAAGAATAATCCTTTATGGGAATGTGAGAATGTCTACATTACACCTCATATATCCGGTAAGTTTAATGCGGAGACAACAATTGATAAGATTGTCTCTGTCTATGCAGAAAACCTCAGACACTTCATTAAAAATGAACCACTTATCAATATTGTAGATAAGAAGCTTAGATATTAAAAACTATCAAATACTTTTGGTGGTGCACAACATGTCGTTAAAAATAATGATAAAAAAACAAACGAATTTTATGCAATTCGCTGTTTTCTTGTAAATATTTATTACATAGGAAGCTATGGATTCCTATACTGGATTACCTTTACGGTGGCGGTTAACCCTTCTTGTTTCAGGAGAGTTAGTGTGTCTCTATAATCATTGCACTGTATGTTTTAAGAGTCTGGTACAGCTCTATAAAGAGTTTCGTACTAAAGAGGGAAGCATTATGAGTCCCTATGAAATAATCCTGGTGATATTACAGACAGACATGGTTGTAATATCTGCCATTGCTCTTGTTCTCAACGGAATCAAAAAAAGATCGCCGGGTCTCGTATAGCTTTGCGGTCATTTTCTGAAAGTTAAGGATCTGCCGTCATCGGTGATCCTTTTATATTTATAAGTATATTCTCAAAGTTTATTTGTTCAATGTCTGACTTTTCATAAGCACTATGATAGCTGTCTCGACTTCAAAGGTAAGATGATCAACAGGTATTATACTGATCAAAAAAGGACATTCGTGATGAATGTCCTGAATATGTATATTTACACCCGATGACAACTCGTCATCGATTTTTTAGTGTATATCGCTTGATCATTCTTGATGATCAATTGAGCGTGTATATATCCACCCGGATCATTGATCCGGTTTGTTTTCTTTATCACGCTCATGTAATATAGCACTCTGATTTTTTTAGTCAACTACTTTTTTAAAAGTAAACGTTTTCAAAATGATTTTTTGCTGATATGACCATTATTATCAGTTGTATTCTGCTCAATTCCATCATACCAGGCAGGTCTTGTTAACAAGGAAGTATTGTGTTTAAACCACATAACGACCTGGAAAGGAACAGTCATCTGAATCAGAATCAAAGCTGGTGTATATAATCGTCCAAGAATCTTTGCGACAATATCCAGCAATGTTCCATTGAAGGAATGTGATATAAACATCAAATTAGAACCAGTTCTGATATTCAGATATAAAGCCAACACGCAGAAGAAACCTATATACCAGGCATAGTATTTCATATCCTTCCATTCCAGTTTCACAAGTCCGCTGCGGTTAAAGAGAATGCCAAGATATGTCATACAGCCATGGTACAGGAAACTATGGATACTCAGGAAATGATCAGCCGGGAATAACAGCAGTGAAGAAGAAGGATACAGCAGGAAACAGATACCTCCGATTAATCCTCCTACACATATAAAGACATCACCAATATGCCGGGCCATTCCATGTCCAAATACACTGAGTAATCCGGCAAATAACGTGATACTACAGAAATATAATGGAACCCATGTATTTAACTGACTCTGATAGCCATAATAGAAACGGAATCCTATCTTAAATATTTCTAGTCCCCACAAGATCAGAATCATTCTCTTTACTAGTTTTCTGATTCTTTCATAAGACCATTGGAGGGTATGATTTAATGCAGTGTATATGCCTAAGAATGTTGTGCCCATTAAGATAAGGTAACCAACTGATGGAATACCAGCAGCGGGATATATACCTTCATCCGCAAGGAATCTGCCGAATATAATTTTTAATATTTCACTCATCTATATCCTCGATTCTAACCGCTCTGTCATGTTCTACCGGTTTCCATACAACTTCCCTTTTGAAAAGACACACAATCACAACCGGTACCCACAGCATCATAAATACCGGAAACAGAAGAGAACCCTTAAAAAGCTTTCTGACAGGCAGACGCTCCTTCAGCATTCCCAATATACATACCAGCACCGCCGCAAGATACCCTGTAATTGCAAGCACCCAGAAATGTGTACTCATCCATGTAGTTAGAAACGGATACCCAACTGGCAAGAATATCGTCCATACAACCCATATAATCGAACAGATCGTAATTACCGGCATAATGAATACTAATGCCATATCCCATGAACCATGATTACCATGAAATGCATCTTTTAATAGTGCACCTTCATAGTATCTTAATCCCTGTACCTGTCCGAATATCCATCGTACCAATTGATTGAATACTTTATGAAGTGTATTTGGGTATTCATCAAATGTACATGCATTATGAGCATATCCGATCTGTACATGATCCATTGCGGCTATAGCTGAAAATTCAAGATCCTCGGTAATTGTCTTAACCGGATACCCTGTTTCTTCCAGCCATTGCTTTCTGACTGCCCAGCCTGTTCCATTCAATACAGCACTCTGATTCCATACAGTACGGGCATGATTGAAGTAGATATTCTGCATGACATAGAACATCTCATAACAGCCGCTGATCGCATTATCCGTACCATTCTTGCCAATTCTTCTTCCCTGTACAATATCTTTATCATGACAGGCATCATTCATATTCTTAAGAAAGTCAATATCCGCAAGATTATCCGCATCCAGAATGATGTAATAGTCAATTTCCTTATGCTTCTTCAAAACCCGGAAAGCATAATGCAGAGCATCCCCTTTACTATGTACAGAAACATGACATTCTATGACATGTACGCCATGTTTCTCTACAATCTCTTCCGTATGATCTGTACTGTTGTTAATAACAACATACACATCATACTTATCTTTCGGATAGTTCTGTTCTGCTAAAGAATCCAGCAGATTTCCTACAACCATCTCTTCATTTGTGGCAGGAATCAATATTGCAAAATGCTGCTTTACAGGGTTCTGGGAAGGTTTCTTTATTTTTCTGAATAAGGCAATTACTCCGTAAATGATAAAATAAAGACTATACAGACAGATTATTGTCAGTAGTATGTCATAAAGTATCTGCATAAATCTTCTCCTTGTAAGTAAACCTATTGTAATGCACGATTCAGATTCATCCTGTTAACAATCTTCAAAAAGTGTATAAATAAGGGCTTACATTTTATAAAAAATATAAGAATAATGTATTATACTTGAGATAACAAAGCAGAAAGGAATACAAAATGGATCAGAATGAAATTGTCGCTCTTGCGATTACTGCAGGAATTATAGCTTTAATTGTATTCCTGATCATATTCTTCTTAGTTGTATTCTCCGCAAACTTCTTTGCCTGGGATGCAGAAGATGAAGAGACAAACAAGCACTAGAACAGAAAGAGCTACCTTACGGCAGCCCTTATTTTTTTATCTGATTACTTGTTTGTTAATAAGGAAGCAGCGTCATGATCCAGGACAACTGTTACATCCGCATGATCCTGCAGAATTGATGCAGGGCAGTCAACACTCTTAGGTCCTTCAATCATTCCCTTAACTGCCTTAGCCTTGTTCTTACCTGTAGCGATCAGAACAATTCTTTCAGAACGCATGATTGTTCCAAGACCTTCTGTAATAGCACTGACAGGAACCTGATTAATATCACCATCGAAGAATCTTGCATTATCATGTCTTGTTTCTTCTGTTAACTTCTGAAGATGTGTCAGGCTGTCAAACGGGCATCCTGGTTCATTGAAGGCAATGTGACCATCAGAACCAATACCTAATACCTGTAAGTTGATTGTATGGCCTTCCATGGACTTTTCATAATCCTTGCATGCCTGTTCTTCATCTGCGGCTTCTCCATTCGGAACATGAACATTCTCTTCCGGAATATCAATATGATTGAACAGATTCTCATGCATAAATGTCCAGTAAGACTGAGGATGTGTCTTTGGAATGCCAACATATTCATCAAGATTCCAGGTCAGAACATTCTTATAAGAAGTACCATTTTCTTCATGATCCTTGATCATTTCCTGATACAGTCCAACAGGTGATGAACCAGTCGCAAGACCTAAAACAGGATTCTCATTGTTTAATGCTTCTTTTACAAGCTTGAATGCTTCTTCACTGATTTCTTTGTAAGTATCTTTAATAATAATATGAAACATGTTTCCTCCTATGATATGCCATATATGGCATCTGCTTTAATCATTATAGAACACTAACCGTGAAATAATGCACAAACACACTTGTATTTTTCACCAGACAATTGTTCATATTCGTTAATTGATTTTGCTAAGTTCAAGCAAATAGTTGATCATGACTGAAAACACCGTAATGATACTCAACATAAACCTCTTCCAAGTCAATTGGAAGTGGCTGCTTACAGATATTTCTGGTTGCTACACTGATGATTTTCTTCATTACATACATATACGCTTCTATCTTCTGCCTTTTGGCTTCTGTTTTATAGTGAAGTTCTTTCGTAAATGCCAGCCAGTCCAGATATCCCTGCAGATGCCTGGTTGAAACACCATGTTTAACCCGGATTAACTCTGAAAGAGACTGATGAAGCTGGTTTACAGATGAAAGAGTGTGACCATTTGGACTCTTGAACTTATCACCTGGAATAATGTCAGGTATCATGCCATGATCAATGTTAAAACTCTCAAGACTGCTTTTGGAATCTATTACTACTTCAGACTCTTTCATAAAATGCTCAGAAAATGGTTCTAACAGTTCTTTGGATTCTCCTCTTAATCCGGCAATCTTGAAAAGGATTCTGTCATCAGAATCAATTGCAGTAACAATACATATCTTGTGATGATTAATACCTCTCAGACTCTTAGATTTACCAGGTTTCGTCCCTTTGAGATTGATCTTCTCATATGTTGGATCCAGTTCAATTAATCCTTTTAACTGAACAGAGTCCTGATAATCTGATATTGCGTTATAAAGCTTGTGTCTCATATTAAAGCAGGTGGTTTTACTGAGGCCAGTAGAAACGACTTCCTGTGCAAAGTTCAGACCATTGATCTCATCAGCTATGAACGTAATCCATGTTTCATAACTGACATGAGAATGCTGGAACAATGTATTTGCTGCAGGCAAAAACACGGCATGGCAATCCTTACAAAGATATTTTTGTTTTTGATGTGGATTAAATCCATCCTTTACGATGCGCATCTATGAACAGAGGCACAAAGTGAACTACTCGGCTACAAGTAACCGAGCATCCAATGACCACTTGTGTGGTCATT
>DXZE01000051.1 GCA_019415435.1 Erysipelotrichaceae bacterium
TAAAGGATACCGATTTGTGAACTTAATTTACAGATGCATACCTATTGACCCTTACGATGAAGGTAAGGAAAAGCGTACAGATCACCTGTTAGAGCTCATCAAAGAAGAAAACCTGTTGTCATAAGACAACAGGTATTTTAATTAAGATAATTGTTCAATAGAAAGATCCAGTCTTCTTAATGTTTCTTCTTTACCAAGAATGTGGGCAATTTCAATAGCACCACCTGGTGTAGACTGTTTGCCAGAGATGGCAAGTCTTAGAGGGAAGAGAATGATGCCATTTTTGACACCAAGCTTTTTAGGCAATGCAAGTAATGTTTCATGCAATGCCTCTTCACTCCAGTCTTCCTGGTTTTCTAATTCCTTACGGCATTCTTTTAAGGCATTTAAGGCTACTTCAGGATTCGTCTTCATCTTCTTGTTGTTATAAAGATCATTGGAATAAGAAGGGAAGGTATCGATGAAGTCTAACATAGGTGCGATGTCATTTAAGGTATCCGCACGCTGCTGTACAACTCTTGCGATCGTCTTCTTATCACAATCTCTCTTGACTGCCTGATCAATATAAGGCTTAACAAGCTTGTAATAGGAATCGAGATCCATTCCTCTGAGCCACATGCCATTGACCCATTTAAGCTTCTCTGGATCAAAGATAGCACCTACCTTACCGATATGATGGACATCAAATGCCTGTACTAATTCATCCAATGTATAGATTTCCTTGTCTTCACTAGGAGACCATCCAAGTAAGGCAATATAGTTCAGAATTGCTTCAGGAAGGTATCCCTTGGCCACAAGATCCTGGAAGGAGGCATCACCATTACGCTTGGATAGCTTATGATGTTCATCTTTCATAACAGGCGGGCAATGGATGTAACGAGGAATATCCCATCCAAATGCATCATAAATCAGATTGTACTTAGGAGTAGAAGACAGATACTCCATTCCTCTGACTACATCAGTAATGCCCATCAGATGGTCATCGATCACATTAGCAAAGTTATAAGTAGGGAAACCATCTGACTTGATCAGAATCTGTTCATCCAGTGTTTCATTCTCTACAGTCACCTTACCGAATACTTCATCATCAAATGTTGTTGTGCCAGTTTGTGGAATGGTCTGACGGATGACAAAGGATTCACCATCTGCTATTCTCTTTTCAGCTTCTTCAATGCTTAACTTCTTGCATGGATCATCAAACTTGAAGGATTCACCTTTGGCTTCTACTTCTGCTCTTTCTTTATTGATTGTCTCTTCATCACAGAAACAATAATGAGCACCGCCTTTAGCTATTAATTCCTTTGCATACTTCATATACAGTCCACTCTTCACTCTTTCAGACTGTACATATGGTCCAACCGGTCCGCCTACATCCGGACCTTCATCATGCTTTAAACCACATTCCTTTAATGTGTCATAAATAATATCGGTCGCACCTTCTACCAATCTTCCCTGATCAGTATCTTCAATTCTTAAAATAAACTTTCCTTCCGGATCTTTCTTTGCAACCAAGTATGCATATAAAGCAGTACGCAAGTTACCGATATGCATATATCCGGTAGGACTAGGTGCAAATCTTGTTCTGATACTCATATAAAAAATGCTCCTTTACCTCGTAGAATTTTACTCTTAAATACTACTTAAAACAATGAATAACATCTATTTCATCATACATATGCTTGAATCTTCTTAACAAAGGAATATGAACATGGAACATAATCTATACATACAAACAATCAATAAGATGTATGCATTCCTCAAAGGATCTTTTAAGTAAAGAGAACAGGGAATGGTTTCAGAAGTTATTTACAGAATTAGTCAGGATGACAGAAAGTACATTAGCTTTAAAAGGAACTTTAAAGATGTTCATACTGACATCCGATGTATTCTCATATAGAAGGGGAAGAAGTACAACAGAAATTATCTGTATCTGATAATGGAAGTGTATGGCTAACAAGATAAACCTTCAGCCGTAAGGATAATAATACACACTATAAATCGAAAGAAAAGATGCCATCCAATACAGAAACAAATAAAAGAATCCTGAATGCCATAAGAGATGCCTTGGAAAAGTATGAATATGATCCGGTATTCGATGCAGGATATTGGAATGTTGATGTAACCAATACAGATGGAAAGACCATAAAACTAAGTGGATCATTATTCCCATATTCTTTATCTGAAATATCAGATTACATACGTAAACAGTTAAACAGAAATGACTTATTCCTGTTTGATGGAGATCCAGACAAGATACAACAGATTAAAGTCATTTATGACAGATATACTGAGACAAAGCATGATTATCATGAAGAAGTAACTATTGACAGATCTACAGAAACCATAGATCACTATCGTATGATAAGTGATCAATGTGATATTCACTGTACTTATCATGTAACAAAAGGTATATCTGATTTTCTGGATGATTTGGATGTAAATATACTATCTGAAATCAAAGGTAATCCTGAAGATGTTTATGTAGATCCACATAAGACATCTACCTATAAGATATTTGTGACTACAAGGACTTCCGGAATAAAAGAGATGACTGTTACATTTGATAAGAATGGATTACCTGTTAATTATCCATCCTTCATTGATGAACTCTATGAATTTCTTATGTCCTATGGCATGGGAGAGATATTTGATGAAAATATCTATGGCAAACCACGTAGAAGAATACATGATCTTATCTTCTGTAATGTTACCTTTGAAGAAGGTGGAAGAGAGTACTGTCATCTTTCAGATACATACTATGATCCAGATGACTTGGTCATAGTACCTGCAGGAGAAGATGATCATGATGCAGTAGTAAGAGTAGAGTCAGTAGAGTATCATCCTGCAGGTAAAGCACCTTATCCTTTAGATAAGATTAAACGTATTAAGAGAAGGTTTGACAGTAAGAAGGATAAGGATCTGTTAAGTTAAGAATTGATGAAGCCATCCTGGTAAGGAAGGGTGGCTTTTGTTATGGAGAGATCACGCATATGTACCAAATCAGATATAGGAAGGATTCTGTCTTAAAGAGATATTGTAAACGTGGGTGTAAGTAGATCATTTCCGTACTTTCATGTACTCAATTGTGTAGACAATTCAATCTACATGGTATAATTATGTCAGTTAGATTCAATTGGATATGGAGTAAGTATGGATAAACAGCAATTGGCAGCTAAGATCTGGGCTACCGCTAATGAATTGAGAAAGAATATTAAAGCATCAGAATATAAAGATTACATTTTAGGTTTTATGTTCTATAAATATCTTTCTGATAAAGAGATTGATTTCATTCAAGAGTCAGGTGGAGAAATTGAAGATCTTAAGGATGACAGTCCTGAAAATATGCAATACTTCCAGGATAAGATTGGATATTTCATCAAATATGATGACTTATTCAGCACATGGAGAGAAATGGATACAAAGCTTGGTGCACAGGTTGTATCTACAGGAATTGAAAACTTCTATGCAAATCTGAATGAAGAATATGCCCGTTGTTTCTATGTATACAACCAGACTGTTGACACACACTCTGGTGTTTTTGATGCGTTGGATTCTGGCCTATCTAAGCTAGGAGAAAATGCCGGAAGTAGAGACAGAGCAGTTAGAGATATTGTTGCATTAATTAGTCAGATTCCACCTAAGTCAGAAGAATATGATGTTCTGGGATACATATATGAGTATTTAATTAAACAGTTTTCTTCTGAGGCAAAGAAAGACGGAGCTTTCTATACACCTCATGAACTTACTTCTTTAATGGCAAGAATTATTGCGGACAGATTAAAAGACCGCAGTGAAATTAAAGTATACGACCCTTGTGCAGGAACGGCAGGTCTTCTTCTTAACATTGGTAAAGAAGCCAGTCATTATATGAATCCACTGAACATAAAGTATTATGGTCAGGAATATATTACAGAGACATCAAACCTCGCAAAAATGAATCTATTTATGCAGGATATTCCTGTTCAGAACATTATTGTTCGTAATGCGGACTCTTTAGCAGAAGACTGGCCATATTTTGATGAAAATACTTCTTATTCACCATTATTCGTAGATGCCGTTACCGCAAACCCGCCTTATTCTCAAGGATGGAATCCTGATGAACATGTCAGTGATGTACGTTTCAGAGGCTATGGTTTGGCACCGGCTGGTAAAGCTGACTTAGCTTTCTTACTGCATTGTTTATATCATGTTAAACCAGATGGAATCATGGCTATTGTTTTGCCTCATGGTGTTCTTTTCCGTGGTGATACAGAAGGTGTTATCAGAAAGAATCTGATCGAAAATCATAACATTGAAACAATTATAGGATTACCTAGCAATTTGTTCTTCTCTACAGGTATTCCGGTTATTGTAATGATCTTAAGCAAGAACAGAAAAGAAGACGATGTACTTTTCATAGATGCTTCACAAAGCTATGAGAAGGGTAAGAATCAGAATGTTCTCAAAGAAAGTGATGTTCAGAAGATTTTTGATGTCGTGAAAGCACGTAAAGATGTCCCTAACTTTGCGAGATTAGTCAGCAAAGAAGAAATCATTAAGAATGAATATAACTTAAATATTCCAAGATATATCAGTGCAAAAACAGAAGAAATTCCTTATGACATTTATTCAGTAATGACGGACAAGGTCAATCAAAGTGAAATCGATAGTTTCAAGGAATATTGGAAAGCGTTCCCTGATCTACAGAGCAAATTATTCCATAATGAAAGCGATGGCTATTATTCATTTGTAGATACAGATATAAATGAAGTTATCAATGATGATTCAGATGTTAAACAGTTTCTGAATAATTTTGATAATACTGCATCTTCGTTTAATAATGATCTTATAGAACAGCTAATTAAAAAGACGCCAGTTGCAAACATCAGAGATGATCTTAAAGAACAAATATTTGACTTATTCAAATCAGATCTAGTTAATGTTTATGATGTTTACCAGGTATTCTCTGATCATTGGAATTCTATCAATACTGGTCTTAATAAGATTCGTAAATATGGCAAAACCGTATGCCGTGAAACGGAACCACTTAAAGAAACCAAGAAGAATAAAAATACCAAAAAGTATGAAGACGTAACGGTTGGAATTGTAGGTAAAGTAATTTCTCTTGATTTAGTAGAAAAGGAATATTTCCAAAGCGAGTTCGATGATATACACAACCTACAGGAGAAAGCCGATGAGAAAGCAAATGAATATAATGATTTGTTTGAAGACTTAGATGAAGATGATAAGCAGCAAATCTGTAAGAAAGATAATGAAGAAGCTATAGATACAAAGAAACTGACTGCTGCTATAAAGGCAAACCAAGTTTATCAGGATACATTGCAGATTCTTAAAAACATTAATTCTTTAATCAAGGAAGAAAAGAAATTTAGAAAAGAAGCAAAGAACATTGATTCATCATTAGAAAAGAAAGCAATAGAAAAGCTTTCTAAACTAAGTGATGAAGAAATAGGTAGTTTGTTAATTAAGCAATGGATTGATCCATTAACAAATGATATTTCTAATCAAGCGCAGCAGGTGATCCATAACTTCCTAAAAGATTTAGATAACTTAAAGTCAAAATATTCAAATACACTAGATCAATTAAATGAAGAAATAGAGTCAACAAGTAATGAATTGAAGAAGATGCTTGATGATTTAGCCGGTGACAATAATGCAATGATTGGTATTGATCTGCTGAAAAGAGGTATCTGACAATGGACAAAAAACAAAATAAACCAGCCATCAGATACAAAGGTTTTAATGACGATTGGGAACAGCGTAAGCTTGGAGACCTTGTAACGATAGAGAGAGGAGGATCGCCTCGACCTATTGATGCATATATCACTAATGCACAAGATGGACTGAATTGGGTAAAAATTGGAGATGCGCCAGAACAAGGCAGATATATCACTCATACTGAGGAAAAAATCAAGCCTTCAGGACTTTCCAAAACGAGACAGGTTTTTCCTGGAGATTTAATATTATCCAACTCAATGAGTTTCGGAAAACCTTATATTATGGGTATTTCTGGGTGCATCCATGACGGCTGGTTGCTGATTCGTAACAATCAGAACGTGTTCGATTTGATGTTCTTGTGCCAGATGCTCGGAACAGAACAGATGCTTGCACAATATCGACAGCTTGCGGCAGGAAGTACAGTAAACAATCTCAATAAAGAGCTTGTGTCAAATGCTGTTGTAAAGGTTCCGAAAAAAGCAGAGCAAGAGCAGATTGGAGCCTTCTTGGAGAACCTCGATAATGTTATCACCCTTCATCAGCATAAGTTAGCTTTATTAAAGAATTCCAAATTAGCATTGTTAGATCAACTGTTCCCTAGAAATGGTGAACTAAAGCCAAGACTTAGATTTAAAGGCTTCGATGATGATTGGAAACAACGTAAGTTTTCAGATATAACGTTCACTGCTGGTGAAAGGAATCGTAATAATCTCCCATATGATAGCTATTCAATTACGAATGAAGACGGATTTGTACCGCAAGATAAAAAGTTTGAGAATGGTGGAACGATGCGAGATGCAGATAAAAGAATGTATATAATTGTCTCTCCAAATTCTTTTGCATATAATCCAGCAAGAATTAATGTTGGTTCTATAGGATATCAGAACACTTCAAAAAACGTGATAGTAAGCTCACTTTACGAAGTATTCAAGACTACGGATGATGTTGATGATAGGTTCTTATGGCATTGGTTTAAGTCAGATAATTTCCAAAAGATGATACTTCGATTACAGGAGGGAGGCGTTCGCCTTTACTTCTATTACGATAAACTTTGTATGGGTTCTATAGCATTGCCAAGCAAAGAAGAACAGCATAAGATAGGTGAATTCTTGGATGGCATTGATAACCTTATCACTCTTTATCAGAGTAAGTTAGACGTATTAAAGAAATCTAAATCAGCGTTGTTAAATAGCATGTTCATATAATTAAGGAGATTTAATATATGTCATTACCATATACAGGAAGAAAAGGAGAAGCAGAATTTGAAAAAGACTTCATTCAGCTTCTGACTACAGAAGGATGGGAACCTGAAATCCTTAAATATAAGTATGTTAGTGATCTTATCGACAACTGGAGAGAGATCATTAATGAACGCAACAGAGTGAAGTTAAACAATGTTGATCTTTCTGATGCAGAGATGGATCAGATCCTTGATGCCGTAAAGCAGCAGGCTAATACACCTGTAAAGGCTAATCATTTTATTCAAAATGGTGATCCGGAACGTGGATTAGCAATCAAGCGTGATAAAGATTCTGCTGACAGTGTTCATGCTGGTAAAGAAGTATATCTGGATTTATTTAATGCCAGAGAGATAGCCGGTGGTAATTCCAGATATCAGATAGCAGAACAGACTTACTTTTCTACAGACCCCAGATATTCAGACAGACGTGGTGACATTACACTTCTGATCGATGGAATGCCTGTGATCCAGATCGAATTAAAGGCCTCTGGTGTACCTGTTTCAGAAGCCTGTGATCAGATTGTTAAGTATTCCAAAGAAGGCATTTGGAAGGGATTTATGGGCCTTATACAGGTGTTCTTTGCTATTAGTCCGGATGATACTGTTTATTTTGCTAATGCAGGTGATTACAGGAAATTTAATCCATCATTCTTTTTCAGATGGGCAGATCGGAATAATGACATTGTTAAAGACTGGCGTGAATTAATAAAAGGTAAAAACCGTATCCTTTCTATCCCGGAAGCTCATAAGTTGATAGGGTACTATTGTGTAGCTGATACGGCCTTAGATTCATTAAAAGTATGTCGCAGTTATCAGTGTGTTGCCATAAAAGCAATTGTTCAAAGAGCAGCAGAACAAAAATGGGGTGACCATAACCAGAGAGGCGGATTTGTCTGGTGTACTACTGGTGGTGGCAAGACCATGACAACCTTTAAAGCGGGCGAATTGATTATTGATCTTGGACTTGCCGATAAAGTTGTCTTTGTTGTAGATAGAAAAACATTAGATACACAATCTTCCAAGGAATATGAATCATTTGCCAAGGATGGTGAATCTGTAGTTCAAACATCCAGTTCTATGAATTTATTCAGAAAACTGAAGAGTAATAATGCAGATGATCATATGATTCTGACATCCATTCAGAAGATTTCAAGAATCAATGAAGATGCTGAAAAGATTAATAAGAATGAACTGGAAGTTGTAAAGGCTAAGAGAATTGTCTTTATTGTAGATGAGGCACACCGCAGCCAGTTTGGCAAAATGCATGAAAAGGTAAAAAGAACATTTGATAATGCAGTGTTCTTTGGCTTTACAGGAACACCTATATTTGCACAGAATATGAGACCAGGAGAACTAACTACCGAATCTGTATTTGGTAATGTTCTTGCTGTATATTCACTAGCTACCGGTATCAGAGATGGCAATGTATTAGGATTCTGGCCAGAAGCAGTAAAAACATATGATGATCAGGATCTGAGAGAGGCAGTCGCATTAGCAGAATGTCATGTAAAGGACGCTAAAGATATAGATCCGAATTCTGATACCTGGAAACTATACCGTCATATAAAAGGTCTGCCTATGGCTTCTGAGGTAGATGAATTTGGAGAAATTAAAAAGGATAAGCAGGGACATCTGTTAAAGGGTATTGAGGATTATCTGTCTGCTAAACAGTATGATAATGATGAACATAGAAAATGTGTCGTAGATAATATTCTGAATAACTTTAATACAATTGCTTTTGGAGAATATGGCACTCGTTTTCATGGAATTCTTGCGACTTCATCTATTCTAGAAGCATATGAATACTGGAAGCTGTTTAAGAAAGAAGCTCCTGATCTTCATGTAACATCGTTATTTGATCCGAATACAGACGCAAATACATCATCCGTTTTCGAAAAGGAAACAGCTCTGATTGATGTGATAGATGATTATAACAAGATGTTTAATACGGCATTTGATCGTCAGACAGATCCGGATTATTCAAGGTTTAAAGCAGACCTTACCGCAAGACTTGCCCATAAAGATGCATATAATCATATCGGAAACAATCAGAAGGATGAAATAGATATTGTTATCGTAGTAGATCAGCTTCTGACTGGATTTGATTCAAAGTATGTAAATGTATTGTATTTGGATAAAGAGTTAAAGTCAGATAATCTCATTCAGGCGATTTCCAGAACGAATCGTGTCTTTAACAGTGTAGAAAAACCTTGGGGATTAGTAAAATTCTTCCGTAAGCCTTACACAATGAAGCGTAATTTAAAGGATGCGCTTAAGCTTTATTGTCAGGGAGATACTGCAGGTGTTCAGGTAGAAGATCTTGAAAAGAACATTCAGAAAATGAATAAGATATTCAATAATATTGTTGATATTTTCAAGCAGGAACAGATTCCTGAATTCCAATGGTTACCTAGATCATTAGAGCTTAGAGATAAATTTAGAAAAGAATTTTCTAAGTTGAAATCTATTATGCGTGGTGCCATGCTACAGGGACTCAAATGGAATAATGAGTATGGTAAAGAATTGAATTTTGATGAGAAAACATACCGTATCTTAACCATGCGCTTTAATGATCTTGCTAATGGAAGAAGAGGAGGAAAATTTGGTATTAAGCCTGGATATGATGTGAAAACAGATCCATCAACCATGGAAATGGAAAAGATTGACGCTGATTATCTGGAATCACAGTTTAAAATTGCAACTCTTCAGGATATTACGGATGAAGAAGATTACCGTAAAACACAGAGAGATGCAATAGAAGAAATCCGCAAGAATTTAGGAACTATGTCTGAAACAGACCAGAAATATGCAAGACGGGTATTAAATGATATTGAAAATGAAGTGCTCTTTGTAAAACCTGGTCATACATTTATGGAGTATATTCAGGAATATAAGGAAAGGGAGATTCACTCTGCTATAGAACAAGAGGCTGATAAGTTTGGACTAAATGTACCGTTGTTTATCAAAGTTTATATGAGTCGCAGTACGGGTATTGATCAGATAGAACTTCAAAAGCTTGAAGATACAGCTATTATGGAAAGAGCAGAAAGCTACTATAACTGTTCAAGGTTTAATGCAATAAAGAAAATGCACGCTGAATTAGTTTCTTACATTTCTGAGAAAAAGGCTGAGGTAGATGACAATGGCAAGATCTAAAAAAGATGCGAAGATTCTTAATATTCGTATGGATTTAGATGTTTACGAAGAATTAGAAAAATTCTGCGAAGAAACAGGTCTTACCAAGACTACTGCAACTGAAAAAATACTTCATAAATTCTTTGAGGAGTATTTTGCAAAATCAGAAGAGGAACGAAAGATTTTTGAATGATTTTTTTGCTTTCGTTTTATAAGATCAAACAGAATCATTAATTACATGACTGATGGATCATCATCTTCTTCATCTAAATGAAGAAGTATTTTAACTAAATTTTGATATCCTTTAGTAATCTGAATATTCTTTTCTGGTTTTATGCCAACGCTTAAAATTTCATCATTACTTATTTCTGTCTCTTCTTCTGTAAGATCAGGGTAAACTGCAACTACCTTTTCAATAGCGCTGCGTCTAACACGTTTATGTCCTTTTTGATGATATCCAAGCATGAGATAGTCACGCAGTATTCTGGTTACTTCAGTATCATCTGATTCATTATAGATAGCGGTTAAAGGTCTCCACTTTGCTTCAACTACAATGGCTTTTTTCAATATATTATTTTCTTTGTATGAAATGATAAAATCCGGTCTGTGGTGATCTGAGTTTATATACACATACATGTCTTCATCTGGATTTACATCATCACTGCGATTTAATTCATGATCATAAATAATATCTATTGTTTTCAAGCCGTTTATCATATGAATAACGCTTGGATTTGAAAGCAACAGAGAAAGATTATCATGTTCAAGATCTACATTTGTAATGGAGTATCCTGCATCTAAGAATATATTGATCAAAAT
>DXZE01000052.1 GCA_019415435.1 Erysipelotrichaceae bacterium
CTTGCACCGATTTCTGCATCAATTGATGTAAGTTTGATGTAAATCGCTGTTTTTTCAGTTTTTTATCAAATGAAGTACGTCCCGTCTATTTGATAAAACGGTACATCTTTACATCATCTTAATGGAGCTTTGCACCTGCCGGAATACGGTTATCTACCATAAGAAGATTTAAGCCTTCATCAACATACGAACAATTATGCGTTTTCAATTATTTCTTCATAACTCTTCGTAAGTGGTCGTAAATTCGTATGAATTTATATGTGTTTTAGCTTATTTACTGATTCTTATCATCCCTTGGCTTCATTGTCGGGAACAATAATACATCTCTGATACTGTCACAGCCTGTTAATAACATGACAAAGCGGTCAATACCCATGCCAATACCACCGGTAGGAGGAAGACCATACTCCAGTGCTTCTACATAATCTTCATCCATTTCTGATGCTTCTTCATCACCATTGGCTTTATTTTCAAGCTGCTTCTCAAATCTTTGTCTCTGATCAATCGGATCATTTAACTCTGAGAAGGCATTATCCATTTCAATACCCATGATCTCTAATTCAAATCTCTGGGTAAATCTTGGATCCTTTGGATTCTTTTTGGCAAGAGGGGAGATCTCAATCGGATGACCCCATACAAAGGTAGGCTGTTCAATCTTATCTTCACAATACTGATCAAAGAACAGGGAGATAATGTTTCCGACTGTACGCTGATGCGGTGCTACTTCTACATTATGTTCAGCCGCAAGCTTCAATGCTTCATCTAATGACATTGGCTGCCAGAAATCAATACCGGTTACTTCCTTAACAGCATCAACCATATTCCATCTCTTATATGGCCCCTTTAAGGAAATCATCTTGCCCATGAACTCAAAGTCTGTCTTATGGAATACTTCTTCTGCGACAGATTCAAATAACTGTTCATTCATCTGCATCATGCCTTCCAGATCAGAATAAGCACAATACGCTTCCATAGTAGTAAATTCAGGATTATGCTTCAGATCCATACCTTCATTACGGAAGATACGTCCGATCTCATAAACCTTTTCCATGTCACCGACAATGAGTCTCTTTAAAGGAAGTTCGGTTGCGATTCTTAAGTAGAAGTCCTTATCCAATGCATTATGATGGGTTACGAATGGTCTTGCATTGGCACCGCCAAGAATCGGCTGTAAGATAGGTGTCTCTACTTCAATATAGCCATGCGCATCCATCCAATGCTGGATCGCACGAATGATTCTTGGACGCAGAATCGCAACCTTACGGGAATCATCATTCATGATCAGATCCAGATATCTTCTTCTGTATCTTTCTTCCTTATCCTGTAAACCATGGAACTTTTCAGGTAATGGTCTTAAAGCCTTTGTTAAATGTGTATATTCATGAACTTCAATAGATAATTCACCAGCCTGGGTCTTGAATACTCTTCCCTTGACACCAATGATGTCACCTAAGTCGGACTGCTTGAATAACTCATATGTCTTTTCACCGACAATTCTTTCATTGATAACAATCTGAATTCTGCCGGATCTGTCTAACAGATGGACAAAGCCTAACTTACCCATACGTCTTTTAGACATGATACGTCCGGCAATGGATACTCTGTGGTCAGAGTTCTGCAGATCTTCAATGCTGTCATCACCATATTCTGCTCTGATTTCAGAAGCGTGATCTGTCTGATCATAGGCATGTCCGAAAGGATCAATGCCTTCTTCTCTTAAGGCATTCATCTTATCAATTCTTGCCTGCATCTGATCATTTTCTGCAATGGTATCTACAGAATTTCTGACATCTTCAATTCTCTTCTTTACTTTTTCCTTCTTCTTTTCTGCCTGTGCCTGTTTTGCGGCAAGTTCCGGATGTGCTGCCAGGAATGCTTTTCTTCTTTCTTCCTTCAGCTTCTGCTTTTCTTCTTTTGTTAATTCTGCCATATGTAACCTCCAAATATAAAAGCTCTCTTCCATCATAGGGACGAGAGCTTGTTCGTGGTACCACCCTAATTCACAACTGATAAACGGCTGCCTCATTCTTACAATAACGCTGCGTACGGTCTTTAGCTCGGGAGCCTTACAAACATGCTTTCCTGTTCCTCTGCTTACACCATCCAGAGTTCGCTTTCACAATACTTACAGGTTCTTTCTCCGTCTTTGCCTGACGCGCTTATTTTAACATGCTTATCTTCTTTTTCAACGAAATAATCATAACTATGTACTACAATAAGAGGGCGAGGTTTACTATGGATTGGCTATATGGTTTAATCACAAACAGAATATTTATTTCTACTGCGGCAGCCTGGTTTATTGCCCAGGTTTCCAAAATCATCATTGAAATCATAACAGGAACATTCTCCAAGGAGCGTCTTACCGGCAGCGGCGGTATGCCTTCCAGTCACAGTGCTACGGTATGTGCCTTAGCTACTTCCTGTGGTCTTACGGAAGGCAGTCACAGCGGATCATTTATTGTCGCATTATTTCTTGCCTTTATTGTCATGTATGATGCGATGGGAGTGAGATATGCCTGCGGTCAGAATGGAAAAGCTATAAATGCAATCAATAAAAGGGCTGAGGAAAAGGGTGAAGAACCTTATTTTGATAAGCCAATGCCTGAAGTAATGGGACATACATTACCTGAAATTATTGCAGGTGTTATTGTAGGCATTGTAACAGCTGTGATTGTATGTCTGATTATGCCGGCTTAACACTCACAGACATTTACGGATAACTTCAGACACTGTTCACCTATGCAATACTGTCTTTTTTTAAGATATAAGTGTAAGAGGTGTTTGATATGAAAAAGAATCTAAAGAAAATAACAGCCGTTATGTTAAGCGGTATCCTTACTGCGTCTTCAGGTATTACTTCTATCTATGCAGAAGGAGATAATAATCAGCCTGCACCTCCTCAGAATGAAGGTGGTACACCACCAGAGAAACCAGATGGAGATAATTCACAGGGGCCAGGTAATGGACAGGCTCCGGGTGGTGCCAATACCATGACCTATGATTATAGCGGTACACTTTCTGCAAGCAAGAATGCAGAAGGGACAGAAGAAACATCAGATGGTGAAACCATTGATTCTTCTACGGCAGATCAGAATGCCATCCTTGCCCAGAAGGCAGGTACATTAACTGTAACCAAAGGTACTTTAACTAAGAGTGGTGATGATACTAATGGAGATAACTGTAACTTCTATGGCATTAACTCCATTGGCTTATCTGCCGGAAGCGGATCTTCCATTAAAATCTCTGACAGTTCCTTAACTTCAGATAGTGAAGGATCTAATGGATTATTCGCAACTGATTCCGGAACTATCTATGCTAATAATGATACAATCACAACATCCAAAGGAAACTCCAGAGGATTAGATGCGACATACAGCGGTACAATCATAGCCAATCAGATGAATATTTCTACCCAGGGTGACCATTCCGCTTCTCTTGCGACAGACCGTGGTGGCGGATCTGTATCTGTTACGAATTCATCTTTGAATACTGCTGGTTCTGGTTCGCCATTAATTTATTCAACCGGTAATATACAGGTGGATAATGTAACTGGTACAGCTTCTGAATCACAGATAGCTGGTATGGAAGGATTGAATACTATCCTGATTGCTCATTCCACACTCTCTTCTACACAAACAGATAAAACAGCTTCTGATCCAGAAGCTGATGGTATTATCATCTATCAGTCCACTTCAGGTGATGCGGAAAACACCACTGGTGAAGCGGCTGTATTCAATGCCTCAGATTCTACATTGAAATCAGCTATAACATCCGGTTCCATGTTCTATTTAACCAACACAACAGCCAATATTGTCTTAAGTGATACAGTCCTGGACTTTGACTCTGATAAAGCAAATCTTCTCTTAGTGGAAGGTAATGACAGTAATAACTGGGGCACAGCCGGGTCCAATGGTGCAGTTGTAAAGTTTACTGGTTTAGGTGAAACATTAAGTGGAAACATCACAGCTGATACAATCTCCAGTGCAGATGTATATCTTCTTGATGAAACAACCTGGACAGGTGCTGCCTCCATAGAACAAAACAGTGTGAATACAAATCCTGCAGATTCTCCATTAACTGTTAATGTATCTTCTGACTCCAAATGGGTAGTCACAGGTGATTCTACTGTTACAAATCTTAATGTACAGGATGGTGGTCAGGTAGTAGACAGCGATGGTAAGACTGTTACAATCATCGCAAATGGTACAATGGTTGCAGAGGGTGATTCAGATATCACCATTACTGTAACAGGAAACTATGGCACTGACTTCACAACTGATGATGACAATGCCTTATCTACCGATTACATTGACCGTTCTGACTTCGATAAGACATACAATGTTTCTACTACATTCAATACAAATGGATCTACCGTCATCAATGATGATACTGATACTTCTGCAGTGAAGACAGAAACATCTCATACATCCCTCTATGCCGGCATTGGTGCAGCCGTTATAGCTGTCATTGTTATAGGTATTCTTCTTAAGAAGAAACAGAAATAAAATACAAGCAGTTAATTAAGAGCATCTGACACTCCATGAATTAACTGCTTTTTCTATCTCTTTCAATTGACATTTGAAGTGTGTTAATCAGCAATATCAATAAAGGAAAGAGTGCTTTATGAAAGTACAGGATTATTTTGATATTCTTCGTTCCATCCGTGATACATCTATGGTCACAATATCCGCAGATGGAACACCAGGATTACGTATCATTGATACGATGCCAGTCGAAGATGAGAAACTTTACTTCTTAACAGCACGTGGCAAGAATTTCTACAAGGAACTCATGGCCACAAAGTCTGTGGCCGTAACCGGTTTAAATGATAAATGGAAAACCGTCAGATAATGGGGGTAAGGTTAAAAACATTGGTCATGAAAGATTAGATGAAATCTTTGGAAAGAATTCATCCATGAATGGTGTTTACCATGGTGATTCAAGGGAAATACCGGAAGTCTTCTATCTGGCAGATCATCCGATTATAAGGCATCCGTTCTCTTTCGGTAAGAAAACATACCATGAAAAAGAGATTTCCGTGATCAGGTTGGAAATCTCTTTTAATTTCCCATATGATTTAAATACGCTACTAATGATCTTGCTGGTGAATAGAGAAGGGAAGATAGGGAACCATTATTCATGGATATACAGAAGGAATAATCATTTGTAAATCCAATCAGATATGTATGAATTCTGTCATTGGCACATTCCGCTGTACCTGTCTTGGCATATACCATGCCATATGTTCCTTCATCAAAGCCATAGCCTACAGCAGTACTATGCATGATTGCCTTTAAACGCTCATCTACCGTATCATCTATAGCTGTACTGATCTTATGTGGGAAGAAGTGATACAAAGGCATATTCCCGCTTTTAATATCTGAGACAATATAAGGAGCCATCATCTTGCCATCGTTGGCGACTGCCTCTGCTATCAGAGCTAAGTGTACAGGGGTAATTTCCGTATTACCCTGACCAAAGGCAGCCTGGGCTATGGTAACTGGTTTTCCATCTCCAAAGTCAAAACTTGAATGTAGTGTCGCAAGGAATGGTATTTCAATATCGGATCCTACCTTAAAGGCTTCAGCCATCTGCGTCATTCTTTTCTGACCTACCTTTACACCAAGATTAGCAAAATAACAATTTACTGAATTATTAAACGCTTTTTCCAGATTGATATTTCCATAGGCTTTATCTTCATAGTTATGAATCGTGAAATCACTGTCTTCTGGTGTATAGGAACCTGTATCGTTATAGTCAAAGAAGTCATCATCCAGATTCTCATCTTCATCCATCTTTAAAGCCGCCGCAGTTGTAATAACCTTGAATGTACTGCCCGGGGGATCATTTTCGTATGTACCGCGTCTGTATTGGGATCCCGGTATATCAGATGTAATGAAGGATTGCAGGTCATTGACATTGTAGTCGATGGTACTGTGAGAAGCCAAAGCCATGATGGCACCAGTATCATTATCTATGACAGTAATACTTCCTTCCTGACCGTTTAACAATTGATAACAGTAATCCTGTAAGGCATTATCAGTTGTTAATGTGACGGAAGCTCCTTTATTATTCTGATCCAGATGAAACAGGGAATAGTTCTTAAGATTACCACGTAAACCATACTTATTCTCTTTACCCGAGTTAACCGAATAATATCCTAGTAAATAGGCATAGGAATAGTTTTCAGGATCAGAAGCATAGGCTGATTCACCAGCACTGGCATTACCCATAATGAGATTTCCGTTTCTGTCACTGATATCACCCTCGATAACATAACTTTTAATCGCATTATAAGTAACTGTACTCTTTTCAGCACTGTAAGATGCATTGACTATTGGAAGTACGACGTACTTACCGCCAAATACAACGCCAAATAACAGACATATAACAACACTGACAAGTTCAGCGATCCTGATACGGCGTTGTGACAAACCTCTCTGATTGACCGGTTTCTTCATCAGCATCTCCTTTCAGCATCATATCTCCATTCTGTTCTGACATATGCAAAAGCAGACCAAGGAAACAGAATACAAGTGTTTCATATGTAAATCCTCTTGATAACAGAGGTATCGGTAATCCGGCAAATGGAATCACATTGCAGGATCCTAAGATGACAATCATTGCCTGCATGCATATTAATACCGTAGCGCCATAAACAACGACACTGTCCTGTACATCTTCTTTTAATAATCTTCTGCTTAACTCACTGCCGGATATCATGATTCTTAAAAACAGGAATATGACAAAGAATCCGGCAATAAAACCAAATGCATTCACTAAGGCAATAAATGCCATATCACTTTCAGCGACAGGAATGGCATGGAAGTTAACCGTATTGCCAAATAAACCGGCCATCCATAAAGCTCTCTTTCCCTGCATTAACTGATATCCTGCACCATTTGGATCAGAATAGATATTTGCGGCTACCGAGAATCTGTCATGTACTTTCTTGACAATAACCCATATAGACCGTGACAGACCACTCAGACTTCCTGCCTGGTATCCTGGCAATAACACTCTCCATAAGATAAAGCACAAGCCTAATACAGATAATGTAATGATAAATACAGATAAGAGATAAATACGCTTTGTCTTTCCTCTTTTCATAAAAATAAAAAGAATAGAAAGATGCAGAAAGTACAGAATAAACATAGAACCAAGTTCATGAATCAAAACAGATCCGATAAGGTTAATGCCAAAGAATATAGATGACAGTACAAGGATATGACGATCATCCAATCTTGTCGAAGAAGAGAACAGGGCACTGTAGAATAACATAGCAGCTACCTTGGTAAAGTCAGTTAACTGAATTGTAATACTGCCAACTCTGATCCAGGCGCTGGTACCATAGCCATTAGGATCCTTACCAGCAACCATTAAGACAATATAGATCGCTGCGCATACTGCCATCATCAGATAAACCGTAAAAGACTTGTTTAAAATCAATCGGAATACTCTGTAAAAATATACAAAGAGGTATCCGATCAGGCACGCAATAACCATTTTGATTATTGAAAATGTTGTTAACGGGTTATAGATCTGGTCTATAAGTAACTGTAGTGCACAGCCAATTTCCGTTAACATGGCGCTGGCACAAAACAGCTTCATATCTCCATCTTTGTTATAGATTTTTGTGCCGAAAAAGGCAGTTCCGATTAATAGTGGAATCAGACAATACAGATAGTTTAAAGCTGCTGTACGGTTCTTTAAAAACAGCATAACTAAGAGTAAAAATGCAAGAATAATCGGATAAACAATATATCTTGATCCTTTTGCATTACGGGCATCTTTTTCAGCCTGTACATAAGGATCATAACTTTCATTCACTTCATTAAGGTTTCTGTTAAACATATTTTCTCCTTAACCTGTAAAGAATAGCAGAAATCTCATCTCCTGCAAGTGTTGTCATTCTGCTTTCCGTTTACGAAATTCAGAATTTGTCAGATAATAAGAATTACAGAAATCGGAGGATTAGCCATGACGTATCAAAAACACTGTCCATTCCGCTTTGACTATGTAGGCAGTTTCTTACGCCCTGCAGATCTCAAGAAGGCAAGAGCTGAATATGAAAAACATGTCATCGATGCGGAACAGTTAAAATTAGCAGAAGATACCTGCATTCTGGATCTGATCTCCAAACAGAAGAAAGCAGGGTATCATGCCATTACAGATGGAGAATTCAGACGTTCCTGGTGGCATATGGATTTCTTCTGGGGATTAAATGGTATTGAAAAGAAGAATACAAAAGATGGTCTGCACTTCCATGGAGAAACAACCAAGGCAGAAACAGCAGTCATCACCGGAAAGATCTCTGGTGAGAATCATCCGTTTATTGATCATTTCCGTTTTGTAGAGGCACAGACAGATGATAATACGGTAGCCAAGCAGACCATTCCAGCACCAACCCAGTTATTAGCACAGTTACGTATGCCGGAATATGCTGAACAGAATCATTCTGTTTATCCAGATGATGATTCTTTAAAACATGACATTGTGGATGCGTATCATACCGTTATTCAGGACTTCTATGATGCCGGATGCCGCAACCTGCAGTTTGATGACTGTACATGGACATTATACGCAGACAGATCCATGTGGCCTGCCTTTGGCATGGATGATGAAAAACTGAAGATCATTGCCGAAGAAGGAGTAGAACTCAATAATGCGGCTATTGCCGGACATCCTTCCGATATGGTTATCAATACTCATGTATGCCGCGGTAACTTCCATTCAACCTATGCAAATAGTGGTGCCTATGATCCGATTGCGCCTTACTTATTCGCAAAAGAAAATGTGGATGCGTTCTATCTCGAATACGACAGTGACAGGGCCGGTGGGTTTGAACCACTAAAGTATGTACCTGACGATAAGAAGGTTGTTTTAGGTTTAATCACTTCCAAGTCACCAGAACTGGAAGATGAAGACAGAATCATCAGAAGAATTCATCAGGCTGCCCAGTTCCATCCATTAGAACAGTTATGCCTGTCTCCGCAATGCGGCTTTGCGTCTACGGAAGAAGGAAACAAGCTGACAGAAGAAGATGAATGGAAAAAAGTAGCTCTTGTAAAGCATATTGCGGAAAGAGTATGGAAGGATTGTGATTGATATGCATTGCAGTTTTGGTAAAAACAAAGAAGGTAAAGAAGTAACACTCTATACACTTGAAAATGACCATATCATCATGAAGGTCATGGACTATGGCGCAACTCTCGTATCTTTCATTCAGAAAGATACAGGTCTTGATGTCGTAGAAGGATTTGACAGTGTAGAAGATTATATGAATCAGGATACTTATATTGGTGCTTCCATTGGCCGTACAGCCAACCGAATAGAAAAGGGTATCTTTACCTTGAATGGAAAAACCTATCATCTTCCGATTAACAATAATGGCAACTGTAACCATGGTGGTATTGATGGCTTTGATAAGAAGATGTGGGACGGGGAAGAGAAAGAAGATAGTGTCATCTTCCATTACTTATCGAAAGATGGGGAAGAAGGATATCCGGGTAATCTTGATGTAACCGTAACCTATAAGCTTTTAGAGAATGGTATTTCCATTACTTCTGATGGCATCAGTGATGCAGATACATTATTCGCCTATACCAATCATTCTTACTTTAATCTGGATGAAAGTGATAATGCCATGCATCATAAAGTCAGAATTCCTTCAGATACCTATGGCTTGTCAGATGCCAATGGTTTAACCCTGGATCAGTTTGTGCCTGTAGATAATACACCATTTGATTTCAGGGAATTCACTGAACTGGAAGCACGTATTCATGAAGATAATGAACAGTTGCAGTTTGGTAATGGCTATGATCATCATTATCCTGTATCTGGTACAGGCATGCGTACAATGGCAGAATGCAAAGGAAGTAAACTTCAGTTAACCATGCAGTCTGACTTCCCTGGTTTCCATTTCTATACAGCTAACTGGTTAAATGGAAAGAAGGGTAAGAAGGGACATGCATATGGTGCGAGAAGTGCAGTATGCTTTGAACCAGAGTATTGCCCGAATGCGATTAACTATTCTGATGTTAAGGATAAGCCTATCGTAAAGGCAGGTACGCATCTGAAACATGAGATACGTTATCTGCTTGAAGTTCTTTGATGGAATACATGCAGGAATGATAGAATAAGGACATCTTATAAAAGAGGTGTCCTTTTATGTATATCAGAAGAGCGGAACAGAAAGATCTTAAGAAAGTAGATTCATTATTATCACAGGTATTGGAGATTCATGCCTCTATCCGTCCGGATATCTTTATATCCGGCACTAAGAAATATACAGATGAAGAATTGTTAAATATCTTTAAAGATGATGAAAGACCTGTGTTTGTCGCATGTGATGAGTCAGATGAGGTATTGGGTTATGCTTTCTGTATCTTTAAACAACAGCCTTTCTCTACTAACATGCATCAGTTTAAGACATTATACATAGATGATTTATGTGTAGATGAAAAGGCAAGAGGAAAGCATGCAGGGGAAACCCTTTATCACTATGTTCTTGATTATGCAAAGAAACATGGCTGCTACGATGTGACATTAAATGTATGGGAAGGAAATGATAAAGCCAGGAAGTTCTATGAGCATATGGGCTTAAAGGTAAAGGAAACCCAGATGGAAGTGATCCTAAAGTAAAAGGAGCTCGTATGAAGTGAACCCAGAAAGTTGAACAAAGTAATCTAGCAGTATTGTAAGGCCTGC
>DXZE01000053.1 GCA_019415435.1 Erysipelotrichaceae bacterium
AAAGGGAATCAAGGCCCTGCAAGCCTCGACCCTTTATGGGTCGGGGTTAGTTGACCGTGCTTCCTCTTTTGTTTACTTATCCTGATTTGTCCCAAACAATACTTTATTGAAGAAATCATTTCTAATAGACCATCAGACACATGTCAGGCAAAGTCAGGTGTGAAATAACCCCTGGCTAAGTCCAATGATCTGATAATTTCTTTCTCAGAAACAGGTGACGACTGATAAATATACTTCTGTATCTTTGCTATCAGGCCTTTCCCTGCATATCTGTGATTGATTCTGTATTCCTGTTCTTCCAGAATCAGAGAAAGCCATCAGGACTCTGCATTTCCGGCAAAGAAGTAACGCTGTCTTGTAGTTCACATCCAAAGCACAGGGATTGCGCACATTGTTTTGTAAAATGCACATCCAATCCTGATTATTATGGACTGCATTCACAAAAGAAGAGATCACGCTGATCTCTTCTTATCCTCTTCAATTAAGATTTTAACAGCTTCTATGGCTGTTTTGATGGAACGTTCTGTATCATAGCAGGTTGGATTATCCATACCTGCTTTTATTCTTTCCTGATTGGAACAAACTAATAAATCGGTTCCACAGCGTACATGCAGGTATTGGGCAATGATGAATAAAGCAGCTGATTCCATCTCTGAGGCCAGGCATCCCATACGCTTCCATGCCTCCCATTTATTCGTTAATTCATAACTTACCGGCATGTCAGACGGATCATGCTGGCCATAGAAAGAATCCTTGCATTCTACAACACCTGTATGACATGTATACCCACATGTTTTACATGCCTTGACTAAGGCATTGACTACTTCATAATCCGCTACAGCAGGATACTCTATCGGGGCATATTCCTTACTGGTACCTTCCATGCGTACGGCACCTGTTGCGACTACAAGGTCACCGCCTTTTACCTTTGTATCAATACCTCCGGATGTACCGCAGCGGATAAACGTATCAGCACCACATTCCACCAGTTCCTGCATGGCAATCGCACTGGATGGACCGCCAATACCAGTCGATGTAACAGATACCTTCACCCCATTCAGTTCTCCTGTATATGTCACAAATTCACGATTATCCGCAATTAACACCGGATGATCAAAGTAAGCTGCTATCTTTTCACTGCGCTTGGGATCACCTGGCAGAATGACATATCTGCCTGCATCTCCATTTTTGATATGAAGATGAAATTGTCTTCCTTCTTCATCAAGCATGTTTCTTCTCCTTCTTCTTTTTCTTTTTGTTTTCTGCCGGATGCTCTGGATCATATAACTCATAGGCCAGCCATAAAGCTTCCCCTGAAAGCAGCTTTCTGATTTCCTTAAAATCTGCCGTTACAAAGTCCGGATTTATCTCAATAATCTGTCTGGATCTTTCGGTATGAGCCGCATATCCGATGGTATAAGCACCTGCCCGGATTGCCGCATCCAGATCGGCTGGCGAACTGCCGATAAAGATACATCTTTCTGCCGTTAATAAATGGCAGGCTTCTAAGATTGCATCGAGATGTACATGTGAGGAATTGATCTTCTTAGAACCAATGATTGTATCGAAGTATTGAATCAATTGTGCATTTTTAAGCAGTTCTACAACTGAATCTCTTGTTCTTGTAGAGACAAGACCGATCTTATATTGTTTCTTCTTTAACCAAATAAGAAGATCTTCTATGCCAGGCATAGGCTGGATAAGGTTAATCAGATGATTCATCTGCCAGTTATTATATTCATCTAATAGCTTATCCTGGTCCTCATCCGGTAATAATGTCAGCATGGCTTCAGAGACAGGTTTATCCAGATATGGCAGAATCTGATCAGGGCTCATAGCCTTTTTCGGATCATATTCTGCCAGGACATGTCTGTAAGTAGCGATGACAGCTGGTTCCGTGTCCATGACTGTACCATCAAAAGAGAAGAGAATGACCGGCTTTTCTGCCTTCTTTTCCATTTCCTTATATTTCTTATCCTTTTTCATGATGATTTCTCCAGAAAATCTCTATGAACATTATATTTCAAGAGCACTCAAAAAGACATAGATTACTCTATGTCTCTTATACATTATTTGATCGTAAGTCTGATCTTTATATCACTTAATGGCCATGTAGAACATGCATGTACATATCCGAACTTCTTGTCCGCATATCTTCTGCCATCACCAGTATTCGGAATAAATACTTCACCATCCAGTAACTGGCAGCGGCAATATCCGCAAGCTCCGCTTCTGCATCTGGTGTTATTCGGAATACCAGCTCTTTCCAAAGCTACTGCAATCGGTTCAGAAGCTTTGGCTTCAATGACATCTTCATGCATACCTCTGCATACCGTTAACTTCCAGACCTTATCCGGATCACCGGCATATGGCTTTACTTCAGTAGTGTGACCATTGTATCCGACAGCCTTGGTGACATCCCTTGGTGCACCGAATAACTCAAAGCGGATTCTTCTTTCCGGTACATTGAGCTTCTTTAACTCACCTGCCACAAAGTTATACATCGGTAATGGTCCGCATACAAAGTATGTGCAATCCTGACCATTGGAATACTTCCTGATCAGATCTGCGGATAAGAATCCCTTTTCACCTTCATATTCCGGTTCATTGGAAATGACATTAACGAATCTGACTCTATCACACGAATTCTCTACTTCGTTTAACTGCTTTACAAGAATAATATCCTTTGTATTCTGAGAACCATAGAGAATCGTAAGATCTGCGTCTAATGTGCCATGGGCAATTTCCTGTGCCATGGAATAGAATGGTGTAATACCAGAACCACCAGCTAAAGCAACAATATGCTTCGCATCTCTTAATGGTTCATAGTACAGCCAGCCAAATGGCAGATGCACTGTAAAGTTCATACCTTCCCTGACATTGGCATACAGCCAGCTTGACGCAAATCCCTGACCTGGTCTTCCATTACGGACTGTTATTTCGAAGAACGGATGTTCTCCTGTACGTGCCTGATAAGGAGCACTGCAGATAGAATATGGTCTTGTTGTTAATGTACCGTCAATCTTTAAATCAAGAGATACATACTGACCTGCCTGGAAAGGAGGTAACTTATAACCTTCTTTAGCCTCAAACGTAAACTTACGGGCTGTAGGAGATACATCTTCTACCTTTGTGACAACAACTTCTGTCATGGATGGATGAAGTTCATTTGCTAAATCTTTAATATGATCACGATAAATATTATTCGGATCACCATGTTCAATTAACTGCCTTCTGGCCTTTGTGACTCTGGAGGCACCTGTTACATCTTTAAAGAAACCTTCGATTTTCATACTTATGCCTCCTTCATTTCCGTCAGAATAATCTTTGCGGCAATCTTGCCATTATTGATATTGACTGCCATGCCATCACCGGCAAGCTGCGGTGAAGAGCACCATACAAGACCCTTGATATAGTCATTGTTCACAGCCGCATCCTCTAATCTTGCGACAATGGAATTCTTCATATTGTGCTGATATCCGTAAATGCCGCCACGGTACGCACCTGTGTAATGAGAAATAGAAACAGGTGTTTCAATCTCTACATCAATGATATGATCTTTCAGATTTACACCCAAACGCTTTGAAACCTGATCAATCATCTGAGAGGCTACTTTGTACTTTGTTTCAAAATAGTTATCTGCAGTCACATTATCGAAACAATCCGGTAATGGAAGGTTTGTAATAGATAAAGATGTCTTTCCTTCCGGTACACCTTCAGGATTAGCATAGTTCAGACAAATTGTTGTCAGATAATCCCAGTTGCCAAGATGCTTTCCTTCTGCCCAGAACTTATCTGTATCAAACTTTGTTTCAGAAGAGAATACAGAATAAGAATGAATATTCAGATCCTCAGGCTTTGCGTCAAGCATGAGTACCACTGAGAAAGCTGTAACACTCATCGGCATGGAGTTAGCATAACGTCTTGCTTCTTCAGGAACTTCAGACTGTGGTTCAATCATCTTTCCAAATACCACATTCGGATATGGTGCACTTGCGACATAGTCGCAATGAATCTCATCGCCGCGCTTTGTTCTGACACCATATACCTGATTATGATTGACAAGAATCTTCTCTACTTCCTGGCAATATTCAATCTGTACGCCAAGCTTCTGACATCTGTCAGCCATCGCACATGCCATCTCATGTGAGAAACCTCTTGCGACATAAGAACCGCCGCTCATATAGTCACCCATCAAGAATGCATAGATTGTAAATGGCAGACTGCTCATCGGCTGGCCTACATAGATCCAGTAAGCAGATAAGATCTTCTTTACATCAAATGGCAGATCCACATACTTATCAATGACTTCCTTTGCGGAATAACCGGCAGTCTTTACTAGTGCCTCATGATCCTTTAACATCTGAAGCTTGCTTAAGTCATGTTCATTCAGATATACGACTGACTGATATACTGTCTCACAAAGATCCATCAGCTTGTTAACCTGATCCTTCGTGCCGGCATACTGCTTATCAATCTCATCAGCACAGATCCAGGTGCCATCCGGATTCTTACCGGCATGTAATTCGATGTCAATGTGATCCTCTGGAGATACCATATCATAGGCTTCCGGTACCCGTAACCAGTCAATCACAACACCCATCTCATCGAGATACTTGCCGATAAACAGAGGTGACTCCTTTGGACCAATGGACATCATCTCATGCAGAGTAGCTTCCATTTCCACACCATTGCGTACAAATGAAGTTGCGACGCCGCCCGGTAAATTATGTCTTTCAAGGATAAGTACGGACTTACCCTGGCTGGCAAGGCGCATGGCACAACTCATCCCGGCCAAAGCACCACCAATCACGACGACGTCATATTTATCTTTATAAAACGCCATAAACCCTCCTTTGGTTTAACCATTTACAATTATAGTTATTACTTTCACAATACGTCAATATAGTTATTTTTCTGCTGTTTTTAACAAGTTATTTTGCAAGAAATCTGATACAATGGTATTTGGTTAAACCAAAGGAGAAGCCTATGCAGATAGGGATTATAGAAGCACCTACCGTAAAACAGTTATTTGTAGAGAAAATTACCGGCATGATCATGAACAATGAATTAAAACCTGGTGACAGACTGCCAAGTGAAAGAGAGCTCGCCTCACAAGCCCATATATCACGTTCTGCTGTCCATCTTGGCATGAGTGACCTAGAGAAAATGGGTTTTGTTGAAACAAGAGGCAGACAGGGCACCTATGTCGCAGACTTTGCCAAAAAGGGAAACATTGAGACATTAAACCTGCTTATCAAATTCAATGGGGCAGGTTTTGACAAGAACAGAGTCAGAGACCTTCTTGAAATGCGTATGGCTATTGAAGGAAAAGCATTAGAAAGATTACAGAATAATTTAAAAGAAGAAGATATTCATATACTGGAAGAAGATATCAAAAAATCAGAACAGATCGAAGATCCTTCTGATCTGGCTTCTGCCTTCTTTGACTTTCATCATGATATCTGTGTGGCTTCAGGCAACTTTATTCTGCCATTATTATTCAATACCTTTGAATATGTCACTCTTGCTTATTGGGAAGAGGCAATCCATCAGCTTGGCAAAGAAAAATGTCTTTCATTAATGAAAGGATTGTTTCAGACAATCCTGCAAAGAGATGCCGCTGCCTCAAGAGAATATCTTGAAAAAGAATTTACATTATTCCTCAACAGCATCAGCTGATGCCTTAGCCATTTCTGACTGTACATAGCTCATAAACTGATCAGCCCATTAACTCTCAGCAACAATCGTCTCACCCGGATAAGATTCCAGATAGTCTTCATAAACATAAAGAAAGGGACTGTAATCATGCAGTCCCTTCGTTCTTTCTCAGTCCTTGAAGAATCTTTCTACAAGTTCTCTTGAATACTCTGCTGTTTCATCCATATCACCGAAGGACATGATTTCACCAGCATAGTATGTATTGTATTTACCCTGCATAGCTTCGACATCATCATACCAGCCGGCAGCGTAATCTTCAGAGAAGATATGCGGGAAGTAATACCACTTGCCTTCATTGATAACCTTATCCGCAGGATTATGCATTGTTCTTAAATCATTCAGAACTGTCTTCTGAGCTGCCTCATACGGGATCTCAGGCTTATCCTTATGATTTCTCAATACATATGTAACGATAGGCTGATTGATATCATCCTTCCATCTTCTGTAGTAAACCATCAGATGACCATAACGTTCCGGAGTCATGTTTTCAAATACATAGTAGGAGATTTCCGGATGATCCTCTGGCTTTGTTGTAACAGCCATAGTGTCATATCTTTCATAGTCAATCTTGTCAAAGTGTGACTTTTCATCTTCACGGATATCTGCGTAGTCTCCAAAGAACTGTAATGGAGCTGTGACAATCAGCTTGTCATATTCTTCAACCTTGCCATTAACAGTGATATAAACCTTGTCATCTTTTCTTTCGACCTTTTCAATCTCAGAATTCAGACGGGCAGAATGCTTCAGCTTTCTGTCTAATGCTTCCCAGATAGACTGGGTACCGTCTTTCCATGTCCAGAGGTTTACATTAACAAAGTTCATGGTTGTCTGGAAATCCAGATACTTCAATACATAAGCAGCTGGAATCTCATCAAAGTAACCATAACCGAAAGATGTGAACGGTCCAATCCAGATATCTTGTGTTAATTCAATACCATTCATCTCACAGAATTCCTTGAATGGCATAGCCAGGTCCTTCAGATTCTCATTAACACCTTCAATATGTTCTCTTTCAGGTGTAACAGCGTCGCCTTCATAACGTCCCTGGGCAACACCTCTGTGACCATTGACATCATATCCCTTGTACTTTGTTTCAAGCAGTTCACCAAGCTTCTTAACCTGGTTTCTCATCTTAAGAAGACGTGGAATCAGCATTGGATTCTTCTTAGGATTGAATGGATCAATGACCTTACCATCCTTATCCTTATAGTTTCTGTTCAGTTTTGGTCCGTCATGTGTAACACCGGCAAACTCTTCTACATCATGAACTGCATAGTATGAAGGAACACCCATAATAGCGCCCATTTCATATCTTCTGCCATTGTAATGCGGAGAATTGCACTTTCCACCTACATGATCATTTCTTTCGAGAATTGTGTAATTCTCATAACCTGCCTGTTCGAGATACATACCTGCTGAAAGTCCGGCAGGACCTGCACCGATTATGGCAATACGTGTATTCTTATCCATTATATTACCCCCCAATGAATACCCTTACATTTAGTATACATGAATTTGTTAATAAATGCACGAATAATGTGTTATACTCTGCTTACGGAGATAGTTTGTGAACAGGTATTCAGGTTTCAAGGATTTTCTGGATAAATCAGCTCAGGAATGCCCTGATCAGACAGCTTTTGTTTATGAATCAGACGGCAGGCATACATTTACCTACAGTCAGTTTCATGATGCGGTATATGCCCGTGCAGAAGCGTTAAAAGAAACACATAAAACATGTATCGGAATACTTTCTGATGGTTCTTACCATTGTATTATTGAGATTTTTGCGGCAAGTTTAGCCGGAATGCAGATAGTGATGTTAGACAGGATGTTACCGCAGGCATTGCTTGGTACATTGATTCAGTATACGGATGTTGATTGTTTATATGGATCTGACTTACAGAAAGAAAAACTGAATCGTTTTTTAACCGATGGTGTCAAAGATGGTGATGGTAAGATATTATTTTTCACAAGCGGTACAACTTCTCAATCCAAAGCAGTTGTATTAACAGATGCCTCTTTGATGGCTGCCGCATGGAATGGCAGTACGATGTTACCGATAGGAACAGATGATACTCTGATGTGCATGTTACCATTAGGACATGTGTTTGGCTTTGTATGCGGATTACTATGGGGATTGAATTGTCATGCCTCTATAGCCCTTGGCAGAGGTCCGCGTCATTATCTCGATGACCTTTCCTTCTTCAAACCTACTGTATTATCTGCCGTACCTTTATTATTAGGATTCTTAATCCAGCATGATCTTCTCAATGAAGAATTGAAGCTGATACTAGTTGGAGCCGGTGATTGCCCAGATGCGATATTAGATGCAGTAAGAATGCATGGCATACACTTATCTTATGGATATGGATTAACCGAAACATCCTCTGGTGTAGCAATCAGTACATCTGGTGATCCAAGAGCCATGAATGTTTGTCCGGACGATACAATTACCATTAATGAAGATGGAGAGATACTGATCCAGGCAGATTCTACAATGATGCTTGGCTATTACAAATTGCCTGATGACACAAAGGAAGTATTAAAGGATGGTATCCTGTATACAGGTGATCTTGGTTATTATGATAATGAAGGAAAACTGCATTTAAACGGACGTAAGAAAGAAATGCTTGTTATGCCTAATGGTACCAAGATCTTTTTACCGGAATATGAGAATCAGATCAGAAAAGTATTGAATACTGAAAAAGAATTAGCTGTTGTATTACACAACAGTAAGCCAGTACTTGTAGTCAAAGATCTTAAAGTAAAGAAAGAAGAAGTCATGAACCAGCTTGGGGATATGATGAAGAATCTTCCAAGAGGATCACAATTAACAGATATCATAGAATTAGGACATGAATTACAGAAGACAGCGACAGGTAAAATAAAGCGCTGGGAAATTCAAAAGGAGATTGAAAATGCCGACAAGAGATGAAGTAATTGCGAAGACAAAGAAATTAATTGAAGAGAATGTTCCTGACATGTATGGAAAAGATCTGAAAGAAGATACGATCCTGAATGTCGAAGGTAATGTAGATTCCATGGGATTTATTCTAGTATTAACGAAGCTGGAAGGCTTCTATAATGTCAAGATTCCTGATGATGAGTGGGATTCCTTACGTACCCTTGGTGATGTTGCGGATGCGGTGTTGCGTAATCTGAATAAGGATTCCAAATGAGCATCTGGAAACAGACAATCCAGATCCGAAACAAGGATGTCAATCTGTATCAGAAACTGCGTACATCCCGTCTGATGGAAATACTGCAGGAAGTATGCATTGCCCATACTGAAGCATTAGGTGCAGGCCGCACAAAGACTTTGGACAGAGGTTTTCTATGGGTTATTATCCAGCAGGAAATCAATATACAGAGAATTCCTGTCTATGATGAGACCATAACTGTTTCTTCATGGCCTGGTGATACCATGCATGTATTATTTCCAAGGTATTATCAGATCACAGATGAACATGAAAATATCATCATACAGGGTTCTTCCTTATGGACATTAATTGATCAGAACACCCGAAAAATGATCTTTGCGGATCGTTATGGCATTACTGTACCAGGTGGAAAAACGGATACAGATATTCCTCTTCCAAAGGCTATTGCAAAAGAAGAATGCGATCATCATGATATTTTCAAAGTGCCCTTCAGCTGGTGTGATCTGAATGGACATCTGAATAACACCAGATACTTTGACCTTGCAGAAGACAGGATACAGTCCGCTTCCTTAAACAGACAATTAACATCTGTTTCTGCAGAATATACTTCTGAAGCTCCTTTCAAAGAAACACTGCATATATCCTGGCATGAAGACAATGATCATGCCTATATATCCGGTGATCATGAGAAGAATTGTTTCAGGATACGGATGACTTACAAAGATTGAATAATTGACTGATTGCCTGTATAATATCTGAGCAATCGTTTGCCGACTTAGCTCAGTTGGTAGAGCAACTCATTCGTAATGAGTAGGTCGTAGGTTCAACTCCTATAGTCGGCACTAACTTTCCTTTAAAAAAGGAAGGTTATTTAGCTTGTTAGCTTTTTTTACGAAAACAGTGTATACTGTTGTCGTAATCCTAGACCGGACAAAGTTTTGGATTAAGTTATTAACGAGCTAGATTGAATGATTGAAATTAGCCGTTTCAATCATTCGCCCCAGAGAAGCTTTGCTTCTATACTTAGAGTAGTACTACTGTAAGAAAGAAGCAAGCTTTTTTTATTTATTTTTTTATATTTTTGATATTTTTATTTTTCTTCTTTTTTTTCTTCCGGCTCTTCCTGTGCAGACGCTTCCTCTATGGACTCCTTTAAAAATACCGTCTGCACATACGGCCACAGATAAGTTATAACCCCCGTCAGTGCTCCGTATTTTTCTTCCGTCGTCTCTGC
>DXZE01000054.1 GCA_019415435.1 Erysipelotrichaceae bacterium
AAGCGGCTTTCATCCCACACGCAAGCGTGTGGGTTTTTCGCCGCAAATTTATAACTTCTGTTTTTTCCATATGTGATCATATTATACATGCATTGCAGGATAAATTCTGTGATACAATGAAGCCATGAATAACAATACATTTTCATTAGAACCATATAATCACTGGATCCTCTGGATTTCCCTGGTTATCTTAGCAATATTCATTATTTATACAGGTGCCAGGGCTGCCGGTTTATTAAAGAATGTTAATGCATTACAAACAAAAACAGAGAATATCCAGAAACAGGTAAAGTTAGCTTCTATCAAAGTGGAAGTATTAAAAGAAAACAAGGCTGAGAAAGAAAAGAAGAACAAGCCTTTCAAGATTATCATGCCGGTAGTCTTAGCCACATGGCAGCTCTATAAGACAGATGATAATCTCAAAGGACTTAAAGGAATACGGAAAGCAGCTGCTTCTGCAGTACGCAATGAACGTGAACAGAAGAAGTTTATAAAAAGAACTTTAGACGCAATGCACTGACTCTTATAAAAAGGAGTCAGTTTTTTAATCACTGACTTCTTTTATCTCTGTATGCAAAGCTTCATACACATTATGTGCTGCTTCTTTTGGAACTACTTTTGCGATATCTTCTTCACTGGCTTCACGAAGCTTACCGATACCGCCAAAGGATCTTAATAATAATCTCTTACGTTTAGGTCCGATACCATCAATCTCATCCAATACAGATCTTGTCTGTGCCTTATCTCTTAACTTGCGGTGATAACTGATCGCGACCCGGTGTACTTCATCCTGCATTCTTGTTAAAAGAAAGAACAAACCGGAATTCTTATCGATATCTACCGTATTGCCATTACTGTCCATTAAGGCATTTGTAGAATGCTTGTCATTCTTAACAAGACCCATGATCTTGATCTGGCCGGTTAAACCAAGTGAATCAATGATGCCCTGGGCTGCTTCAATCTGGATCCAGCCGCCATCAACTAAGATACCATCCGGCATTCTGCCATGATCTTTCAATAAACGGAAATATCTGCGGTAAACAACTTCCTTCATGGAATCCACATCTGAGTTACCTGTATGCAGTTTAAAGAGACGATAATCCTTTTTATCCGGATAGCCGTCTTCATACACAACACAGGAAGCTACGGTAAAGGTACCGGATATATGAGAGTTATCAAACAGTTCTACCCTGTTCATAGGCTTTCCTGCTATCTCAGACAACTGTTTGACAGCTTCTTCAGTCATCTTATCCTGACGCTCTACGACATTGAACTTCAGATTTAACTGTGTCTTTGCATTTTCAAGACACATATCGATTAACTTCTGACGATAGCCTTTCTGAGGTTGGAAGACAGGAAAATCCAGCACCTGCTGTAAAGCAGAAATGTCCACATCACTGCTTAATACAAGTTCTCTTACGGCAGGATGATCCTGATAATACTGGATTAAGAAAGAAATAAATTCTTCTTCAGCATCACCATATAATGGTTTCAGCTTGTACTCTTTGTTTAAGATAACACCATTTCTGACAAGCATACCGGCAATCGCAAGATAGCCTCTGTCTGTGTAATAGGCAAAGACATCCCTTGAACCACGGTTATCTTTTTCAATGTTCTGTTTATCTTTTGTGACAGAATAGATGCTTTCTAACATCTCTTTATAATGCTGGGCTTCTTCAAACTGAAGATTCTCACTTGCCTTCATCATCCTGTCTTTGAGATCTTTCTCAACATCCTTGATATCTCCATTCATAAAGGATGTTACTTTCTGTGCCATATCTTCATAGACAGATGGATCTATATCAAACTCACATGGTCCCAGACACTGATGCATATGATAGTAAAGACATAGCTTGTCTCCCATATGCTTGCAACGCCGGAAAGGATAAATGCTCTGTAATACTTTGAGAGTATTACTGGCTGCGGTTGCGTCCGGGAAAGGTCCGAAATATCTTGCCTTATGATCTTTCTTCATGTCTCTGGCAATAGTTAATCTTGGATATTTCTCACGGGTTAATTTGATATACGGATAAGAAGAATCATCCATGAACTGAATGTTGTATTTCGGACGATTCTTCTTGATCAGATTGATTTCGAGTACCAGTGCTTCTTTTTCACTGGCAGTTACAATGAAATCAAAGTCTTCGATATTGGAAATCATCTTTGTAGTCTTGAAGTTATGAGCACCTGTAAAGTAGGAATTCACTCTGTTATGGAGATCCTTTGCTTTTCCTACATAGATGATTTCGCCGTTCTTGTCTTTCATCTGATAGCTGCCTGGTTCATGCGGCAGCTCTCTTAATTTTGCTTTGATATATTCTTTATCCATACTTATTCATTGTCACAATTGTTGCGCCTGTACCGCCTTCCTGCGGCATACCAAGGTGAAACTCTTTGACATCTTCATTCTTCTTTAAACTTTCATGAACAGCTGTCCGTAATCTGCCGGTACCATCACCATGAATGATACGGAATGTTTTTAATCCATGCAGCTTGGCCTGATCCATATAGCTATCCATCTTATCCATGGCTTCATCTACGTGCAGACCAATTAAATTCACTTCCTGAGGCATATTCGCAAAGATATCATGATCGATATTAATAGATACGTGATTCTGTTTCTTCATACGTGGTATGACATGTACCGATGGACGGATCTGATTCTTCCTGACATGCATGTCTCTGCCATTCATACGGATGGTAATGTCTTTCTTCTGTATCTTAATGATTTCACATACCTGTGAGCTGCCTCTTAGTTCCACAGCATCTCCCACATGGTATTCATACGTATCCGGTACTTCTTCTTTCTTCGTTTCTGGTTCATCGGTAATCTGATTTAAAGACTGTACCGTTTCCAAAGCTTCATGATACTTGACATTTTCCTGACGCTTACGGATCTGTTTAAGAATATGATTTGCCTTATTCTGTACGGTTGCGACGTAGGCATCCGCTTCTTTCCTGGCTTTGTTATGATAGTCTTCTTTTTCTTTATCTAACTGAATCTTTTCTTTCTTTAACTGTTTCTTTTCTTTCTCATTATCCGCAATTAAAGATTCCAGTTTCTCATTCTTTAATTCAGCCTCATTGAGCTGCTTTTCAAGCTTTTCAATGAGTTCATCTTCTTCATTCTTTGACTGTTCCTTTAAGTGTCTTGCATAGGCAATAATAGACTTTGGAAGTCCATATCTTTCAGCCACCTCAAAGGCATTGGATTGCCCGGTTAATCCTTCCAGATACTTATAGGTAGGCATCAGCTTTTCCATATCAAACTGCACACTGGCAACTAAGATATCAGAATGTCTTTTGCCATAGGCTTTCAGACGGTCATAATGGGTAGTAACTACACACATGGTTCCTCTTTGACGAATTTCATTGAGAATGGATATGGCTAATGCTTCACCTTCTCTTGGATCTGTACCGCTGCCTATTTCATCAAGTAATACAAGCGAATTACCATCTGCCTTCTGCATGATCTCAGCCTGCTTGGTCATATGGGCACTGAACGAAGATAAAGAAGAGACAACGGACTGATCATCACCGATATCCGCAAAGACATGATCAAAGAAAGGAATCTCAGCACTTTCTGCCGTTACCGGCATACCGCAATAAGTCATTAATGTAAACAAACCGATAATCTTTAAAGATACGGTCTTACCGCCGGTATTAGGACCTGTGATCAGTAATACTTTCTTAGGATCTTCCAGATGATACGTATTTGCGACAACCTTCTTTGGATCAATGAGAGAATGTCTGCCTTTAACAATGACAAGATTCTTTTTTTCGGTTAAGGAAGCTGCACATCCTTCTCTGTCTTTTCCCCATTGTGCTTTGGCAAATACGGCATCGAGAATGCCGCATGTTTCTACATTGGCTTTTTCTTCATAGGCATAGTGTCCTACTTTACCAGAAAGATACTGCAGAATCTTTTCTATCTCTGCTTTCTCTTTTTCCTGTAAAGTCTGGATGCGGTTATTGTATGGAACAAAGGAAGCTGGTTCTACGTATGATGCCTGTCCTGAGGCAGAATCACCATAAACAAGACCACCATAACTGTTCTTTTCAGATGCTTTGATTAATACAACCGTACGGCCATTGCGGTTTGTGACAATGGAATCGACTACCGAAGAGGCATGATTGGATAAGAACCTGGAAGAGACACTAGCCATATCTGATTGTGCCTGACGCAAAGAAACACGGATATTCTTGAGTTCTGGCGAAGCAGAATCCTTCACTTCACCATACTCATTGATGCATTGGGATATTTCCTTCGCTAAGACATTATGAATGGTTAAGGTATCTGTTAAGTCTTTTAAAGAAGGATGTTTTACTTCCGTTAGACTTTTTTCATAGGCATGGATTTCGTTAATACCATGAATAAAACGGACAACATCCAGTAATTCTGAAGCCTGTAAGATTCTTCCCTTCTCGGCATTATCCAGAATATGCGTGATATCGGTAATGCCATGAAAAGGCATTGGACCATTATGAATACAGCAGGCTAAGGCTTCCTGCATGCGGTCATGATCTCTTTTAATCACAAGCTTTTCATAAGATGGCTTTGTATTCTGTATATTCTTCTTACCAAGTGAGAAAGAACAGTATCTTTCTACCTGCTGTAAGATCACATTTAATTCAAGACTGTTTTCAATATCCATAAAACACCTCAGGCATTAGTATCATACACCAAGTGTCACAAACATCTCTTATTTGTGCCTCTTGTTTTGTTATAATGAGACAAAAAGAGGCATAGTATGAATTTAGAAGAAATCAGAAGCCAGGCTTCCATAGCAGTGAATGAAATATGTACAAGTGCACATCTGAAAGCAGGTCAGTTGTTTGTAGTAGGATGTTCTACAAGTGAAGTCATGGGAGATCAGATCGGCACCCATTCCAGCATGGACATCGCAGATGCTTTATATGAAGGCATTACATCTGTTTTATACGCTAAGGGAATACGTCTTGCGGCACAATGCTGCGAACATTTAAACCGGGCATTAGTCGTAGAAAGAGATACGATTGAACACTATGGCTTTGAACAGGTTAATGCCATTCCAAGACCCGAACACGCCGGTGGTGCATTTGCGACAAGTGCATACAAGCATATGAGTGAACCGGTATTGGTAGAAGACATTCATGCGATGGCGGATGCTGGTATGGATATAGGCGGTACATTAATAGGCATGCATATTCATCCGGTGGTTGTACCATTACGCATATCAGAAGATCATATAGGTAAAGCAATCTTAATCTGTGCAAGAAGAAGGCCAAAGTATACCGGTGGTCCAAGAGCCATCTATGATGAGACATTAATGTAAGTTATGGCAGAGAATATTTATACATTAAAGTTAACAAAGGAAGAAGAGAATAAACTCTTTGAAACATGGAAGGATACAAAGACTAAGGCACCTGCTTATGCAAAGTGGCAGTTACGTCCCGAGAATTGTGTCATGACATGCTATACATCAGGGAAGACGGTATTCCAGGGTAAGGATGCCTTTGTCTATGCGTCCCCTTTTCTGCCTGCAGAAAAGAAACAGATATCTGAAGATATCCTGCCCCAGGCAGGCAGTGATGAAGTAGGAACCGGAGATTACTTTGGACCGGTATGTGTATGTGCTTCAATTGTCACAAAGGAAACAGATGCTTTTTTAAGAGAAACAGGTGTCCGGGATTCCAAGCAGTTAACGGATGAGATGATCATAAAGATGGCTCCAGAAATCATGAAACATCTGCCTTACTCTCTATTGATTGTTAATGATGAAAAATACAATGCCATTCATCAGACAAATAATATGAATGCAATTAAATCCAAGCTTCATAATCAGGCATATGTGAATTTAAAAAAGAAATATAACCTTCCTGCATTTAAAATCATTGATCAGTTTACGCCAGAAAAGAGTTATTACCGGTATTTAAAAGATCAGCCTGTTATCATAACCGGCATTCACTTTGAGACAAAAGCAGAAAACAAGTATCCATCCGTAGGAGCTTCATCCATTATCGCAAGATACGCTTTCATTAAGAAAATGAAAGAGATGGAAGAAACATGGCATATACATTTCCAGAAAGGTGCTGGCTCTAATGTGGATGCCTGTGCCAGAGAGTTTGTTAAGAAAAACGGTATAGAAAAACTTGGCATGGTAGCCAAGCTTCATTTTAAGAATACAGAGAGACTGTAATGGTCTCTTTTTAAGATTCCGGATTTTTTGTTTTCTTAACAGAGATTTCAATCGTATTTTCGATTCTGCATAACTGAACGCCAGCAGCCTTTAACATTCTCTTAGAGGCAATGTTGGTATCTGTACCATTGTATTTATCGGATTCATAGACAATCTTTTTAATTCCAGACTGAATAATAGCCTTGGCACATTCATTGCATGGAAATAAAGACACATACAATGTACATCCTCTGACCGAACGCGGGGCATTGAGAATGGCATTTAACTCCGCATGGACTACAAAGGCATACTTGGAATGGAGGACATCCCCTTCTCTGGACCATGGGAATTCATCATCACTGACACCTGATGGAAAACCATTATAGCCAACCGATACAACCCGGTGATTCTCATCTACAATCGCAGCACCTACCTGGGTATTCGGATCTTTGGAACGTAAGGCAGATAAATGTGCCAGCCCCATAAAGTATTCGTCCCATGTTAAGACATGACTTGTTCTTTTATCCATATGTATTACCCTGCTTTCGTATATATTGTAATCAGTTTTTCCTGCATATGTTCTGCGTGTGCAGATAAACCGATATCTTTATATTTCTGTAATACGATCTGATCGGTACCGCCATAGATTTCATCTGACGCAAGTGATGCATTTCTGACATCCAAAAGCATCATGCATATACATAAAACAACAAATGCCCCAAGAAAGCCATAGCGTAATCCTGTATCTTCTGTTTCAAGTACACCGCTTAACAGTATCCCTGTCACAAAACCACCTAAATGTGCCATCCAGGATATACCCGGCATGAAGTTAATAATTAAGTTAATGATAAAGGTCCTGATAAAGGCATTGCGGATAGATGGTACATTGAAACCGCCATGTTTATAAACAAGATAGGCATAGCACGCTAGTAAGCCATACAGACCACCCGATAAACCTACACAAAGTACACTTCCATTACCCGCAAAGACAAACATGGAGCCACCAATGACAGATACAAACAGAATCAGAAGATATTTCCATTTACCTAAATATGGTTCTAGTGCCATTCCTAAGGAATAAAGAGATGTCATATTCATAAGCAGATGGATGAAGCTGATATGTACAAATCCTACTGTTAACATACGCCACCACTCACCTGCCAGAATAAACGGCTTATAATAGGCTCCAAAAAGAATTGCAGCTTCTGCTTCATTCAAACCGCATACCTGAATTCCTATTGTCACAAGTACACAGATTATGATAATTGTGATTGTGACAGGATACTTTCTGAAGTTCACAGATCATCCCTCAGTAATATCTGAAGCAGATCTTCAAAGTATTGAGGAAGTGGTGCTGTAAAGGTCATAACCTTACCAGTTCTTGGATGAACTAATGTTAAGGCATAGGCATGCAGGCATTGACCTTGTGTATTCATAACCTTGCATTTATGTCCATACTTTTCATCTCCGACAACCGGATGATGAATGTACTGCATATGAACACGGATCTGATGGGTTCTGCCTGTTTCCAGAGAACAATCCAATAACGTATAATGATTGAATCTTTCTCTTACCTTAAAGTGAGTTCTTGCTGGTTTACCATGATTATCAGTAACCATCATATTCTGACGGTTATGAGTATCTCTTCCAATCGGAGCATCAATAATACCGGCATCATGTTCTACCCTGCCTTCACATAAGGCAAGATACTCCCTGTGACATGTCTTATTCTCTAATTGTGCGGCGATGGAACGATGAGCTTCATCATTCTTGCATGCGACAATACAACCGGTTGTATCTTTATCAATGCGGTGTACGATACCAGGTCTGATCTTCCCGTTGATACCGGAAAGATCCTTGCAATGGTATAACAATGCATTGACTAGTGTACCGGTATAGTTGCCTGGGGCTGGATGAACAACCATTCCCTTTGGTTTATTGATGATAATGATATCTTCATCTTCATAGAGAATATCCAGAGGTATATTCTCTGGTTCTATATCAATGGCTTCATTCTCCGGTACATCACAGACAATCTGATCCCCTTCAGACAGCTTTAAGGATGATTTGGCAGTCTTGTCATTAACAGTAATCTTTCCATCCTGCGCTAATTCCTGTACACGGCTTCTGGATAAATCAGAATGATCCGCAATATATTTATCAAGACGTATGCCGCCTTCACTTACAACCCATGTCTCTATCATGCCTTCTCCTTTTTCTTTTCATCAATAATAGAGGCAAGAATAAGCAGAATCACGCCAATGGTTAAAGCACTATCCGCAATATTGAATACCGGAAAGTCATAGTGAAAAATATAGAAATCCAGAAAGTCTCTGACATTACCAATCAAGAGACGGTCAATCATATTTCCTGCCGCACCACCAAGCATTAAACCAAGGGATATCTTTGTTAAGGTTGAGCATTTATGGGTAAGCAGATACCAGATCATGACACCTATGGCTACTGCAGATGCTAAAGCAAGAATTCCTGTCTGACCACTTAATAAAGACCAGGCCATACCTGTATTTCTCACAAAGGTAATATGAAAGAATCCTGGGATGACAGTTACGTTATGCAATGCTTCATGTCCTTCAATATAGAACTTTGTAAACTGATCCAGGATGATTGTAATAATAGCCGGAATAAGCGCTGTATTCATTTCTTCCTCCGTGAATCTTTCTGCTGGAATACAGTAAACTGTTCTAACTCATATGGTTCATACTTATTGGAAAGAGCTGTATAAGCCTTATCAAAGTCCTCTGAAGTATAGGTTTCCTGTAATCTTTTACGTAATTTATCTTTTAATAACATACTGTTCTCATGAGAGAAAGGATAAGAACGTACAGCCGCAACCGTATTATCTTCATTGATAAGTACTGCTTCATAACTGTAATCCTGCTTGTCATTTAAAGACTGTATAAAGGATTCATCTGCGTCTTTCACGCAGAATGGCAGATCACTGGACTCCAGACAGTCAAAGATCTCTAACAGAAATCCATCCACAATCCCCTTTTCAAAGAAAGTAACAGTGATATCCGCATGTTCGCAGCGTTCGATTTCTTCTTTCTGCCATACTCTGTCTTTCACCATGAAAAGCCAGGTATGATCACTGTAATCACACCAGATGCCATCTTCTTCGGTAAAATTAAGTTTTTGATTCTTCATGTATATCATATCTGTGATTCCTTTTTATAAGCTTCCAGCGCATGAGCAATCTGATCTGGGCAGGATGTATTCTTCATATCGCACTGAATGCCATCCAATGCCTGGATGACATCATCGATCTTTCTTCCTTTGACTAATGAGGCAATTCCCTTGAGATTGCCATTACATCCACCAACTACCTGCATGGATTCAACCGTATCTCCATCAAGCTCAAAGATCATCTTTCTTGAGCAGACACCCTTTGGTGTATATTCATAATGAACTGACATAGCTTCACTTCCTGTTCTGAATACTTTATATGCTAACATCTAAGAGAATTATTTTCCATTGTACTGCTGTACATTTTGGCATCAAGATGGTATTTTCTAAGGCATGAATAATATCAGGGAAGAAACAGTAACATCATTAAAGAATCAGAATATACAACAGTTTACAGAAGTACAGAAACAATGCATTCCGGATGCGTTAGAAGGAAAAGACATTCTGGCACAGGCCCCTACCGGATCTGGCAAGACTCTGGCCTA
>DXZE01000055.1 GCA_019415435.1 Erysipelotrichaceae bacterium
GGCTTGAAACCAAGCATTTAGATGCTCGGTTATTCAATGGCCGAGTGGTTCACAGGATATGTTCCTCTGCCCAATCTTCATCTATTTCTATAGAAGTATCATGTTCCAGAAGATCATGATACTTTTCTTTTATTTCTTCATACATCTCTTTGGAAAAAGGTATTGTTCCTTCTAATCCTTCTGCCATACCTATCGCAAAGCCATAGCCATCTTCCGTTGTATTGAAGTAAAGACCTGTAATATCATCTCTGCTCTTTAATAATTCCTGTTTAACAGTATAGCGGGCTAATTCAATGACTCTGTCATCCATATCAAAGTGGGCAATCAGGAACTTCTCCTGAAGCTGGTATTCGCTCTTCACAAGACGTACTGTACATATTTTCATCCATTTCTGAAGAACATCATCTAACTGATCACGATGATACTGACCGTTGAGTGTTAATCGCATTTCTTCAAGATCTTTTTCACTGTCCGCAAACCCAATTAACAGTTTTCTGTTACCATCATGATACATGCAGGAATAGGTAATGTTCTCTTCGTCATGACATCTTCTGCATACATGTGTAAAATAGGTTCCCTGGAATATCTTGTTTTCCGCATCAGGGTCCTTTGCGGTATCAATTAATGTATGCATGATAAACTTGTCTCTTAACCCGCAGGAAGGACATATCACTTCTGTTTTATATCTTGTTATATCTTTTGACATATTGTAGGCTCTGTTCCTTTACTATCTTTTGTAATTTCTTATCATCGTATAAATCTGTATAGTCTTTCACTTTATCAATCCTGTAATCTTCAAATAACTGATGTATAAGAAGTATGAATTCCTTTGACTTTTCATCTGTGACAATCTGTTCCAGGGCTTTTTCATAATCTTCTGCCAGCGAAGCTGCCATATCTGCTAAAAGTGCAGCCCTTATATTATCCAGCATATTTCCTTCTTCCCAATATAAGAAGCGTGTATGTGGATATGCATTTTCAATCGCCTTCATCCTGATCAATGAATCAATATTGTCATGGAAATTCTGATACAGATCATTGATAATCCAGTTATAGTCTTTTTCATGACTTTGAAGATAGTCATAGGCATCATCCTGGATAATGTGGATCTTATCCGGATTTTCAAACTGAGGAAGGATCTGTTCTTTAAATAAGCGGATAACTTCTGCATCATGTTCGACTACAGTTATGGATGTTACTGACTGTTTCCTTTGGAACATATATGCAAGATACCCTGCCTTCAGTCCACATATCAGTACATCTTTACTAACCGGACGTATTAATGCATCATAATCCAGAAAAGTCTGGCCATTCATAGAGAAGAGTGTCTTTCCATCCTTCATAATTACAGGATATCGGAATGCTTCATTGAAATAGGCAACCGGCTGTACTTCCATTCCTTCGTATTGTTTCTGTGATCCGTATGTAAAAGGAACATACGCATTTATTTTATGATTGGTAAATGTAAAGACACTGTCACTTCCAGGCTGCAGAGAAAGTTTACTGATAAAAGGATTATTCGTAATATAATCGGGTTTCAGTTCTTTTGTATAGTGATATAAGGCTGTAATAAGATCATTGTTTCTATGCAGAATTTCCGGTTTAATATCCTTTTCACCACGAACACCGCAGGCAATCATGACTGCGATAAGCATCCTTCTCTTATCTTCTCTATTTCTGCATATATCAAATGGTTTAATATCAATCTGGTCTAACTCTTCATCAACAACATTGACTGTTCTTTCTTCGCCAAGAAACGCAATACTATTGGCACATTCCTGTTCAGTATGTGACCTTTGATACATCATATCAGTTAAGGTTAATAATACTTTTTCATTCTTGGTAATTATCATAAATGATTCCTCATCCATGTGACGACCTGATACTGTATTGCCTGTTTGACATGCATATAGCTTTCTTTATCTGAATCAGATAATACTTCATGATGATTCAGACAATGATACAGATGTTCAGCATTATCAATATCCTTATCTTCTATCTTAACAGATGAAACAAAAGGATATTGAAAACCATCACAATATACATCTGCATATACCTCTGGTATATTCCTGTTTCCATCATGAATCTTCTTCATGGATTCTTCCAATGATTTTGTCTTAACAGTAATATGCATATAGGGCGGCAAAAGTACTTCCTCTTCATCTTCTTTAAGATAAGAAGGTAACAGTTTCTTCATATCCGCAATATAAGTTCCTTGTGGAATATGAATCTTCATTAAGGCAAGACCATGCTTATCTTCATAAGCAGAAAGGAAACCGGCATAGGAAGTAGAAATAAAAGATGGCATATATGTATCTTTGGAGAATACATTAAAGTCTGCAGTTCTTTCTACTCTTGATACAACCGTATCATGATCTGATCTGTACATAGTTGAAATAATCGTACAGATACAGTCTGCTGTTTTTAATGGTTCCCTTAAAAAAGCAGCATTTAAAATACGGTTTTCTTCAACTCTTGCCTGTTCTGTTGTAAGACCATCAAATAACAATGCATTTAATGTAACATATGCCTTAGGATCGCCAAAGAAAGGATCATGAATATTGTTATCATCAATATCCCCTTCATAGAATCTCAGCATTGTGATCTGTTTTCCATTTAAACTCATGTCTCTATTCTATAACAAAAGGCATATCTTCTGATATGCCCTTACTTTAATATATGCATCTGCCATTGCTTATCGCCAATATAATCAAACCATAAAGGGACCTTCTTACAGCACTTTAATGCAGAAGTAACATCAGGCTGTTTCTCTATAACATCCTTTAATGTTCTTATCGCAAGATCTGCCGTATCAAACTGCTTTGTGCCTTCCGCAAGGAAAGTGAACCGTATTTCATGGCGTGGTTCATAGGCAATGGAGACAATTGTACGTCCTGATAGTACCAGTGGATCAACGTAAACCTTCTCTTCCAGATTCCATTTCATCAGAAATCCAGCTTGAAGATTACATTTCCATCTTTTCTATGTACTTCCTTAAATCCCTCATATTTCATAAAGGCAAGTGCATCTGTATTGTTTTCAGATGCTTTGGCATAGAAAGTATGAATCCCATGAGAAATAGCTTCACCTTTTATTAAGCGTAATGTCTCATTTCCATATCCTTCTCTTCTTAAATCTCCTTTTACCAGGATATCCAGAAGATAGCCATGAAGTTCTTCATCATAATGCCATGAAGATTCGGCTGTAAAATCCATACAGCCATCACAGAACAAAAGTCTGTATATTTCTTTCTTTGGATCTGCCTTTACATGTTTCTCATAGAACTCATCCCAGTCAGATTCAGGGAATGCTTCTGTATGAGAAAAAGACATTGTTTTAGGTGATTCATGAAGTGTCTTTCGAAATGCAAGTTCTTCTTTTTCCGGAACAATCAGAAATGCCATAAAATACTCCTGTCTATTAACGATGCTTATGATGATTCTGGTATCTTGTGCCAACAATTGTTAAAACAAGTGCAATACCAAGCAGCCATAGTCCATACTGACCATTGAGCTGACCTGTTATATAGTCTGATAAAGCTCCTGCAGAGGATATCAGGCCTGTATATGCACTCAGATTATCTATATTCATGATTACATAGATAACCACGGATCCAATCAGAATACCACCTATAAAAGACGTACCTATCCGGATAAATGTACGGTTAAAGTGAGCACATAAGATACCAGCCACAACAGCACAGACGCCAATGACAATCCATGGCGTATATACATCCTGTGCAGGTACATAGCCAGCAGCTATCTGTCCTATAAAATATCCTGCAAATAAACCTAACAGAAAGAATGCCAGTTTTTTTGCGTATTGTGATAACAAAGCTGCCACAACTGCGGCAGCCAGAGCTATTACCGTTACATTAGATGTATCCGCAAAATTACTGTTAATAAAGCCATATGTAAAAACAAAAGCTGCTATTGCGAGAATCAAAGAAAATAATCTTTCTCCATACAGCATGGATAACAATCCTGCACATACAATAACAGCCAGGATAATAATCGTACCTGTCATCTTGTAAGCCTCCGCGTCATATTTTATATGCAGAAAGACACAACAGGCAACAATCGTTTTAACTCTTATGCATTGAGATCAAAGATCTCATCACTTTCCTTCTCAATCATCTTTGCATAGATCTTCTGTACAAAGTGTTCTGCTTCATCTAAATCAGAAAACACTTTGACAATCTCCATCGCATGATCCACATAAAATGCTACATCATAACTGTCATCTCTTCCATAGACAGGAGAAATCGTAATCTTCTGAATATGAGATGGAATATAGTACGTCGTTTCATTTTCTCTGACACATTTAAATAACATGATACAAAAACTCCTTCACTTTCTTTCATTTTACATGGAAAGAAGAGATTAAGAAAGCCTGTTATACCCTCTTCAGACGACCGTCTTCCATTCTGTATACCGTATCAGTAAGATCCAGGACTCTTTCATCATGGGTTACCATAACCGCTGCTTTATGACGGTTATGTACTTCCATCTGAATCATCTCAACAACATGTCTTCCTCTTTCAGAATCAAGAGAAGCGGTAGGTTCATCCGCAAGAATAATCCTGGCGTCACTTGCAAAAGCTCTGGCAATAGCTACTCTCTGTCTTTCACCACCTGATAACTGGGAAGGATACTGATTGATGACATTTTCTATACCGAGTTCTTCAAATAACTGCTTTACTTCTGCAGGATCTGTCTTTAAGAGAACTGTCAACTGTTCACCAGCCTTTAAATATGGAAGAAGCTGATGACTCTGAAAGATAAAGCCAATATCCTTCTTGCGTAATTCTGTCCACTTCTTCTTTGGTAATTCAGATACATTCTGACCACAGATATCTACTTCACCCTCTTCTGGTGCTAACATCATGCCCGCAACATTCAGAAGTGTACTTTTACCACATCCGGAAGGTCCTGCAACAGCAGCGAATTCTCCTTCTTTTACATCCAGATTGACATGATCCAGAACAACTCTTTTCGCATTGCCATCTTTATATTTCTTAACAATATTCTTTAATGTTAATACACTGTTATTCATTGAAAATCACCTCCGATAATCTCTGCCGGATCAATCTTGGCGACTCTGATAATTGTCGCCAGACTTCCGATAATGGATATCAATACAAATGCGATCAATACAATGACTGCCTGACCTCCATCAAGATAGAATGGCATCGTCTGAGGTAGTGCATGACTCATGCCGAAAGCTAACACGGCCGCAATTACGGCACCTCCTGTTGCGATCAGGAATACCTGACTGATCAGGTATTTGACTAATGTTCCCATACTGATACCGATTGCTTTCATAACACCGAATTCTTTTTCTTTCTGTAAGTTAATCACAAAGAAGAAGATACTGATGATAACAGCAGTAATAACAATCAGAAGCCATTCAACCATTGTAATAGTCATCTGTTCTGCCTGATAACCAGGTAAAGCTTCTATAATATCTGCTTTATCATAGCTGATCGTTCCATCTATCTTTTTATCTGCCTTACCTTGTACAGCCCAGGCATGAACCGTATCCTGATACATAGGATTGATTTCCTTCATCATGGATGTATAGGTATCTCTAGAAACATACGCCACAGAAATATGACCATACATTTCATCTTTGGCAAAGCCAACGACTTTCATCTTTATGCCGGATGAAGAATCCTTTACAGTATCTCCTAACTGGATCCCTTTACTTTCAAAGTCATCATCCAGAACAACTGTATTTTCTTCTGTTGTTAATTTCTTTCCTTCATATACATCAGGATTCAGGAAACTGTCCGGATCAATTGCAAAGTAAGTAACATCTATCTTTTCATCATCACCATCTTTAACAAGATACATTCTCTGAATATCAATAGATGCGGCTTTATCACCATACGCATCCTGTATCTCATCACTCTGTTCCTGATTCAGATTGGAAACAGTAATCAGCTTTTCAGCATCATCACTTAAAATAAATGTGTCCGCATCCATGTTTTCTACACCACTGGATACAGCTCTTCCTAAACTTTTAACAAGTCCTGATAAAAACAGAACCATAAACATCATCAGAATTACAATAATTTCTACCAGGAGATATTTCTTCCAGTTATATCTGAGTTCTTTCCATGCTAACCTCATATCCATACCTCTCTTTACAGTAAGACATTATAGTCATATATCTATTTTATTCAATTATATTTATTACAATATTTATAAGATGTATAAAACTAACATTGTTCAATGCAAACAAAATAAAAAATACTAGCACATATATGCAAGACCACTGTATTTTCCTTCTCTGTCTACAAGATGATTGTATATAATCTCATAGCTTTAAAAATATGCCAACCGGAATCAGAATAGAAAAGCGTCTCCGCAGAGACGTTTCAATATTCTAAAGAACCGGTTTATCAATTCTGATCTTACGATTCAGAATGGAATCATAGATCTCATAATCCGTATCTTTAAATACATTAAAGATTACCTTTTCAATACCTGTATCTGAGTGGGTATCCAGATACTCTCTGACTGTATGTACTGCTGTCTTGGCAGCCTTATCCTGTGGAAACATGAATACTCCTGTAGAGATACAACAGAAGGCAATACTCTTCAGATGATAAGCATCTGCGATTTCAAGGCACGATCTGTAACAGGAAGCTAATAATTCCTTATGCTTTTCTGTTAATTTTCCCATGACAATTGGTCCAACTGTATGAATGACATACTTTGCAGGAAGGTTATAGCCTGGTGTTATCCTAGCCTTACCTGTTTCTTCTTCATGTCCCTGTGCATTCATAATCTGATAGCACTTTTCTCTTAGTTCAACACCTGCCATTGTATGAATGATGTTATCAATACATCCATGTAATGGTGAAAAACATCCAAGCATCTGACTGTTAGCCGCATTGACGATGGCATCACACTTTAAAGTTGTAATATCACCCTGCCATAATGAAATTCTATGATCCAGTAAAACAGGAGATAATTCAGAGGCATCTGTAATACATTTCTTCTCTGTTATATCTTTTAATACTTCAGACTGTAACTGATAGAACTGCTTTGGTAATGTATGACCTGTTGGCCCATAAGGCATACGAACATTACATAAGGCACGGTATAAGTTAAATGCTTCTGCAGGATCATCAGATGCTTCATAGTCCTTATATTGTGGATTCTCATCTTCCAGGCATGAGATCAGATACTTCAGTTTCTCTGTTCTTTCTGAATTTGTCATTTAACTAATACCTCTACAACATCATGAATATCTGTGTCTATACAAAGGCTGCGCTTTACAATGCTGTCAACTGTGCCAGCCTGTCCATAATTAATGCAGGCATAGAAGGCATTCTTGTTTTCTTCTGTATATTTCCAGAAAGGATACTTGATGATTACTGGTGTATTCATACCTACACCTGGTTCGAGATAAACAATATGAAGGTTCTGATGTCTTCTTAAGAAATCCTCATAGCGCTTTTCCGCAATATGCCATCCTTTATCCTCAACAAATGTGTCATCACTTCTGAGATTCGTTGTCATCAACTCATTATCATCCGGACAATACGGCACTAATTCAGAAGGAATCGTCATTCTGATTTCTTTACCCTCTGGTATAAGAAGAGTATTATTTTCCCCGATTTCATATCCTTCTGAAAGAACCATTGCTTTTATAGTTTCATAGTTATCATACGTCTTGAATTCAGATGCTCCATGAGGTTTACTGCTCTGAAACAAGCCATAGTCACCCTGTGTATAGAACAGTCTGTGTTTGTCAAAAGAAGCTCTTTGAAAACAATGATCTACATTTGTTGTTAATACAAAGTAATCTTTATCTTTCACTACATCATGTAATCTATTGTAAAGATCTGATGGGATCGGTGCGTATCTGTTAATCCAGATATATCTGCACCAGAAACCCCAGAATTCTTCCATAGAAGAATATGGATAAAAGCCACCGGAATACATATCATGGAAGCCATACTTCTTTTCAAAGTCTGAGAAGTAACGGTTAAATCTTTCACCGGTATAGATATATCCGGCTGCTGTAGATAAACCAGAACCAGCTCCTATGACAACAGCATCTGCTTTCTCTAACTGATCTTTTAAGATCTGTATACTTTCATCCCATGTATGCTGGGAACCTTTTGTTATATATGCATCTGAATTAAAAAAGTACATATGTCAGCTCACTTCTGATCAGCCAGGCAATGAATATCATTGACTACATCACTGACCTTATATTTCTTTAAATCATTCTCAAAATCTTTCTGTGCACTTTTCAGTTTACCGTCTAAAGCCTTATGAATGTTACTGCCGACAGGGCAGGCAGGATTAGGATTTTCATGGAAGTTAAACAGTTCCTCTTTATTCTTTTCTACTGCTTCATAGACATCATAGAAACTGATCTGATCCAATGGTTTTGCAATAGTGATTCCACCCGGACCCCTTTTTGTCTCTATTAATCCTGCATTCTTTAAATCAGACATGATATTACGGATAATGACAGGATTAGAACCAATGCTTGAAGATAACAGTTCACTGGTTACCTTCTCTGTTCTTCCAAAGTATTCTGTAGCCGCAAGAATATGAATTGCGATTGTAAATTTTGTGGATACCTGCATAACTGCCTCTTTCTAGATGTAATGTTATTTATTTCATCTTGCACTAAGAATATAATCCGGTAAAATTATGATGTCAATTATTTTATTACAGTTAAATGTTCTCTTATTTGGTATAATAAGCTGATATTTCAGGGAGGTATACAATGTCAACTATTACAAAAGTACTTGCAGTTATGACCGCAATAGAGTTTCTATACATCATGTATCTGGAGACATTTGCGACAACTTCTGATAAAACCGCAAGTGTATTTCATATGAAGGAAGAAGAATTACAGCGTACATCTGTAAATACTCTTTTCAAGAATCAGGGCATCTACAATGGTCTGCTGGCAGTTATGATTCTGCTTGCCGTATTTGCCTTTGCCAGTAAAACCGCAGTGATTGTTCTGATGGTTTACATCATCGCGGTAGCCTTATATGGAAGCTTTACAAGTAATCCGAAGATCATTCTGATGCAGGGAGGAATAGCCATTCTGACACTTGTATCCTGTTTTGTTCTGTAATCTTTATCAAACATACTGGAGGCTATGCCTGTGAAACTGGCTTTAGCACAGATGAGCATGTCTTGTGACATGCAAGCCAATTAAAATAAATGCAGTGCATTCATTGAAGAGGCAGACCAAAAGAAGGCAGATATGATTCTGTTTCCAGAAATTCAGTTAAGTCCTTTCTTCCCACAATATCCTGATAGAGATGTATCTTCTTATGTCATGCATATGGATAGTCCATACATAACAGGTATATGCATTGTTAATAACAGAGGTGAATCTTCTTGAAGCTTCTGCGACAAGAAAAGCAAAGCCTTATATGAATCTTAGAAGAAAGAATCTGTATCTTTAAAAAGGTGTTTATTCCTTGTAGTAAATCAAGAGAGAATGAAGTGAACCCCCTAAGTTGGACAACAACCTAGGGGGTTTTATTATGAAGCTGA
>DXZE01000056.1 GCA_019415435.1 Erysipelotrichaceae bacterium
AGTAGCCTGAAACTAAATATTATAGTAGGGATGGAATAGCCCAAACTCATACGCCTGTGGACACTGTATAAGACACTAGTTACGTATCATTGTAGCCAGCGCAGTAGTGGCTGAAGCAGGAAGCTTTGACTTCTATAAGTCGGAGTAGTTCACATTACTTCTTCATGATCATCATTGGTGCAGATTTCACGTGTACATGTAATCATGTCCGGGTGTTCTGCGCCAATAATGTATCTGACGCCTGCGTTATCCGCTTTTGAAAGCGTGGAATTCATATCTGTACAATTACTGAGATCCAATAGCACATCACCATGACAGAAATCAGCGATAATCATAAGATTATGCAAAGCATCAGTGGATATGGTGTCTTTTACAGAAACAATGTCTCCATAGGCATTATAAGCCATACGGGCATGCATGTAATCATAATCATCCAGTTTCAGATCATATAAGAGAAGCCAGTTCAGATGGGTATTACGGAATGTAAGAATGTCTTTTTCAGTATGGAATGTCAGTATTGATGCATTCATGTTTATGATGAGCTTTTCTTCTTTGTTTAAGTATGGAGCATCTGTAAAATCATATATTCTCATATTTGTATTGTAGAACAAAATACAGGCATGATTTTGTCTTTTTGTGTTTATACTATAGTACACATATATTGATAAGGAGTAATTATGGGTGGTAGTGATTTAATATTTTATCTCTTGGATTTAGCTATCTTCATCATGTTATTGAACTGGCTCAGAAACACAAGAAAGATTGAGGTACATACTGGTGTTGGGGCCAGATGGGTAATTCCTGCTTTATTCATTGTGGTAGCTGTCATTGGTTTCTTCCGGTATAAGGATGATATTCCTTTCCGGTATATAGAAACAGTGTGTCTTGTTGTTTTTGCGGTAATGTACTACAACATAGGCAGTGGTCTTTGTGAAGAAGGAATCGTCAATATGGGAGCTCTGGTTCCATGGGATGCGGCTGGTAAAGTCAGGGTAATGGATCATGAATCCTGTATTGTTTATAAGTGGAAAAGAAGAGAAGCATCCATGTACTTTGACGCAGATAAGATGGATGAAGTCAGAAAGTATCTGCATACGCATGGCGTAAAGCATAAAGCAGAGAAGTAATTACTTACTGTAATAGACATCTCTGGTACAGATATGAGGATCATGATGAGAGAATTGTGATTCCATGTATTGTAAGAATGCATGCGGTGTATGAATCAGAGGGTTGAAAGAAGGAAGATACTCTTTCACAAGATCATAGACAAAGGTAACACAATTATTGTTTAAGGCATTATATGTTTCAAATGCAGAATCTTTCATTTGGAAGAATGTACAGGATATGTTCTGATACAGCTTTGAGGCATAATCATTTGCCTTTGGATCTGTATCATAAGGACAATGCCATGGCACAGCCTGCTTTAATAAAGCATCTGTTTTATGAAGAACAGACATGGTTTCTTCTTCTGTAAGATTTAAAGTATAGTCAATGATCATTTCACCAGATGTGGCATGATAATACAGAAAGGGAAGACGTTCTGCCTGGATGAGAATGCCGTTACCTGAATAGTCAGGAAATGATCTGTGCTTGGGGTCATGACATCCATAGGAAAGAATGGTATTGCCTGCCCCTATGTCTGTATGTCCCAGTTTTTCAGGGAAACCATGGTCATGAAAGTAAAGATAGACATGTAGATGATCATCATCTTCTGAAAATGAAGGTTCTAATGATTCCTTTTTCAGATGTTTTATGATACACATATACATATTCTATGTCATTGTATGATGCACAGTAGGCAAAAAGTGCATTTTTTACTATAATAGTTAGGTTTTAAGTGAGGAAATAAAAATGAGTGATATCAGTGAGAAGATAAAGGCAGCCGTACGTGCATCTGTAAAAGAAACATTTGATCTGGATGCGGATGAGAAGATGGTTATGGCTGAAAGACCAAGAGATCCTAAGATGGGGGACTACAGTACCAATATAGCAATGCGTCTGGCCAGAGCACTGCATAAGAAACCAGCTGATATTGCCCGGGAAATGTTACCGGCGTTACAGAAGAACTTAAAAGAAGCTTCTTCTATTACTGTCGCTGGTCCGGGATTTATCAATTTTGTGATATCTGAGGCAGCTTTATCAGACTGCATTAATGAAGTGCTGGATGCTGGTGAGAAATACGGTACTAACAATACCGGTAAAGGTGAAAAGGTTCTGGTTGAATTTGTCAGTGCAAATCCTACCGGTGATCTGCATTGTGGTCATGCAAGAGGTGCTGCCTGGGGTGATGCCTTATGCAGAATTTTGTCTGCCTCTGGCTATGATGTGACAAGAGAGTACTATGTCAATGATGCCGGCAATCAGATAACAATGCTGGCAGAGTCCATGTATTCCCGTTATTGTGAGTTATTCGGCGTGGAATTTCCATTGCCTGAAGAAGGATACCACGCTCAGGATATCGTAGATGTTGCCAGGAAAATCAAGGATAAAGATGGTGACAAGTGGCTTCATAAGGATTCCTCTGTATGGATGGAATACTTCAAGGATGAAGGCATTGAGATGAAGCTGGATGCGATCCGTAAGGATCTGGATTTATTCCGTGTCCATTTTGATTCCTGGATGCATGAGCGTTTCTTCTATGAGAATAATGCCAGGAGAATTCATGATGTCATTGATACATTGACTGAAAAAGGTCTGACATATGAAAAAGATGGCGCTGTATGGTTCAAGTCTACCCGGTTTGGAGATGACAAGGATCGTGTTTTACAGAAGTCATCCGGTTTATTGACATATCTGACACCGGATATTGCCAACCATGTTTATAAGTTTGAAAGAGGCTATGATACTTTAATCAACTTATGGGGTGCTGATCACCATTCCTATGTCAAGAGAATGAGATGTGCATTAGAAGCTCTTGGTTATAATCCTGATAAGATGATCGTTGATCTGATCCAGATGGTACGCATGGTATCGAATGGTGAAGAAGTCAAGATGTCCAAGCGTACCGGTAATGCCATCACGATCAGAGAACTTTGTGAGGATGTTGGTGTAGATGCCGCAAGATGGTTCTTTGTGTCAAAGGAATTGAATACACAGATGGACTTTGATATGGATCTTGCCAAACAGAAGACAAATGATAACCCTGTGTACTATGTACAGTATGCCTATACAAGAATGTTTAACATTCTCCATAAGGAAGGTACACCGGAAGCTGTTGAGAAGGATCAGTATGATTTATTAACAGATCCTAAGGAAACAGAACTGTTAAAGCAGATCTCAGAGTTCCCGGATAAGGTCTCTGATGCCGCAAAGCAGAGAGCTGTAAACAGAATCTGTCAGTATTGTTATGATCTGGCAAAGGAATTCCATTCCTACTACAATTCATGCAGAGTATGGGATCCTGAGAAACCGGAACTGTCTGCACAGAGATTGTGTCTTGTCAATGCATGCATGATTACGATGCAGAATGCGTTGAATTTAATTGGGGTATCAGCGCCTGAAAAGATGTAATATCATAATATTGATGGGAAAGTATGAGTGATAAGCGCAAGCCTGCAGGCAAGAAATTAATTTTTCTGATTCTGTTGATTGTTATACTGCTTACAGCATTTCTGATCTATAAGTTTTATGGAGATCAGATTGCTGTTCTTTGGCAGTTGTTAAGAACCGGCAACCAGCATGAACTGGAAGAATATCTGAATGCACAGGATCAGATTGGCGGATACAGTCTGTTATTTATACTGCAGGTACTGCAGGTAATATCGATTTTCTTCCCTGGCATGGTTATTCAGATTGCCGGAGCCATGATCTATGGATGGTGGAAGTCATTTTTGATATGCTGGATTGGATTTGTATTTGGCAATGCATTGGTGTTTGGTGTTGCCAGGGTATTTGGCAAGTCTCTTGCCTTTGCGTTTGATGATCATAACAAGAAGAATAACTGGTTAATTGAAAAGATCAATGATGGCAATCAGGTATTTGTAGTTGCCATAGCGTGTTTAGTGCCTGGCATACCAAATGGCATTATTCCATATCTTGCCTCAAGAACATCGATATCCTTAAAGGATTTCGCCCTGGCTGTAGCCGGTTCTTCCTGGATACAGATTGTATTAAACTGTATTGCAGGTCACTTCTTAAGCAGAGGTGAATATCTGTTCATGGTCTTTGCATTTGCATTACAGATCGCATTGATTGTAGTTATTACAAAGAACAGAGACAAGTTATTAAAGAAAGGCAACAAGTAATTTCATACAGGAATGTCTGTTACAGATGTTCCTGTTTTAAATACATGCTTAGGTTACGAATGAATATTTCAGATATATGTGAATGAAAGAACATATTACCGTATTGTTGAAAGCATACATTATTATTTGAACACACTTTGCAATATAATAATAAAGTGATTATGCATGCATTCAAAAAGCTACATGAACAAAGCGGATTATCTCTGGCAATAGCTTTATTGATATTTCTTGCCTGTGCAATGGCAGGCGCAACAATCTTATCTGCCGCTACTGCTTCAGATGGCACTTTACTTGACTTAAAAGAAGATAGTCACGATACGTATCTATTAGACAGTGCCGCAGATTACATAATCTCCAAAGCTGAGGATGTAACATATGATCCGGATAGTACTGCTATGGTGATGATATCATCACCTTCAGAAGGAGTCATCCATGAAGAATAAGAGAATACATGCCGGCTTTACATTAGCTGAAATCCTGTTAACAGTCGCATTGCTTGGTATTGTCTTATCGGTTGCAGGAGCTGCCTTTATGGCCATGCGTGAAACCTATACAAAGGTGACATTAAAGGCAGAAGCTCTCACACTGTATTCTACTGCAGAGATGGAACTATCTGATCAGATGCACAATGCATCAGATGTTACAGTAGAAAATGGTACAGTCAGCTTTGTAAGTGATGGCCTGACATATACCTATACCAATGACGATGACAATGGTATATTTACGATGAACCTGCAGGTAAAGCATGGTAATGATATTATTTTTCAACACGAGAGTAAGGTTAAACCTTATACAGAGGTGAATTTATGAAGAACAAGCGTTTGGGAGAAATGCTGGTAGATGCCGGTGTATTAACAGATGAGAAGGTACAGGAAGCTTTAAAGCTTCAGAAGGGTACAGGTAAAAGACTTGGTACGGTATTAGTAGAGAATCACTTTATTACCGAGGATCAGTTGATTGAAACATTAAGAATGCAGTTAGGCATTGATTTCATTGATCTGAATAAGGCAAAGATTGATCCTTCTTTAGCAACAGTAGTACCTAGATCTATTGCAAGACAATACAGAGTTGTACCGGTTAAGATGCAGAATGACCGTTTATGGATCGCTATGGAAGATCCTCTGAACTTCCGTGCTATTGAAGCAGTCAAGGAAACAACCCGTAAGAGGGTCACTCCTATGATTGCCTACTCCAATGCTATTTCAAGAGCGATCTCTGTATTATATGAAAATGAAGGGGCTGCCCTCGCTATTGAGGAAATGAAGGAAGAAAGAGGCATTACCGAGACAATAGAAGAAGCTGCCAATAATGCAGAGAAGGCTTCTTCTGCAGCACCTACGGTTAAGCTTGTAAACTCTATTCTGGAAAGAGGCATCGCTGAAAAGGCCAGTGATATTCATATTGAACCTGGTGAAAAAGAGATGAATGTCAGAATCCGTGTCGATGGAAGATTACATTCTATATTAACTGTTCCTCATGACTTACAGTCTGCGGTTATATCCCGTTTAAAGGTTATGGGTGATATGAATATCACGGAACGCAGAGTACCGCAGGATGGACGTGCCAAGTATCAGAAAACAGATGGTTCTCATGTAGACTTACGTCTGAATACATTACCTACCATCCATGGTGAAAAGGTTGTTATCCGTATCTTATCAAGAGATCAGAATACTTTAAACAGAAAAGGTATTGGTATTACGGAAAGAGATAATGCAAGATTTGACCGTATCCTGCGTAACTCTGCCGGTATGATTCTGATTGTAGGACCTACTGGTTCTGGTAAGACTTCAACTCTGTATACAATGATTCAGGAGTTAAAGAAGGACAGCGTCAATATGATTTCATTAGAGGATCCGGTAGAATTCCAGATTGATGGCATTACCCAGGTGGCGATTAATGAAAAAGTAGGATTAACCTTTGCGTCTGCTTTACGTGCATGCCTGAGACAGGATCCGGATATTATCTGTATTGGTGAAATCCGTGATGGTGAAACAGCCCAGATAGCAATGCGTGCAGCGATGACAGGTCATCTTGTTTTATCTACCATCCATACAGAAGATGCAGTATCCGCAATAGACAGATTAAAGGATTTAGGTGTAGAACCATATTTAATTGGTGGAGCAATCAGAGGTATTGTTTCACAAAGACTTGTCAGAAAGATATGTCCGAACTGCAGAGAAGAGATTAAACCTGATCAGCAGTTATTGGATTTAATTGGCATCAAAGATCCTGAAAACCATCATTTCTATCATGGCAAGGGATGCCATATGTGCTTTGATACAGGCTACAGAGGCAGAACCGGTGTCTTTGAAATTTTAACGATGAATGCAGAGTTAAGAGAAGCCATTACCAGGGGTGCCAATGGTACAGACTTAAGAAAAATGGTAGCCAGACAGGGTGATTTTGTGCCGATGATTGTCAATGGCAGAGACCTGGTTGAAAAGGGTATTACGACATTGGATGAAGTTGTTGCCAAGATAGCAACAATAGAGTAGGAATTATGTATGCTGGATATTGAGAAACTGGTAGAAACAGGTGCATCATTAAATGCCTCAGACATTCATTTGGAGGCAGGAGTCAGACCCAGGCTCAGAATAGATGGTTTATTGCAGGATAGTGAAGATGATGTTCTTACAGCCGATGACAGTCTTTCTATCGCAAGATCATTAGCTGGTGATCAGTATCGTGAGATGGAAGATATTGGGGAACTGGATTTTTCAAAGACGATTGCAAGGCACAGATGCAGAATCAATCTGTTTCATACTTCTGCAGGTGTTAACTGTGCCTTGCGTATCTTAAGCGATCATATTCCTGCTTTAGATGATTTAGGTTTACCTGAGGTAGTCAAGACATTTACAACCTATCAGAAAGGTATTGTCCTGGTGACAGGAGAAACCGGATCTGGTAAATCTACAACCCTGGCTTCCATTTTAAATACGATTAACCATACAAGAAGAGAACATATCATCACTCTGGAAGATCCGATTGAATATGTCTATGAACCAGATCAGGCATTGATCTCACAACGTGAGATAGGCAGAGATACACGTTCTTACGCAGATGGTCTGAGAGCTATTTTAAGAGAGGATCCTGACGTTATTCTGATTGGTGAGATGAGAGATGCAGAGACAATGGAAACAGCTATGACAGCCGCAGAAACAGGCCATCTGGTGTTCTCTACACTGCATACTAACAGTGCGGTAGATTCCATAGACCGTATTGTCGGAACCTTCCCTGCGGAAAGACAATCCCAGATCAGATTACAGTTATCAACTACGTTAAAAGCAGTATTGTCACAACAGTTACTGGTTCATAAGAGTGGGCATGGCAGAAGAGCTGCCTGTGAAGTATTTATTATCAATGATGCGTCCAAAAATCTGATCAGAGAAGGCAAGACACCACAGATGCAGTCAGCATTACTCGCTTCAAAGAATCTTGGTTCACAGACCATGGATAACTGTCTGATTGATATGGTGAAGAGAAACTTGATTTCTGATTCTACAGCAATAGAAGCAGCGAATGATGCTAACTATGTAAAACAGAATACAGGTATGGGTGGATTCAGTTCTTCACCATGGGATAATAAGAGAATTTAAGAGGAATACAGCCTATGATGACATATAAATATCAGGCTTTATCAGCAAGCGGTGTAAAAGTGAATGGCGTTATTGATGCGGCAGATGAATATACGGCTGTATCAAGAATCAAGGCACAGTATCCGGTTGTATTAAAAATCAGTGAAGTAAAGACAGGCGGTGTCTGGAGTTTTCTGAATGCGGACTTGCATAAGAAACTGGATCCTAAGGCTTTATCTGTTATGTGTTCACAGTTTTCTATTATTCTGAGTTCTGGTGTATCGATAGATAACTGTATCCGCATGATTGCGACACAGACAAAGGATAAGCAGTTAAAGAAGATGCTGGAATCCAGTGCGGAAGATGTAGCCCAGGGTACTCCATTGGCATCAGCGTTTGAAAAGAATGATCCCGGGTTACCAGTCGTGTTTATAGAAACACTAAGAGCTGGTGAAATGTCAGGTACATTGGAAGAATCCTTTAAAACCATGCAGCATTACTATGAGAAGTCTTATCAGACATCACAGAAGGTAAAGCAGGCATTATCCTATCCTATATTTGTTGTGGCAGTAGCAATTGTTGTCTTATTAATTGTTATGATCAGAGTCGTTCCTACCTTAACCAGTGTCTTTGACTCCTTAGGTGGAGAATTGCCTACCATGACAGTTGTATTAATCAACATTTCTGACTTCTTTGGAAAATGGTGGTTAGCCATAGTAGGTGTCATATTAGCTTTATACATAGGTTTAACCTTATGGCACCATACGGAAAAAGGGAAGTTGAAGCATGCAGAAAACATGTTGAAGATGCCAGTATTAGGCAATATCAATATGCTATCCGGAGCTCAGGAATTTGCGAACACAATGGCAGCTTTAATACAGGCAGGATTACCTGTATCCAGAGCTCTTGATGTTACATCCAAATGCATGAGCAACTATGCTTTACAGTTAGATGTCAAGGCCATGGTCGAAAAAGTAGAAACAGGTCATCCATTATCAGAAGTCATTGCCAAAAGTAAATACTTCCCGCAGGTATTAAAGGAAATGACGGGAGTAGGAGAAAAGACTGGTGAATTAGTTAATACCTTACAGACGATTGGTGACTATTATGCCAATGAATCTGACTATGCCACAAAGAAAGCCATATCCAAGATAGAACCTGCGTTACTGATAGTTATGGCAATCATGGCAGGATTTATTGTTATAGCTATCTATCTGCCTATGTTTACAATGTATAACTA
>DXZE01000057.1 GCA_019415435.1 Erysipelotrichaceae bacterium
AAAGTATGTGAAATCTGGAAAGTACAGCAAATATCATAAAAAGAGGCGCAATTCACCCCCTGCCTGAAGTAAGGGGTCTTCTTGCGCTATCTTCGATAAACTGATCCTGTGGAACAGGTTTGGAATAATAATATCCCTGGATATAGTTAACACCATCTTTAATAAGCTTATCTCTCTGTTCCTTTGTCTCTATGCCTTCAACAATGGTTCTATGTCAGGTTTTCGGACAAATTCAATGCGACTTTTCTGGTTCTTCAGTGGTGCTGATATGGGCAGGCGCATACACCGCGGTCTGTACAAGGCTGGTGATGGCACGCTCATCAATGCAGATGTGAACGGTGCAGCCAATATCATGCGCAAATGCAGGCAGAACCTCCGCAAGGAGCAACTGTCTATAGGGCTTTTAGCGGGGCCGAGGAGAATAAGGGTTGCCTGACTTCTGTATGGTGACGGACGCATTGCAACGATGATCCCGGATAAGCCGGACAGCAGTAAGCAGAGGTACATCGCGATCAAATAACAGAGAAACCTTACATCAATTGTAAGTGGTATATGAGAGTTCCCATCATTACAATGATCTCATAAAAGGATGGTGGTACTCATGGAGAGTTATATCTTACAGGTAGATAATCTGAAAAAGACGTATGGAAAAGGCGACAGCAGAACAGAGGCGCTGAGAGGAATTTCATTCGATGTTCTGGATGGAGAATTCTTAGGGATTATGGGACCGAGCGGCTCCGGAAAGACAACGCTTTTAAATTGCATTGCCACGATGATCAGGCCAAGTTCGGGAAAAGTTGTTCTGAGAGGGAAAGATATATCAGCATTTCATGAAAAAGAGCTTGCGGATTACCGGGGAAAAAGAATCGGCTATCTGTTTCAGGAATTTGAACTTCTTGATAATCTGACTGTTCGGGAAAATATTGCGCTTCCCCTTACTCTGCATGGCATATCGGAAAAACAGGCGGGATCAAAAATAAAAGAAATTTCACGCCTGCTGGATATTACAGAAGCACTTGATAAATTTCCTTCACAGATTTCCGGTGGTCAGAAGCAGCGAGCCGCGGCGGCAAGGGCACTGATTTCAGACCCGGATATATTGCTTTGCGACGAGCCGACAGGTGCTCTTGACAGCAAAAATGCAAAGAACCTTATGAATAAGCTTTTCAGTATGAACCGGAATCAGGGGAAAACGATTGTCATGGTCACGCATGATCCGAATGCGGCCAGCTTTTGTTCCAGAATCCTTTTCATTCAGGATGGATGCCTCTTTCATGAACTGAGGAGAGACCTTCAGAAGGAAACGAATACTGCTTTCTACGACCGTATTGCCGCAGTGACAGCACAATTGGGAGGAGGGAGCGCAAATGTTCTTTAAACAGATCAGGCGGAGCGCCGCGAGAAACCGCAAGGGAAACGGACTTTATTTTGCGTCTCTGGTTATTGCAATTGTTGCTTTTTACACACTTCTTTCACTTGGAAGCCAGGATGTCATGCGGTTTCTGAAAACCATTGAAAGCGACGCGGTCGGAAAACTTTTGAGACTTCTCCCTGTCGTATATGGTGTTTCGCTTTTCTTTGTATTCTTCATGGTGTATTTTGCCTGCCGCTATCAGATATCAAGGCGGAGAAAAGAATTCGGCATTTATCTGATGATGGGAATGAAGAGGAGCCGTCTCTTAAGTATTCTTTTTGGCGAGGCACTGATAAACAGTATCATTTCGCTTGTGATCGGGCTTCCGGTTGCACTGTTTCTGACAGAAGGGATCAGCCTCATTACGGCAAAAATCGCGGGACTTGGAATTATAGGCCATACATTTACTTTCTCGGGATCTGCAATCTTCTGGACGATCGCGGGATTCGTTCTTGTACAGTTTGTCTCTATGGCAATTCTCAGCGTAAGAATTGTTACCGCAGAAACCGGAACACTGATACAGGCTGATAATACCGACAGGCAGACTGTTTCTTCGAAAAAGACAAATTCGTTTTTCTTTATTATGGGATGCATGTTGCTTGCCACCGGATATTATCTTGCCGTTTTCAGACTCCGGTCGCTTTCCTTTAGAATGACACTTATCACCGCGATTTTATGGATACTTGGAACGTTTCAGATGTACCGCGGGTGGGGAGGATTCTTGGGAAAGTCCATTCGGAAAAGAAGCCCCGCAAAGACCGGCCTCTGGACGTTTACAGCGCGTCAGGTGCAGGAAAATGTTCTGTCACAGTATAAGTTGCTTGCTGTCGCGTCCCTGCTTTTAACGGGGGCTATGGCATGCGTTTCCTATGGAATAGCTGTCGGGACAGAAAGATCATCAGATGCAAGAAGCGTGGATGTCTCTCTTTACGGGACCCAGGAAGACATAGAAGACATTCTCTCTGAAAAAGAAATAGCGAACATGACGAAGAATTCGTACCCGCTCTATCTGTCCAGCGTAAAGGAGCAGTATGACGAGGGAAAATCGGATGAATTTGACCTGTCGCAGCTGAAAGAAGCTCTGCGGTCACTTCACGATAGCAACGGTACAGGAGAAAACATAGCCGATAATATGCATATCCGCTACCTGGTGAATGTCAGCTCCTATAATCAGATCCTTTCAGGCCTTGGGAAGGAAAACATTTCCCTTTCTGACGGAGATGTGGCGGTCTTTACATCTCTTGCCGGCGAGGGAGAGTACGGAAGGATCCTGAACCAGGCGATTCAGAAGGGAGTTTCCATTGGCATTGACGGGAAAGCATATCAGGTGAAACCGACACTTTATATCGATAATGTGGTTGCCGACCGTTCCATTACGCTTTCTGCCGCACTTATTGTACCGGACGATTTGTACAGCAATCTTACCGACAGCAATGATCCATACTGTACAAATGTACAGATCAAAGATACGATCATCAAAAGACAAGGCCTGATGCAGGCTGAACAAAAAATGTCGGAACTGCTCTCCCGGACAGGTATTGAATATGACAGCTACCTCGGAGGCGTGGGAAGAACGCTGTTCTACAAAGAAGCTTCAAGCTACCTGACGATCTATCTCGGTGTCCTTCTCTGGCTGATTGCCAATACAGTGATCGGACTTAAAATTCTGATCAGCCAGCGGGAAAATATTCACCGTTATGAAATTCTTTCTATGATCGGAGCCGACAGCCAGACGGAGATAAAGTCGGCAAAAAGGCAGATTTCAGTTTATTTCCTGCTTGTCGCAATTCCGGCTCTGATCAGCAGTATTTTCGCGGTCTGGGCAATGCTCGCAAACTTCCTGCAGATACCGTATGGGACATCTGTCGCAGAAATTGCCGGGCTCTCAGCTGCAGCAATAGCGGTTTTTGCAGGGCTTGAAATACTGTATATAGAAGTGGTAAAACACAGCGCGGGAAGAGAGATTCGTCAGATGGAAGAGAGGTGATTGTTTGAAAAAGATTGTTATCGCAGAGGATGACAGCTACCTTCGTGATGAACTGGTATTTACATTCCAAAAGGCAGGATATGACGCCCGCTCTGTGACTTCCTTCGAACACACTGAGAGAACAATTGTCCAGATGCATCCTGACCTTGTGATACTTGATATCAATTTGCCGGGAAAATCCGGATATGGGATCTGCAAATACCTGAAGGAGCGAACGCATATTCCAATATTAATACTGACCGCGAGAGACAGTCTTTCTGATGAACTTACCGGTTTATATCTTGGCGCGGATGATTATCTTACAAAGCCATGCCAGCCGGCCAGACTTCTTGCAAGGGCAGAAAGACTCATCCGGACTTTTTCAGAACTGAAAAATCTGGTGTGGGCGGGAAACCTTTCACTGGATACGGACAACTGGAAGCTGAGCAGCAAAGGAAAAACGCTGATCCTTGCGGAAAACGAAGGAAAGATCATGAGACTTCTGATGGAACACAGTCCGGAGATTGTTTCAAAAGAAGAACTTTTCCGGGAACTTTGGGGAAGGGAAGAATATGTAGATGAAAATATCCTTCAGGTGAATATCAGCAGACTGAGAAAAAAGCTTACAGATAATGGTTTCAAATCTTCTTTGGAAAATATCAGAGGAAAGGGATATGTATTAAGGACAGAGGATCAATGAAAAGAATCTTAAAAAGATCAGGACACTGGATCTGGATTTTCATTTTAACAGACGGGATTTTTATTTTTGTGACATGGATGGCGAACCCTGATTCTTTAAAATATATGCTGCCGTTCCTTCTGCTCTTTTCTTTGATTGCGGTTATAACGGGAGAAATGCTTGACCGGAAACAGAAGGAAAAAGATAAGGAGGCGGTATCTGCTTTTCTTGAGACATCGGACGAAAAGGCAGCCGACAAGCTTGCTGATTATTTTAATGATGATCAGACAGCCGAGGAAGCGATCCGGGAATATATGCGGGCAATTCACCTGGTCAAAGACACCGGCAGCCGCATGAACGATTATCAGGAATATATCGAAGCCTGGGTACACGAAGTAAAAACACCGATTTCGCTGATGGAACTGATGCTGGAAAACCATAAGGACGAGATGTCATCTTACGTATATCAAAGGATTCGATATGCAGAGCATCAGCTTATGGAAGATGCAGAGAGGATCCTGTATTATTCACGCCTGGATGCGGAACATCCTGATTTTCGGCTTGAGACTTTTTCATTGTCTGAATGCGTGACAGAAAAGATAGAAGAGTACAGGCCGTTCTGCCTTGAGAAAGGAATTGATCTGAAATATGATCTCGAGCCGGTAAAAGTAGTTTCAGACCGTCGCATCGCTTCTTTTATGTTTTCACAGCTCATGAGCAATGCTGTGAAGTACGCGGATACGGATAAAGGAAGGATCATTATCTCTGTGGTGCGGAAAGGAGATAATATTATTCTGGATATCTGCAACAATGGGACAGGTGTTCTGCCGGAAGACAGGCCGTTCCTCTTTGACAAGGGGTTCACCGGAAGCCATCCGGACAGACAGAAAGCGACAGGTATGGGCCTTTATCTTGTCAGAAAATATGCAGAGAAGCTGGGCATCACGGTACAGCTCGATGAAGAAATCCCATTTGCAAAAGGATTTGGAACAGCTCTGATTTTTCATTTGTAAAAAGAAGATGGTTTGATTTTAAAGGGCAGCTCGCTTCGGATGATCATGACAAATCTGACGGGCCTGATCACTCTCGTGGGTGAGAGCAACATCAGCAAACTCGAAGGTGCGATTGATACCACTGGTTCTCCTTTCTCATCCGATTCAAAGTCCTTCATCCAGTCTGTTTCATAATAGTGTTTCAGTTTCTTAGGATCTTCTCTGATAGAATCTGTAAAAGGCTTATATAAAGCCATTGTATCCAATACTCGTTCCATAGCTGATTCCATCTCTTTAATCCGATTGAGCTGTTTCGTGTTATATTTCATGTATAAAACGCAACATATTAATCAGGTGTAAAGAATATGGGATCTGTTATTGTTTTATTGGTAATCATTGTTTTCTATGAAGTATATAAAAGATATTTAAAACCGGTTATGAGCAGGGATACGGATCATTCTGCATTAGATAAAACATTGTCTAAGTTATCTGATAAGGAGTATACTGTCCTGCATAATTCATCCAAGTGGTATCTGATTGTTTCTGTATATGGCATCTTTGTATTAAATGTAATGTCTTATACAGGATGGATTACCGGTAATGAAAACAGTAAGCAATGGACTGTAACCGGTAAGGAAAGTTTACAGTTTGACAATCCTCTTTTTGAAAATGAGAAGGTCATGGAGAATATAAAGAAACTGTTAAAGGAAAGATATGTACCTGTGTATTCTCTTGTCGTATTCCCGGATAATACAAGATTACATGTTGAAGCATTCGATGCCAGTGTGATCCAGTACAGAGGTCTTTCCAATGAGATACAGAGATATTCTGCAAATGCAGTAATGCCAGTATCACAGATGCATGAGTTAGTAACATTGGTGAACCACTCGGTCATTGAATGGCCGAGGATTCCCGCTTGATTTCCTAAATCTGACATAGTGCCTCCTGCCTTCAGTTTAACTAATCTGCATGCATGGTGCCAGAATAAAAAAGGAAATGTTTTGAACATTTCCATTAAGATGCTTTGGCAGCGGTACATCTCTCTGCGTCTATTGCGACAACAATCATTAATGCATAGAGAACATCCTCTTTGTTGCACACATCAATGGCATAGGTATCGGTAAGATGAAATAACTTTCTTTCGACTGAAGCTATCTGATTGTTGCCGGAATCATAGATATACCAGTTCCAGTTTAAGAAGTCTCCATCCACATGCCAGCCATTAAAATCCATATCATATTGCGGATGTAAAGGAGAGAATCTTCTTCTTAACATGCCAAGATATTCATTTTGAAAATAAAATTCAAACTTGGGAAATACAGTCAGAACAACTTCTTTAATGTTAGCGATGTCTTCTCCTTCTGGAGTAAAGAAATGTAAGTTATGTCCCCAGGATAGTTTCCCTTTAACAGTAAAGGCAGTATTGCCTTCTTCATCATGGATATCAAAGCTGTCAAACCAGGAGAATACTCTCTGTCTGATTGTGAATCTCATTGCAATGCCTCAAGAAAGTCTCTTTCAGCCTGTAACTGATTTATATAAAGTACAGTTTTTAATCCAAATTTCTCAGCGGCCATGGGATTTTCTTTTGTATCATCAATGAATACAGCATCATTAGGATCAATATGGAATTCATAAAGCATTGTCAGGAAACATGCATCATCCGGTTTAATGACATGGTGCTGCCATGACCAGAAACAGCCATCCATATACTTTTCAAAGTCAAGAGCGTCATGGCAATCATGATAGGTTGTATCTGAAAAGTTGGAAAGAACATAGGTTTTATACCCCTTTTCTTTTAAACTCTTCACCCATGGTACAGATGTTTCCTTCTTGCTGACAAGACCATATTCATGCGTTAAAGAACGGTCTATCTCTTCAGAAAGATCCGGCGCATTTTTCTTAAATCTGTTTCTGATTTCTTTATCCGTTAATACACCACAGTCATATTCGTTCCAGTCTTTGGAAAGCTGGGTAGCTTTCTTTAAACGCTCGGCGATATCTTCTGGATAGCCAAGATTCAGAAAATAATCATTGAGGTGATAGTTTGTTAAAACACAACCAACATCAAAGATAACGATATGTCTCATATTCAATCCTCCAGATACTTATGCACAAAGGAAACAGTATCATCACTGAATTCATGTAATTCATCTTCTGTAATGACTTTGTTTTTTGCCAGATCCGCAATCAGAAACAAAGCGGTCGATCTTCTTAAGTCTGTGACCAGTACGCCAGGATTCTTTTTATCTTTCTTCATTTCTTTATCAAGAGTCCAGAATCTTTCAGAAGCTGGTGCATCTTCTGAAAGAACAGATATGTACTTCCGACATACCTGTTCCATGTATCTTTCCTGCCAGTAAGGAAGATTCTTACGTAATAGTTTCCAGTCTTTTTCTTTTATATTCATATGTTAAGTATACTGTATGAATTTATGTTTTTTGCATAGTAGTATAATAAGAGATTGGTTTAAGGAGTTTTAACATGATTTTCGCATTAAAAGGGCAGATTGCCTGGTCAGAGAATTCTGATGAGATTCGTACATCAGAAGACAGTTATCTTGTAATAGATGATACAAAATGTGCAGGTGTATTTAAACACCTGCCGGAAGAATATAAGAATATTGCGGTAAGAGATTGCGGTACTTGTCTGATTATTCCGGGTATGACAGATCTTCATACTCATGCATCACAATATGCGATCCGTGGCACCGGTATGGATACTGAGCTATTGCAATGGTTAAAAACATATACATTCCCTGAGGAGGCAAGGTTCTCAGAACTTTCGTATGCGGATAAAGAATACAGTCTGTTTGCGGATGAGATGCGCAGAGGCTGGACAACAAGAGCCTGTATCTTTGCGACCATGCATACAGCTTCTGTGAATGAATTAATGGATCTGATGGAAGAAACGGGCTTAATCAGCTGTGTTGGAAGAGTGAATATGGACAGAGATGGTGGTGAAAATCTTTGTGAAGAGTCCGCTGAAAAGGGATTAGAGGATACAGAAGAATGGATAGAGATGTGTCTTGAAAGAAAGTATACAAGGGTATATCCGATCGTAACACCACGCTTTATTCCTTCCTGTTCAGATGCATTAATGGAAGGATTAAGCAAGCTTGCGGAAAAGTATAACCTGCGCATGCAGTCACATCTTTCCGAAAATCCGGAAGAAGTAAAACTTGTTCATGAACTTGTCCCTTCTTCAAGAAGTTATACAGATGCCTATGATCAGTTTGGAACATTGCGCAATGAAAAGTATCCATCCATCATGGCCCATTGTGTCTATACAGATGATGAAGAGATAGAGACATTAAAGAAACATGGTACATGGATTGCTCATTGTCCTGGATCCAATATGAATCTTGCCAGTGGTATCGCTCCTGCCGCAAAGTATCTGCGTAAAGGTGTACATATTGGACTTGGTACAGATGTAGGGGCAGGAGAGTCTCTATCCATGCCTCATCAGATGGTACAGGCATTACAGGTATCGAATCTTTATACAAGACTCGTAGATCATGATGTAAAGCCTTTAACCTTTGCCCAGGCTTTCTATATGGCTACAGCAGGCGGAGGTTCCTACTTTGGAAAAACAGGCTCTTTCAAGCCTGCTTATGATGCGGATATTCTTGTCATAGATGATACGGCAGCTGCCTATGACAGACATACAGATATAGAACAGCGTCTTGAAAGAGCCGTCTATCTGGATAGTGAATGCCGTATGGTTTCCAAGTATGTTGCGGGAAGAAGAATCTTATAAGATTTCCGGATAAACAATTCTTCGTGAACCACTCGGTCATTGAATGGCCGAGCATCTACATGCTTGACCACAAGCCGATAATTTGAAAATATACCGAAAACATATATATATATATATAT
>DXZE01000058.1 GCA_019415435.1 Erysipelotrichaceae bacterium
TCAAATAGATTTACACTTGTAACTCCAAAGTCTGAAAATGATGTACGATTACAAGTTACACTTGTATGCAGATTGGAAGTAAAGCTTATGAAAGATAACACAACGCTTGTTTTTACAGGTGACATTGGTTTTGACAAATATATGAAAGATGAATGGCAGGATAAGCAGCTTCTTTCGAATGATGTATTAGCCTTTCTGCATAGTGGCGATCATGTAATCGCCAATGTAGAAGGAGCATTAGTAAAAACAGATACGAGTGCTTCAAGTGGTACAGCTCAGCTTGTTCATGCCATGGATCCAAGATGTGTACAGGTACTGGATCAGATGCATGCGGATATATGGAATCTCTGCAATAATCACATTATGGATGCCGGAGATACAGGTGTAGAGGCAACCTTACAGGAAGCTGAAAGACACCATGCCTCAACCATTGGGGCAGGTATGAATCTGAAACAGGCAAAGCAGCCATTATATCTGGATGAAGCAGGTGGGATTGGTATCTTTGCATGTGGTTTCAGAAGAGGCTGTAAGCCGGCAGGCGACCATAAGGCAGGGTGTCTTTTATGGAATGAAATGGATCTGATTGCGGAGAATATCCGTAAGATAAAGAAGAAATGCCGCTGGTGCATCATGGTCGTACATGGTGGCGAAGAGTTTACATCGCTTCCTTCTCCATATGTACGTGACAGATATCTGACATATCTGCAGTTGGGTGCGGATATCATTGTCTCTCATCATCCGCATGTGCCGATGAATTATGAAACCGTTGGTAATAAGATTATCTTTTATTCATTAGGAAACTTTATATTTGATACAGATTACCAGAGAGCACAACGCAATACGGATCTGGGTATTCTGGTGCGCTTAAAGCTGAATGAAGAAACATACAACTGGGATGCATGCGGTATACAGATTGACAGGCACAGTGAACATGTTAAAAAGACAGAATTACCGTTAATCTTCACTGATGTACAGCAGGATCAGTATGAATTATTAGAACCTTTGGCTGCTAAGCAGATGATCGGCGCTTATAAACAAAGACAGATTTATCTCGATCCTGAGACATGGAAGAATGCCGATGAAGAACAATGGGAAAAGCATTTCATGGATCCTAAAAGAAGTGGAAGAGTGCCTGGAGAGGCATTGGACTTTATCATTATGAGTGGTATAGCAGATCAGGAAAAAGGACAATGGCGCAAGAGTCATCTTGAAGGTGTCAAAGAGTATATTTTAAAGGAATTAGAAACATATGAAGAGGGTAAGAAATGATTGCACAGCTGGATGATGTCAGTTTTAAATATGTTACCGGGCTGCAGCTGGATCATGTGAACTTTGTGGTCAATGAACATGATAAATGGGGTGTGGTAGGTTTAAATGGTGCTGGTAAGTCTACCTTCTTAAAGATTCTTGCCGGGAAAGAAAAGCCTGATACAGGAAAAGTTACCTATAAGAAAGATATCACCATTTCCTATTGTCCGCAGACAATGGATTTTCCTGCTGGTAAGAGTGTCTATGAAACAGTCCGTTCTTATATGAAAGAGGATACGGAAGTCTATCAGATTCATGCTGTATTAAATCAGCTTGGTCTTACTGACTATGATGAAGAAATCAGTCTGTTATCCGGTGGTCAGAAGAAAAGAGCAGCACTGGCGATTGCCTTGATTAGAAAGGCAGATCTCTATCTTCTCGATGAACCTACCAATCATCTGGACCAGCAGATGATCCTGTGGCTGGAACATTATCTGATGCGTTTTTCAAAGGCTGTGGTACTGGTGACGCATGACCGCTATTTCCTTTCCAGAATTACCAATCATATTGTGGAAGTAAATCAGGGACATCTGTATACCTGTACAGGTAACTATGCGGATTATCTTGAACAAAGAGATATCAGACAGGCTCAGGCAGAAGCTGCCGAGCATAAAAGACAGAGTTTCTTACGAAAAGAAGTGGAATGGATCAGAGCAGGTGCGCAGGCCAGATCCACCAAGCAGAAAGGCAGAATCCAGCGGTTTGAAAAGATAGCTGCTATGGAAGCACCGCATTCACAGGCTCATTTGGAATTAAAGTCAGCTGTAACACGCTTAGGTAATCAGACAATATCCATTGAACATGTATCCAAGGCATTTGGCGATCATGTTCTGTTTACGGATTTCAGCTATGATGTAAAAAGAATGGACAGAGTTGGTATCATCGGTCCAAATGGCTGCGGCAAGAGTACTTTATTAAAGATCATTACCGGTCAGATGAAACCTGATACAGGTGATGTGAAAACAGGTGAAACTGTTAAAATCGGTTATTTTGCCCAGAATAATGAAGTATTTGAAGAACATGAAAGAGTCATTGATTATGTTGAAAGATATGGCAAGGTCGTAACGGATGCCGATGGCAATGAAATCAGTGCATCCGATATGCTGGAAAGGTTTCTTTTCTTCAAAGAGGAGAAATATAAACCGATTGAAAAGTGCTCAGGTGGCGAAAAGAGAAGATTGTATCTTTGTTCCATATTGATGGAAGCTCCGAATATACTGGTTCTCGATGAGCCTACCAATGATCTGGATACCGATACATTGACAATACTAGAAGAATATCTGGATTCTTTTAAAGGTGCTGTATTAGCAGTCAGTCATGACCGCTATTTCCTGGATAAGATTGCGGACAGATTATTTGCCTTTGAAAATGGTCATATTCATGTGATTCAGGAGACTTATTCCGATTATCTGGAACAAGAAACGAAACCAAAGACAGAAGAGAAGAAACCGGTAAAACCTGTAAAGAAACAGCCATCTTTACGTCTCAGCTATAGGGAAAAGAAAGAATTAGAGACAATCGAAGCTTCCATGCCTGCTTTGGAAGAAGAAGTAAAGGCATTGGAAAACAGCATGAGTGCTGTAAGTGACTATGAAAAGATCATGGATATTAATAAACAGTTAGAAGAAAAACGGCAGAAATTAGAAAACATGGAAGAAAGATGGATGGAGCTATCAGAAAAGAAAGAGATGGCTCAGTAAAAATGATATAATCCATTCGTAACAGAAAGGAAGACAAAATAATGACAGACTGGAAAAATCTGGATCAGCTTTCTGCTTTTAATAAGCTGAAGGAAGATCCGAAAGTAAATCTTAAAGATGTAATGGCAGAAGATAAAGGCGCTGAAAGAGTAAAGTCTTACAGTGTACCGATGGCGGCCGGACTTGCCTATAATTATGCCGCTAAGAATGTAAATGAAACGATTCTGAAGGACATGCAGGCATTGGCAGATGAGGCACAGTTAGAGGATAAGTTTGTATCTCTGTATAACGGTGCCATGATCAATACCGGTGAAAAGAGATATGTCCTGCATCATTTATGCAGAGGTCAGTTAGGCAATGATGTCATCGCAGATGGTGTAAACAAGAGAGATTTCTACGTAGAACAGCAGAAGCGTATTGCGGCATTCGCAGATAAGGTACATGCTGGTGAAATCACTAATGAGAAGGGAGAGAAATTCACTACCGTTGTACAGATTGGTATCGGTGGATCTGATCTTGGCCCTAGAGCTATGTATATTGCCTTAGAGAACTGGGCTAAGGCAAATGGTAAGTTAAAGATGAATGCAAAATTCATCTCCAATGTTGACCCGGATGATGCGGCAGCTGTATTGCATGATACAGATGTAGAACATGCATTGTTTATCTTAGTATCCAAGTCAGGTACTACATTAGAGACATTAACAAATGAAACATTTGTCAAGAATGCTTTGAAGAAAGCTGGATTAGATCCTTCCAAACATATGATTGCGGTTACTTCTGAAGCTTCTCCATTAGCACATAATGAAGGCTATCTGGATGCTTTCTATATGGATAACTATATTGGTGGAAGATATTCCTCTTCTTCTGCCGTAGGTGGTGCTGTATTATCACTTGCCTTTGGTGGCGATGTGTTTGCGGACTTTTTGAAAGGCATGCATGAGGAAGATGGAACTGCCAGGGAAACAGATATCAGAAAGAATCCGGCTATGCTGGATGCCCTGATTGGTGTATATGAAAGAAATGTACTGGGCTATGAAGCTACAGCCGTACTTCCTTATTCACAAGCTTTAAGCCGTTTTCCTGCTCATTTACAGCAGCTGGATATGGAATCCAATGGTAAATCTGTAAACCGTTTTGGGGAAGCAGTAGACTATCCGACCGGACCGGTTATCTTTGGTGAACCTGGTACGAATGGTCAGCATTCTTTCTATCAGTTACTGCATCAGGGAACAAATATCATTCCATTACAGTTCATCGGTTTCCGTAAGAACCAGTGCGGTATGGATGATGTCATTGAAGGCTCCACTTCACAAGCCAAGCTTTGTGCAAATGTAGCAGCTCAGATCGTTGCCTTTGCCTTAGGAAAGGATGATGAAAATCCTAACAAGGTATTTGCCGGTAACCGTCCTTCTTCCATCATTACTGGTGATGAAGTGACACCGGAAACATTAGGTGCTCTGCTTGCTCACTTTGAAAACAAGGTTATGTTCCAGGGATTCTTATGGAATCTGAATTCCTTTGATCAGGAAGGTGTTCAGTTAGGAAAGACACTTGCCAAGAAGGTACTTGCGAAAGATACAGACGGTGCTTTAACAGAGTATGCGAAGCTTCTGAATATCTGAATCAAAATAATCTGATTTTGAATGCATATGTTTAGGCATATGCATTCTTTTTTGTTAGACTGATTGCGTTTAAAAAGACAGGAGAGAGTGTATGAAAAAGCCGCGTATAGGTGTAGTTGGAAATATTCTGATTCAGGAATCGGGTATGTTAATGGGTTCCTATCGTACGTATGTGAATCATAACTATATAACGAGTATTGAAAAAGCCGGTGGTATTTCGGTATTATTACCAGTCTTACATAATCTGGAAGATGTGAAAGAACAGTTAGAAGGATTAGATGGTGTTCTTTTAACCGGTGGGTATGATGTAGATCCTGAGTTATATGGTGAAAAGATCAGCGAAAAGTGCGGTTATGTCATGAGAGAAGTAGATGTATTTAATCTGGCTGTGATTCACGCAGCAGATGAGCTGCATTTACCTGTATTTGGTATCTGCAAGGGTATCCAGATCATGAATGTCGCATTTGGCGGCACTATTTATCAGAACCAGGCAGATGATATTAAAAACTGTCTGAAACATGATCAGAGTGCTCCCAGGTATCAGGGTACTCATGATATAGAGATTGATAAAGATTCCTTTATCGGCCATGTGCTTGGATCTAAGACAAGAGTCAATTCCTTCCATCATCAGTCTCTTAAAAAAGTGGCAGATGGATTTAAAGTTACTGCCAAAGCATCAGATGGTGTGATAGAAGGCATTGAAAGAGAGTATGGAAGCTTTATGGCTGCTGTACAGTTCCATCCGGAAATGATGGCAGAATTTGATAATCCGGATATGATCGCTTTATTTAAAGCATTTGTAGAGGCATGCCATGAAAAATAAGAAGTTTGGTTTAGGATCGTTGATCCTCCTGGGTATCAATTCCATTATTGGTACAGGCATATTCCTTTTACCGGGTCAGGCTTATGCCTTAGCTGGTACAAGCAGTATCTTTGTCTATATCTTTGTTATTTTACTAGCTGGATCCATGGCTTTATGCTTTGCGGAAGCTGCAGGTTTATTCAAATCCAATGGCGGTTCCTATATCTATGTCAAGGAAGCATTCGGTAACTTTGCTGGATTTGAAGTAGGCTTTATGAAATATGTTGTTCAGGAAATTGCCTGGGCAACAATGGCAGTAGGCTTTGTGACGGCTTTAGCTGCTGTATGGCCAGCCGCTGGTCAGGGTGCTGTAAGAGCCTGCCTGATTGTTGCTTTAGTTGGCGGTCTTTCTTTAATCAACTATCTTGGTGTTGATCTGATCAAGTACTTCAATAACGTCATGACGGCAGGCAAGCTTGTACCATTAGCTGTCTTTATTATCGTTGGTATTTTCTTTATCAAAGGAGCTAACTTTCAGCCTGTAGTTCCAAAAGGATTTACTGTAAAGGATTTCTCAGCTGCCTCCATATTGATTTTCTATGCATTTACCGGTTTTGAATCAATTGCGACAGCAGCAGAAGATATGGACAATCCAAAGCGTAATATTCCGCTTGCGATCACTGCTGCCATGAGCATTGTGGCTTTGATTTATATCCTTGTTCAGGTTGTCTCTATCGGTACACTTGGCAACAGCCTTGCCCAGTCAGAAACACCTGTCGCAGATGCCATGCAGACATTTTTAGGTGGCTTTGGCGATATGCTTGTTACAATCGGAACCCTGATATCCATCGGTGGTATTAACGTCGCTTCTTCTTTGTATAATCCGCGTGGATGTGAAGCTTTAGCGGAAAGAGGAATGTTACCGCCAGTAATCGCAAAGAAGTCCAGACATGGTACACCAGGTATTGCCATTCTGATCAGTGCTCTGATCGTGATTCCGATTGCCTTAAGCGGTACCTTTACAGAGCTTGCGGCTATTTCAACTATCTCCAGATTTACCCAGTATATTCCTACCTGCCTTGCAATTCTTGTATTCCGTAAAAGAGGTATGAAATCAACCTTCAGAGTACCATTTGGACCGGTGATTCCGATCCTTGCGGCAATTGTTGCAGTATGGCTATTATGCAATGCCAATGTAAGAAATCTTCTGATTGGACTTGGCGCAATGATCATAATCGTACCGATATACTTCATTATGAAATACTACAATAAGAAACATGGCTATTCCTTCAAGGAGGCAGATTAGACAAAGGAAACTTTGTCTTTTTTCTTACATTGACTGATAATACATATATGAATTTATTACCAGATACATATGAGAAAGAAATGAAAAAGCTTCTTGGAAATGAATATGAAGCTTACATACACTCTTTTGACAGACCTGTATATCATGGTTTGAGGGTAAATACATTAAAGATTTCAACAGAAGATTTTCTGAAACAGTTCCCTTATCATTTAGAGCCAATACCATGGACAGACAATGGCTTTTATTATAATCCTGATGATCCTGTCACAAAGCATCCGTATTATTTTGCAGGGCTTTATTACATACAGGAACCATCGGCTATGTTACCAGGAGCGGTAATGCCGATAGAACCTGATGATAGAGTGCTGGATGTATGTGCAGCCCCAGGTGGAAAGAGTACGGAACTAGGCGCCAGGCTCAATGGTACAGGCATACTTGTCTCTAATGATATCTCTGTATCAAGGTGCCAGGCATTAGTGAAGAATATTGAAAGAGCAGGTATCCGCAATGCTTTTGTCATGGCTGAAAATACAGGTCATTTAAAAGATTATTTCAAAGGATATTTTGACAAGATTCTGATTGATGCTCCTTGTTCTGGGGAAGGAATGTTTCATAAAGAACCGTCATTGATAAATTCATGGAAAGAACATGGTCCTTCTTACTATGTAGAAAAACAGAAGGAGATCATCAGGGATTGTTTAAGCATGTTGAAAGAAGGAGGTATGCTTGTTTATTCCACCTGTACTTTTTCTGCATGTGAAGATGAAGAAATGATTCAGTATGCATTATCTCTTGATGATTCATTACATGTGATTCCTGTGACTTATAAAGAAGGCTTTATACAGAATGCCTATGGGACAAAGCTATTTCCTCATAAAGTAAAAGGAGAAGGACATTTTGTTTCATTACTTCAAAGAGGTAATAAGAAAGAAGAAAAGAAAACAGATCATACAATCACAAAGTGGCATCAGGATACCATCCATATAGATTTTTACAATACAAACATTCAGAGTATTCATAATCATGTATATGCTGTACCTGAAACAGATATGGATATGAGAGGTTTAAGGATATTACGCTCTGGTCTTCTTTTAGGAGAAGAAAAGAAGAACCGGTTTGAACTGGAAGGAACATTAGGATGTATCTTAAAGGAAGAAGAATGTGATCAGGTTTTAAACCTTTCTGATGATGATGAAAGAGTCATCCGGTATCTGAAAGGAGAAACCTTAATGATTGATGATTTTCATCTGAAAGATGGAATTGTATTAGTGACAGTCGATCATCATGCTTTAGGCTTTGGAAAAGTCACACATGGACAATTCCGCAACAAATATCCAAAGGGATGGATTTATCATTGATGGAGATGTTTTATGAAACTGAAAGATAAAACAGAGAAAACAGAGGATTATCTGGATAACTGGCCAGAATCCTATTATGAAGAAATGGATCCGGAAAGACGCAAGGCAATGCTGAAACATGCATTAGATACATTTGAAAATAATGAATCTGAACAGAAACGTTCCAGGATTTATAAGTTACGTTATGGAAGAAATATGGCAGATCAGTTTATGCGGGTATGGCTGGATCTGAAGTTCCGCAATACCAATGAAACTGTACCATTCTTTAAAAGACGTAAGAAGGTAGAAGAAATAAGATCCCTGTATGCACAATTCGGGATCTATGAAGAAGATTTCAGGGATGTATTATTGCCAGAGTGGCATCACTTTGCCCGTACGGTTATTACAACGAACGCGGATGACAGAGGATTTAATTCTACACTTTTAGGTCTTGTCTCTATTACAAATGAAAGTGCTGCTAAAAAGCTTGCGGATGAAATGCATGCTGTTTTAAAAGAAGTACCTGAAAAGTATGGCTTACAGGATGACGTAAAAGAATTCAGAGAAGTATTCCATGAAGAGTACATCAATAATGTAGAAAACGGGTCTTTATACTGGCACTAACAAATTCATACAATTTAAAAATATGTATAAAATG
>DXZE01000059.1 GCA_019415435.1 Erysipelotrichaceae bacterium
TTTGTAAGCCTTTCGAAAGCGATTACAAAAACAAACTATTTTAATTTATAGGTAAAACCAAAACGCATTTGATCATTCAAGGAGGGAATTTGGTTTTTATGAACAAGAAGTTTATTTCAGTAGCTATGACAGGTGTTATGGCCCTGTCATTAGCAGGATGCTCCGGTAGTTCTAATAAGGGTTCTACAGCATCTGGCGGCGGAAGCGACGTAGCTAACAAGGATAAGCCAGTCGTATTCTACAACCGTCAGCCTTCCAACTCCAGCACAGGCGAACTTGATATGAACGCTCTGAACTGGAACAAAGACACTTACTATGTAGGATTCGATGCTAACCAGGGTGCTGAATTACAGGGCGAAATGGTTGCTAAGTACATCGAAGACCACAAGGACACAATCGACCGTAATGGCGATGGCACAATCGGATACGTTCTTGCAATTGGTGACGTAGGTCATAATGACTCTATCGCACGTACAAGAGGTGTTCGTAAGGCATTAGGAACAGCTGTTGAAAAGGATGGAAATATCGTTTCTGATCCACTTGATGGTAACCCTGATGCAGTTAAGGAAGGCGAAGTTGCCGGATTCAAGGTTAAGGAACTCGCTTCCAAGGAAATGAAGAACTCTGCTGGTGCTACATGGGATGCAGCTACAGCTGGTGACACAATCACAGCATGGGCTGGTGACTTAGGTGATCAGATTGACTTAGTTGTCTCCAACAATGATGGTATGGGCATGGCTATGTTCAACAAGTGGTCCAAGGCTGAAAAGGTTCCGACATTCGGCTACGATGCTAACTCTGATGCAGTTGCTGCTATTCCAGAAGGATATGGCGGAACAATCTCCCAGCACGCTGATGTTCAGGCTTATCTGACATTAAGAGTTCTGAGAAACGCTCTGGATGGCGTAGACATCATGACAGGTATCTCCAAGAAGGATGATGCTGGCAACGTCTTAACAGAAGGTGAAGATTATAAGTATGTTGAAGACGAGCGTTCCTTCTATGCATTGAACGTTGCAGTTACAGCTGATAACTATAAGGACTTCACAGATTCTACAGTTGTTTACAAGCCAGTTTCTAATCAGCTCGATTCCAAGACTTCTCCAGAAAAGAAGGTATGGCTTGACATCTATAACGCAGCTGATAACTTCCTTTCTTCAACATATCAGCCATTGCTTGAAAACTATGATGATCTGCTGAACCTCAAGGTTGATTACATTGGTGGCGATGGTCAGACAGAAGGTAACATTACTGGACGTCTTGGCAACCCAAGTGACTATGATGCATTTGCAATCAACATGGTTAAGACAGATAATGCTGCTTCTTATACAGCCATTCTGGGTCAATAATCTTTAGATTGAAATCAGAGGTTATCGGGAGTTGTTCATACTGCCTGATAACCTCTTCTCCTAATTTATAGAAGAAAACAGAATGCTCTGGACAGCAGTAAATTTAGCAGAGGTATATACAATGACAGAAACAAATAAAGATATCATTCTGTCGATTCGCGGCATGACCAAATCATTCGGCCGTAACGTTGTCCTCGATCACGTCAACATGGATGTGAAACGTGGAACCGTTATGGGTCTGATGGGTGAAAATGGTGCCGGTAAATCGACAATGATGAAGTGCCTGTTCGGTACGTATCAGAAAGACGAAGGTACAATCATTCTTGATGGCAAGGAAGTCAGTTTCTCCGGTCCTAAGGATGCTCTGGAAAACGGAATTGCCATGGTCCATCAGGAATTGAATCAATGTCTGGACAGAAGCGTAATAGATAACTTGTTCCTCGGACGCTATCCAACGGACTCTCTTGGGGTAGTTGATGAAGGACGTATGAGAAAAGAGGCTTCGGATCTTTTCCGTAAGCTGGGTATGACAGTCAATCTGACACAGCCAATGCGCAATATGTCAGTTTCCCAAAGACAGATGTGTGAAATTGCCAAGGCAATTTCCTATAACTCAAAACTCATCGTTCTTGATGAGCCAACCTCATCACTGACCGAACCTGAAGTCAGAAAGTTGTTTAAGATGATGTCCAGATTGAGAGATCAGGGAATTTCCATTATCTATATTTCTCATAAGATGGATGAAGTCTTCGAAATCTGTGATCAGGTCTCTGTATTGCGTGATGGCAAGCTTGTCATGACAAAAGACACTAAAGATACAAATATGAATGAACTGATTGCGGCCATGGTCGGAAGATCTCTGGATAACAGATTCCCACCGGTTGATAACAAACCTGGTGATGTCATTCTTCAGATCAAACATCTCTCTACCAAGTATGAACCGCATATCATGGATATCACATTTGATGTCAGAAAAGGTGAAATATTCGGTTTGTATGGACTGGTAGGAGCTGGCCGTACAGAATTACTGGAAACCATATTCGGTGTCCGTACAAGAGCTGCAGGACGTGTGTACTATGCAGGCAAGCTGATGAATTTCAACAGTGCCCGTGATGCTATGGAACATGGTTTTGCGATGATTACAGAGGAACGTAAGGCAAACGGTCTGTTTGCGAAAGGTGACTTAACCTTCAATACAACTATTGCCAACCTGAGTCATTACAAAAATGGATTAGTACTATCTGATGTCAAGATGGTAAAGGCTACCAGTGATGAACTGCATCTGATGCATACAAAGGCTATGGGTCCAGATGACATGATGACATCTCTTTCCGGTGGTAACCAGCAGAAGGTTATCTTCGGTAGATGGATTGAAAGAGATCCGGAAGTATTCATGATGGATGAGCCTACCAGAGGTATCGATGTAGGTGCCAAGTATGAAATTTATGAACTGATTATCAGAATGGCAAAACAGGGTAAGACAATTATTGTTGTTTCTTCTGAAATGCCTGAAATTCTCGGTATTACAAACCGTATCGGTGTTATGTCCAATGGCAGACTTGCCGGGATTGTAAATACCAAGGAAACAAATCAGGAAGAGCTCTTGAGATTGAGTGCCAAGTATCTGTAAGGAGAAAATGAATCATGAGTGAGAAAAATACAAATGGGATTCTGAGTGCAGAGCAGGAAGAAGCACTGCTTAAGCCAATAGATGATTATGTAGCAGATAAGCAGAGACAGATTGATGCCCTGCGTGTCGATGGTACGGATCGTGTTCAGAGTCTGACAAACCATATCAAGGTTGTTAAAGAATCTAAAATTTATTCAAAAGATGAAAAGAATTCGAAGATTTCAGCTGATAAGGCCGAACTTGAAAAAGCAAAGGCAGTTGAAGCAAAGAATAAGGATCAGGTAAATAAGCTGATCAAAGAAGCTGAGGATTATCTGAAAGCTCATTATGACAGTGATTACTTCTCCAAGGTTGATGCTTCCTGCAATGTTCAGAAGGAACAGGCTTTACAGAAGCACAATGCGCATTTGGCTCAGTTAAAGCAGGAGCATGAAGAGAACCTGAAGAAACTGAATGCCGAAGGCGGTGCGGATCTGAAACATGAGATCAAAGATGAAAACTATGTATATAAGAACAAAGTCTTTGACGCAAAGCTGACTTATCAGAAAGACCTGCAGGTAATCAAGGACCGCAGACATGAAGCATTTACACATGAGTATCATCTGATTGACTTACTGAGACTTTCCAAGTTTACATTCGGTGAGAATCAGGCACAGAAGAGAGAATTAAGAAAATATAACTTCAACAGAAAACAGTTCTTCTTAAAGAATGGTCTGTATATTGTCATTATTCTTGTCTTCGTATTCTTAGGTATCATTACACCAGTCGTCAAGAATGGTTCTCAGTTATTCACAATGACAAACATTCTGAATATTCTGCAGCAGGCATCTCCTAGAATGTTCCTGGCACTTGGTGTTGCCGGATTGATCCTGTTAACAGGTACTGACCTTTCTGTCGGACGTATGGTAGGTATGGGTATGGTTACATCAACCATCATCATGCACCAGGGTCCTAACACAGGTTCTGTATTCGGACATGTATTTGACTTTACAAATATGCCGCTTGTAGGCAGAGCATTATTCGCATTATTATTGTGCATTATTCTCTGCACAATCTTTACATCTATTGCCGGCTTCTTCATGGCAAAGTTCAAGATGCATCCATTCGTTGCCACAATGGCTAACATGCTGATTATCTTCGGTCTGTTAACATATGCCACAAAGGGTGTATCCTTCGGCGCTATTGAACCTGCTATTCCGGCTATGTTTATTCCTAAGGTCGGTAAGTTCCCTACAATTATTCTCTGGGCTGTTGCCGCAATCATCATTGTATGGTTCATCTGGAACAAGACAACATTCGGTAAGTCCTTATTCGCAGTAGGTGGAAACCCTGAAGCAGCATCTGTTTCTGGTATTAACGTATTCAAAGTTACAGTAGGTGCCTTCGTAATGGCTGGTATTCTGTATGGCTTTGGTTCATGGTTAGAGTGCCAGAGAATGTTCGGTTCTGGTTCTGCCGCATATGGACAGGGCTGGGATATGGATGCTATCGCCGCCTGCGTTGTCGGTGGTGTTTCCTTCACTGGTGGTATTGGTAAGATCTCTGGTGTTGTTACCGGTGTTCTGATCTTTACAGGATTAACATATTCTCTTACAATCCTGGGTATTGATACAAATCTCCAGTTCGTATTTGAAGGTATTATCATCCTTGCCGCAGTTACACTGGACTGCCTGAAGTATATTCAGAAGAAGTAATTCTTATAAAGAATTTGAAAGAATGTCATCTCTTTACAAAGGGATGGCATTTTTTATGTGAGAAACTGTTAGAATAGTGCTATGCAGTATTTTGGTAAGTTTTATCTGGATAAAGAAAAAGATATTATTGTCACATTATTTAAAGAAAATCATGATTTGTGTTATGAAATCAGTACACCTAACCATGCCAGTGGCAATCTGATTTCAAATCTGGCTTCATTATGTCATCTGGATATTTCTTTTGATACAAATGGTCTTAAAGTTATCAGAGAAAGGATACCGGGTTATATTGATGGTGAAGGAAGATTCTTATGGATTCTGCGTTTAGCAGAAACGAAGACTGCCAACATATATCCGGATGGTACGATTGACCGCAAGGCATACATTCCTGCCATTGCCAAGACATTCATGTCACAGACAAAGGAATATCATCTGAATGCCAATAAAACCCTGGTAAAGACATATATCAGGGAAGAGTGCAAGTTTCATACAGACTTACATACCCATATGAATGCAAATCTTTCGCCAGATATTCTGATAGCGACAGGTATTGCCCATCAGATCCGCTATCCGTATTACTACATTAAAAAACTTCATTTAAAAATTACAGATAAACAGAAGGAAAAGCTTGAAAGAGACAGATGTGTTGTCGCAGAAACTCTTAAAGATTCTTCTTTGAAAGGTAAATATCTTAAAAGAAGAATCAATGACAATACATTTATAAACTTTGCGGATTTAATCCTGAACAATCTGGAAAATGCCTCTTATAACATTCCAAAGATACGTGCTTCTTTAGCTGTTATGAAAGATGGTCAGGCAGTTTTTACAAATCTTGAAAAGGTATATCTGTACCGGTATGTATTTACCAAGGGTATTGAAAGTAATGAAAAGATTGTCTTCCATCATATTGATGAAATACCGGATACAGATATTGTTCAGTATCTGCATCAGATGTTAGAGGATCGTGAGAATCCTGACTACAGAAATAATTCCCTGTATCAGGATGAATTGTTATGGATTGCCAGATCCTACGCTCATAACAGAGTGTATTATGCGGAAATATCGGATACATCTTTAGTCAGGGAAAAACAGGCAGCACATGTATTAAAGGAAATACATGAAGTCATGCCTGCCATCACAAAAGAAACAGGTGTAACTCTGCGTTTTCTTGCGGCTTTCAGAAGAATTCCTTTAACAATTGTAAAAGATCAGATTGAAAACAATTACTTTACAGAAAACCTGCAGGTATTAAAGGCTGTTGCCAGAGATCCTTATATTGCAGGAAGTGATTTTGTCGGGGAAGAGATCAATGATATCAGGGAATTAAAACCGGTCATTCATGAAATTGTAAAGATTGCCACAGACATACCTTCTTTTGTGATAAGAATCCATGCGGGTGAGAATGACAGTCTTCCGGATAATGTTGCAAACAGTATTCTCTGTGTCAGAGATAGTCTTTCTCCAGGTCAGAAGTTTCCATGCATGCGGATTGGACATGGTCTCTATACTGCCAATCTGAATACAAACAAGGGCAGAGAGCTGATTGAACTCTTATTGAAATATCATGTTGTACTGGAATTCCAGATCACATCCAATGTCCGTCTGAATAATCTCAATTCCTTACAGCATCATCCTTTAAAGCAGTATCTGAAGGCTGGTATAGCCTGTGTACAGGGGACAGATGGCGGTGCTTTATATGGAACGGATTCCATCGATGAGCAGCTTTCATTAGAACGTATGCTGGATCTTGATTTCAATGAAATGTGTCAGATGGCAGAAGCTGAAAAGCATGTTATGGATGTTTCTTTGAAGGCTTTTGAAGATAAGAACAAATGGTTTGAAGATACATGTCATACAGATACCGAACAGTTCTATCAAAAGAGAATTAACGAAGAATCAGATGAATTCCTTGCTGTATCTGCAGGTGAAAGAAAGTATGACAGTAATGAAGTATTCAAAGACAAGATCAGTCTGATGCCAGCCGATAAGGTGCCGGTGATTATAGCAGGTGGAAGCTTTAACAATGCATCGCATATAACAAAGCTTCGTCTTCCAGAAACAAAATTATTAGATGATCTGCTTGAAAGAAGTGATCCGGATAAAGTATTCTTTGTGATCGGACCATCCTTTAAAGGATATGAGAAGTATCTTTTAGAACATAATCATAACCGGTTTGATATATGGTGCTTTGTACCTTCTGCTGTAACTAAAACAGAATGGAAGAAAATACAGACAGAACCAGTCCATGTACGTGTTTCCATAGAAGCTAGTGCGATGGGATGCTATAAGAGCTTTGCCTATGAGATATTCAAGCGGAGAGAGTCTGTGATTGTGGCCTTTGATGGTAATTCCATAGGTGCCAATCTGATTCAGGACGCTAAGAATTCCAAATATAAGTCACGTACATTTATATCGGTACATTCACGGTCTCTAATGATTAAGGCTAAGTCATTAGAAGGATATATTACATATTTTGATGATACAGATAATGCGAATGAGATGATCCGCTATTGTGATAAGTATTATGCGGATTTCAGTAATCCGGATGCGATGATTCTGAAGAAAAAGAAGGTTTATGACAAGATTTGAAATAATACTTCTGGTAATGGAGTTAATAGGCAGCAGTGCTTTTGCGATATCCGGCGTTATGGTCGCATATGAAAATAAAATGGATATTTTCGGTGCTATTGTCTTAGGCTGTGTGACAGCTGTAGGTGGAGGCGTTATTAGAGATCTTTTACTGGGACTGAATCCTCCTTCTATGTTTACAGATCCTTCCTATGTATTTGTGGCATTTGTAGTATCTTTAATTACATTTATCCTGAAGTATCGGAAACATAAGATTATTGATGATCATCAGGAACAGACTGTCAGAATGCTGAATATTACAGATACGATAGGATTAGCTGTATTTGCGGTTACAGGAAGCCGTACAGCCATTGCGGCAGGCTATGGTGCTAATCCATTTCTGTGTATTTTTGTCGGTGCCGTTACCGGTATCGGTGGTGGTATTTTAAGAGACATGATGGCGGGACAGATGCCTTTGATCATGAGAGAAAGAGTGTATGGTGTTGCCGCTGTGGCTGGATCCTTTGTATACATTCTTGCCAGAGCTGTTATGCCTGGTATGTGGGCTATTATCATCAGTCTTACTACAACAATGGTCATCCGTTATCTTGCCATTCACTATAACTGGAATCTGCCAAGGTTCCATTAAGGGGATATAAGTATGTATCAGCCTGAACATGAAGTCGTATATGAATTAATGAAAGGTGCCTATGATCTGGATATGCATCCATCTCCTGATGTAGTAAAGAGGTCATTGAATGACTATGAAGCAATAGAGATGGCAGATAAATATGGTATGGCGGGTATCCTGATCAAAAATCACCTCGATCCTACACCAGGCAGAGCCAGACAATTAAATGATTCACATCAGTTCACGACAAAGGCATACAGTGGTGCTGTATTAAATAAGTCTGTCGGCGGATTGAATCCGGATGCGGTAAAGCTGTATCTGGATATAGGAGCTGATGTGATCTGGATGCTTACCTTGCATGCAGAGAATCATATTGCTTTCTATGGTAAAGGTAAATATTGTCATGATAATGGTATTCGTATTCTTGATGAGAATGGAAATCTGAAGCCGGAAGTCTGCGACATTCTGGATCTTGTAAAAGCATACAATGCGGTATTGGCAACGGGTCATATTTCTCTGGAAGAGTCATTTGTTTTATAAAAAACGGCCGGGAAAACCCATGTGCTTCAGCCATGGGATGAAAGGCC